>CAYNAW010000101.1:0-1700 GCA_964395545.1 uncultured Candidatus Bathyarchaeia archaeon | reverse complement strand
GTGTTACGAATGTGGCATGCCCATCTTAGACGAGCACCAGAGAGTAACGCGAAGTGTGCGTGCGTTTCGGTGGAGCGACATTCAGGTGTCCTGTCACATAGAATGCTGGGAGAAAAGAAAGATCTCCAGTGCGAAAGAACGCTATGCGAAAATGCTCGCAGAGTCCCTAATTCTTCTCGCAGTCACGTTTATCGGAACCTACATGGCAATCTGAGAAGCTAAACCTTAGAAACTATGACCACTGAAGCTGATCATCAGGAAAAAAGCGTATGTCATGACTAGGACCGCACCTTCTCGCCAACCAATCTTTTCGCTTGACAGGAAATACCACAAGATCAGGTTAGCCATGAGTGAAAACATGACCAAGTCGGAGAAAGCAGCCATGTCAACTCGAAGCGGCGACCCTACCAAGCTCACCCCGAGAATCAAAGTAATATTCGTGAAGCCACTGCCAATAATGCCGCCCAGAGCCAGATCCATGTGTCCCTTTCGCACAGCGTCGACGCTCGTAACTAACTCGGGCAAGCTCGTGCCGAAGGCTACAATTGTTGCTCCAATAATAACGGGCGGAATACCCACGCCAGAGGCTATCAGAGATGCTGACTCCACTATGAAGAAGGAGGTAATTACAACGCCGGCTGCGCCTAAAAGAGTCATTAACGTGTAGCGGCGAAGCTGTTGTCTTTCCTTTCCCAGTGAACCTTCTTCTCTCATGCTTCTTGTTGAGAGTTGGTAAAGATAGAATGCAAACACTGCTATGAGTATGACGCCGATTAATTGGCTGGCGTAGCCCATGTAGAGCAGCGCCAAGGGAATAATCGAGGCCACAAAGAGACCGAAGTAGAGCCCGCCCACCTCCTCTTTTACAATGCTCGGAAGGAAGAAGGTTTTTTCAGGAGATTTTCGAGCGATGATGAGGAAGCAGACGCCGAGTATCAGACAGATGTTCATTATGTTCGAGCCTAAGACGTTTCCTATCGACACGCCTATGTTCCCCAGCTGGAGTAGGGCAAACACCGAAACGAAAAACTCGGGCAATGATGTGGAGAAAGCGACCAAAACAAACCCAATAGTGGTTCTTCCGAGACCAGTCACTTCAGAAACCCTGATGGAATTCCGAATCGTCAGGTCGCTGGCTCTGCTCAAAACCAGCAGTGATACGGTGAGAACTACTGCGTTCCCGACGAGTCCTAGTCCCTCGAGCATCGCCAATCCTTCTGTAAGAAGATTTATGCGTTCTCTAATAAGCGTTCAGACGCGAAGTTGTTATGAGTGTAGACTTTCTGTTGACTGCGCATTTGCGTTTTCCTTAAACGCTTGGATACATATCTTAGCCATGTGCTGAGCACCGAAGCGAGAGAAGAGATTGTGAACAAGGCCCTTCACTACTTCAACGTGGAGCATTGGAACTGTGCCGAAGCCGTCTACCTGGCCATTTTTCGCCACTACTACGGGATGAACGTGACGCCTAGAACCGCTACTGCCTACGGAGGCGGAATCGCGAGGACAGGCAACATCTGTGGGGCGATAAACGTCGCCGTGCTGGGGATCAGCCACAAATTCGGCCGAGAAGACCCGAACCAGCATTTCTTCTACACCAGACGCCCAGTATTCGAGTTCCTCAGCCACATCACAGAAGAAATGGGAGCTATCCACTGCATAGAGCTCTCTGGGTGCAACTTGTCTGAACTGGAGGGCAC
>CAYNAW010000100.1:0-1766 GCA_964395545.1 uncultured Candidatus Bathyarchaeia archaeon | reverse complement strand
AAGGTTGTTGGAGAATTCGCCTTCGGCATTAACCCGAAGGCCAAGTCTCTACAGGAATTCCTTGAAACAGAGAAAATCACCGAAACAGTTCACATAGCCTTCGGACACAACCTTGACATGCCAGGCGGAAAGAACCCATCCGCCAACCACATGGACTTCCTCATCGCAAAGCCAACGGTGACAATCGCCAACAGCAAAGGAGAAACAAACACAATTCTAAAGGACGGAAGGCTTCAAACGAGGTAGCCCCACGAGGGCATGCTCACACTGTAATGGGTAGTACCGCAGAATACGCGCGCTTTGAACTTCGACGTTATAGACAACATGCACTTATACCGCAAGCGCAAATAAGATGTTACGGGGTTGGGAAAACCTACGGAAAAAGTGGCCGGGGTGACGTACTCATGCTGAAAGTGGAGACATCTCCCGCATTTCCCCGTTTTTCTGTCGTTCAGTTTGACTTTGCTTGATAGTTAGTACCAAAACTGTGCGCCCGGTTCTGTTGACTCGCGCGCGATTGGCATGTGAAGTTTTATTCGTAGAATATGAGGTTTTGTTCCTCCAATATTTCGTGAAGCTTATGCACTGCGTCATAAACATCCTGTTCTCTCTTCGCTCCGGTGCAGACAAGGTTCCCGCTTGCGAATATCAGGATTACCACCCTAGGCTCGTCCATCCTGTGGATCACTCCTGGAAACTGCTCCGGCTCGTACATGGTTTTTCCAAGCTTGCTCACTGCCTGTTCCAAATCTACCCTTCCGCCTAAGCTTACAGAAGCAACGATGTTCACAACCTTGAAGTCCGGCGTCTTGACTATGACTATGCCGTTTCTTTTCAGTTCTTTGACAACGGTCATAACAGCTCGGCGGGACTCGGTTTCTGATCGTGCGCCTGTGCAAACCATTTTACCAGAGCTAAAAATCAACGTGGCCGTCTTCGGTCGCTTAAGCCTGAATACTAGTCCAGGAAACTGCTCTGGACGATACTCGACTCCTGGATTACTCTTGACAACCACGTTCAAATCGACCCTCTGGTTCAAGGCTGCAGCCGCAACAACGTTTTGAATGTTTACTATTGCTTTAGTCTTGGGCATTGACATCGCTTCTTACAGTGTAACGGAGGCTTATATGCCCTTTACAAAAGATAGTCAGTTGCGCGCGCATTGTCGAAGTCTGAATGTTTCGGCATTGTTTCACCTGCTCACGGGGCTATTTATTGCCACTGGAGGGGCAGCTCGAGGCGGCCGCACACGTGCGCGTGGATTGTGGGGCCTGTTCTAAAAGCTAGAACTAAATACGGAGACGACAACGAAGGGATGGGGAACGCGTTGAGGGCCCTCAGCCCAAAGGTACCCCTCGCCATTGGGTGCTGTCTCCTAGTCGCCTCCACATTCGCTCCCCTAGGTACATACTTTGGCAACTGATCATCTTTGCAAACCCTGGCCCCTACACGGGTCCACCGAAGGCAAGCGGGGCAACTTGGTGGTGGGTAGAAGACCGCGCAGCCTGTGCGGTTCGATGCCGGGTCGACCTTCAGTGCACACGCGGTGGCTAACATGCAAAGTTCTGGTGCCAGCCGCAGGCCCCTAGGGGCCCTCCCCCCTTCCGTCTCCGTCACTCTCGGAGCCGACCTGCATGACGTTTAGACCTCAATGGCGAAGTATCTGGACCGCGGAGGAACGCGTGATGGACGTCGCCAAATGCCCGCAATACGGAAACGTCAAGATGTGGAAGGATGGGATCCGCGAAACACGCGACGGCGACGTA
>CAYNAW010000099.1:0-1774 GCA_964395545.1 uncultured Candidatus Bathyarchaeia archaeon | reverse complement strand
CTGACGGTGTCGAAATAAACGGGAGAGCCCAACACTATGGCGTCACATGTTTCGAGCATCGTGTAGATAATCTTCATGTCGTCAGCGATGAGGCAGTATTTGGGATGCGGATCTTTGCCGCAGCTTTGGCAAGGCTTTATTTGGAGGTCGTTCAGGTACACTTTTTCAGTCGTTGCTCCGCGGCTTCTTGCGCCCTCAAGCACCTGGGAGACGAGTATGTCCACGTTACCTTTCTTTTTCGGGCTTCCCACTATTCCACAGACTTTCACCGTGTACTTCCTTCCAGAAGAGATTAGCGAACATCTAACTTCTTAAGGCGCTCGCCGTATTCGTAGCCTTTTTGGAACGCGGATGTATTCAGTTCTTCGGTGCCTTTGGGAACATTCCGCAGAATGGCTTTCTTCATAGCCTCGGGCGGGGCGATGTCGGTAAGGGCAGATAGGGCGCCCAGCATGACTACGTTCGCAATTATAGTCTTGCCCATTTCCTCAGCCATTTTCGTGGCTGGCACGTTGTATATCTTGGCGTTGGGAGGGTCATTCCTATCCGTCACCATGTCGGGGTCGACGAGTATCGTTGCCCCTTTCTTGGCATCTGCAACGTACTTGTGGTAAGCTTCTTGGGACATTACTACCACCACATCGGGGTCGTCTACCTTTGGAAAGTCTATCTCCTCGTCGGCTATGACCACTTCTGACCTGCAGCTACCGCCTCTTGACTCGGGTCCGTAAGACTGGGTCTGTACGGCGTTCTTGTCACTGTAGAGGCAGGCAGCCATCGCTACGATTAGGCCTGAACGAATGATGCCTTGTCCGCCGAAGCCTGCAAATCTTATCTCGGTCCTCACTCAGTTTTCCCTCCGAGTCGCTGTTGAACTCTGGCCGTCATTTCTTGTAGTAACCGTCCGTAACTCGGCTTTTCGATGTCCACAAATTCCCCGCATATTATCCGGTCTGGGGTAATTTCTGCCTTTGCCGGGTCGTATCCATGCTGAACCCGCGATATCAGCTTATATTGCTTCATCAAGTCGATAGCCTTTCCGAGCTTGTTGTATCGCCCATATAGCTCTGGGCATGGTGAAACTACTTCGATAAAGGAGAACCCCTCCTTTTGAAGCGCCTTCTCTATCGAGTTTCTTAACCTCCGAACGTGAAGGGTTGTCCAACGTGCTACGTATACCGCTCCAGAAGCAGCGGCTAAGTGGACCAGGTTGAATGGGTGTTCAATGTTCCCGTGAGGAGTCGTCGTCGTCCATGAGCCGAGAGGCGTAGTCGGACCATATTGGCCCCCTGTCATTCCATAGTTGAAGTTGTTGGCGCATATGACCTTGATGTCCATGTTTCGGCGGGCGGCGTGAATGAAATGATTACCGCCAATGGCGAAGAGATCACCGTCTCCGCTGATGACGACTACTTTCAAGTCTGGGTTAGCGAGCTTCACGCCAGTGGCGAAAGCCAAGGCTCTGCCGTGTGTCGTGTGAAACGAGTCGACGTTGATGTAGCCAGCCGCTCTACCGATGCATCCAATTCCTGAAACGACAATCACTTTGTCTAGGTCTGGCTGAAGTTCGTCAAGAGCCTCGAGGAAACTGTTCACGAGTATGCCGTTTCCACAGCCCTCACACCATATGTGGGGCATCCTTTCCTGTCTCAAGTATTTCGCCAAGGGATGTTGAAGAATAATTTTTGTCTCTGTCACTTCAAAGCACTCCTTATAGCGTCCACGATTTCCGAAGGACGATGAGGCTCTTCGCCGAGTTTGGATAGAAGAACGA
>CAYNAW010000098.1:0-1852 GCA_964395545.1 uncultured Candidatus Bathyarchaeia archaeon | reverse complement strand
TTGTTTACGGTCGCCTTGCTCTACGTAGCCGCAAAGCTCTTTGCCACTGAGAAAATCCTGACCGCCAAGTTGAGGTTTAAGGGGCTGCGCTTGCGGAAGCAAGAGGCGCGCTTAGAAGAATAGACCTTAGGACGTGAGTGAGAGTTCAACGTCGCCGTATCCCATGAAGTTGCCCAGCGCCTTCGCTTCGTCCTTCGTTTCTTCCCAGTCGGCGTTGCTGATTTTCTCGAAGGGTGAAACCGTGATGGTCAACTTCTTCCTCGTCTTCTTTTGTCTCCATGTGCCGACGATGCGTCCGTTGATCAGTAGAGTGGCTGCGACGTCTCCAACTCTGGGCTTGAACACGAGCTTCCTATGCTCCTCGCGGATGAGGCGGCTCCGGTCCTTGTGGCCCAGGAGTAGGGAGTCGTATTTCGGCAGCAGACGCGGCGGAACCTTGTCTTCAAGGTCCACGTCGTCTAAGGCTGTGCGGTCTTCCTTCCTCATCAGGAACCGCCCCCTTGCCCCCGTGACCTGTACGTCTTCCAGCTGCGAGGCTGCATGTTCTGCGGCTCTTTTGGCATCGTCGACCAAGAGTCCACTCCAGAGCGAGAAGTCCTGCAGCGTGGCCGGTCCATACCCTTTGAGGTAGTCAAGCAGGAGCCTCTCTTGAGCTTCGTCCTCGTCGACTGCCGTTAAGTCGACGTCTGGCAGCCACCTGTCCAGCCTAGCAAAGCGTGATTCTACCCCGCTTGGCTGCGCGTGAACGGTGAAGCCTTCGTAGCCTGTTTCTTTGAGGATGCCGCCCCAGCCTGAGAAGAGCCTGTCGTAGGGCTCGGCGGCGCCTTTCAGCAGCAGGCGGACTCGTGCGTGCAGCTCCTTCCGTGTAAGCGGCTTGTCAGCAAGGGCTTCGAGGATTTGCGGGTAGATTAGCTTTCTCCTCGTTTCTGCCGGTGGCCAGTCAGGTGCCCGCATGAAGCGCCCGTGATGTTCGAACCACATCCGCCGCAACGCCTTGTGGTACACGGGGAGGTCTCGCGAGGAAATCACGTGCAAGGTGCCCCGCATGAACCACGCTTTGACGAGAGTCTTGTCCGTGTAGAGTGCCTCGTCGAGTTGGCGGTTTTCGAAGCCGTCCACCCGGTTCCAGAGGGACAGGTACGGAGTGGCGTGGACTTGGGCGTGAAGTCCGCAGACCTCTCTAACCGTATCGACGACATTGCCCCTTCTCGCCTTCGAGAAGAGGTGATGCTTGGTCACGTAGAGGCGGGTCAGCGTCGCCAGCGCGATGTCCTCTGAAGCCATCAGGGGTGCACCCGTCTGTATGCTATCAGTCGTTGGGAGGCTTAAACCTTTAAGAGATGCGAATGGCCCACTGTTTCTTGGGGCTGGTGAGCTGGCGGATGGCTCCGAGCCCGGTGTGGGCTTGAGGAAACTCCGTCCACCGTGCAGTTCCGCAGCGTTCGAAAGGACGCAGGGCGAGAGCTTTGGCTACAGAACAGAAACGACACGTCCGCTCAGCGTTGGACGATGTGGCACGCTGGGTGCCGAGTTTGCTGAGCGCGAAACGGTGAAACGGCTGTCCTGCGGGGTGCAAGGGCAAATAGGCGCCTGTGAAAGACTGCACGAGGCGCGGGTAGCCCGATTAGCTGAATGCCATCGTTGAACAGAAGACGGGTTACGCCCAGCACACCAGCCTCTAACTCCGTAACCCATCCACTAATCCTGAATGCGCTCGTCAGGATGAAGAACGAAGGCAAGAGCGACTACACGATAAAGAACTACGACAAACTACTCACTTTCTTAGCTGACCACGCAGACTTGGGCGAACCCGAACAGGTCAAGCGATTCATAGCGACATATCATCCGAGAA
>CAYNAW010000097.1:0-1958 GCA_964395545.1 uncultured Candidatus Bathyarchaeia archaeon | reverse complement strand
CTGTGATTATTGACCTTGCCAGAGCGACTCGCTGTCTCTGTCCTCCGCTCAGCTGATGCGGGTACAGACGAGCACACTGCTCGGGAGGTGAGAGTCCAACTTTTTGAAGCATTTCCAGCACTCTCTTCTCCTTTTCTCCTTCCGTTGCCAGATTGTGTATCTCGAGCGGATGACCGACTGCCGTTCCTATCCTCATTCTCGGGTTGAGAGAGGAATAGGGATCTTGAAATATCATTTGCATTCTTCTCCTAAGCGATCTCAGGTCTTCTCCTCTAAGGTTCGTGATGTCACCGCCCTCGAAGCGTATTTCGCCTGCGGTCGGTTCAATGAGCTTAACCAGAAGCTTTCCAGCAGTTGTTTTCCCGCAGCCACTTTCACCTGCCAAGGTGAAGACTTCTCCCTTCTCTATTGCAAAGCTGATATTGTCAACAGCCTTGACGAACCCTTCTGTTCGGGTGAACAGTTTTTCGAAAAAGCTCTTCTGAACAGGGAAGTACTTCTTCAGTTTGGCAGCGCTCACAAACGCGCTCAAGGGTGTACATTCTCCTTGAAACATCTGACAAAATGGCGGGGGCGGATTTCTACAAGCGGCGGCTTTTCGAGTTCACATTTTCCGTTGGCACACAGACACCTTGGGCAGAAGCTGCAGCCTCTGGGTGGACTCAGCAGGTCCGGAGGAGACCCAGGAATAGCCTCCAGCCTCTGGTCAGTGACTTCAACGTTCGGTATGCTCTGTAGGAGCCGTTGTGTGTAGGGATGCGCGGGATTTGCGTACAATTCTCGACTATCGGCATACTCAACGAGACTTCCAGCGTACATAACGAGGACCTTGTCACATCGCTCCAGAACGATGCTTAGGTCGTGGGTTATGAGGATACGTGCCATGCCATATGTGTCTTCGAGGCTCTTGAGGAGGTCAAGGATTTTCGCCTGCACTATTACATCGAGCGCTGTTGTTGGTTCGTCCGCAATCACCAGTTCCGGATTCAGGACAATGGCCAAGGCAATCATGATGCGTTGCCGCATTCCTCCGCTGAACTGATGGGGGTAATCGTTTATGCGTTCGGGCAGAATCCCGACATTCTTCAGCGCGGATTCGGCACGTTTGAGTGCTTCTTCTTTTCCGGTGTCCGGTTCATGAGTACGGATGAACTCGGTGAAATGGTCGCCGATCTTCTTAACTGGGCTCAGAGAGGTCATGGGGTCTTGAAAAACAAAGGCGATTTTCCGCCCCCTTAGCAGCTGCATTTTGTCTTCCGTAAGTCTTGTGATATCGGTGTCATCGATTCTGATGTGACCGGCTGTAATGACGCCTGGATAGGGAACTAGGCCCATAATCGAGAGGCCAAGAGTGGATTTGCCCGAACCTGATTCGCCTACGAGCCCCAGCATTTCGCCTTTTTCTACGGTGAATGTTGCGTCGTCAACCGCGCGAATGTCGCCTCTTCGGGTTTGGTAGTCGACCGTGAGCGAGTCAACCTCTAACAAAGGTGGCGAGATCATCACGTCTCCAGTCTCGGGTTCAGCAGTTCACTCAGTCCTTCGCCTATAAGCGTGAACCCCAACGCTAGAAGCACGATCATAATGCCTGGGAACGTGATGACCCACCATGCACCGCTTGGAAGAAGCTCTCTTCCCTTTGATAAATCCCATCCCCAATCGGGCACGTCGATCCCGACTCCGAGTCCGACAAAGGTCAACCCTGCCGCCGTCAAGATTGCATCTGCGAAATTCATTGTAGCGACAACTGCGATTGAAGGAAGCACGTTTGGTAGAACATAGTGGAATAGTATCGTCCGTCCTTTCGCACCAGCTGCACGCGCAGCCTCTGTATACGGCAACTCCTTTATCGTTAGCACTTGACTGCGCACTATTCTATAGTACGAGGGAATGTAGACGACGCCTATCGACAATGCCATGTTAATAGTTCCTCTTCCCATCATAGCAGCGATTGCAAT
>CAYNAW010000096.1:0-1989 GCA_964395545.1 uncultured Candidatus Bathyarchaeia archaeon | reverse complement strand
TCAGCGTCTTCCACGGCCACCTTGATGTGGACTAGGGAGCATGTTATGTTAATCGCGTGGACTCCAACGCGGTCTCCGGGCGTGGCACCGATGTCTATCCAAGAAGTCTCCCCAACCAACGCCTTAGGTCCGTCGGAGGCGTTCCAGAAGGCTTTGAAAGTGTAGTCGGTGGCCTTTACGCTCAGGAGCGTAGTACCATTGGCGCTCGTGGTATTGCTACCGGCAATAGGGGGACTGGTCGCATTCCACGCCTCTACCAGCACTCCTTCCACAAGTTCGTTATCTAGATTCAAGGTCCTTACTTCGCAAGTGAAGGACTTGGATACGATGGTGAAGTTTTGAGTTTGCGTGCGCGTGTTTTCAACCTCCACCATGTAGCTCCCCAGACTGGTGTTGGACGGAATGGTCCAGTTTGCGGTGACAATCCCTAGAGGGCCAGACACGGCACTTCGGGGCAGTTCAAACGTTTCGTTGATGTGTGTCACTCTTACCGTCAATAGGTCGGATACAGTGTAGTTGGCGGCTTGAATAAACACTGTCTGAAATCTGTGGTACTCTGTGGCGTTAGTCAATCCGACAACGAAGTTACCTGTTGCCTTAGTCGCGTCGGCTATTCTCATGGTCACTCTGTAGGTACCCACGTAAAAGGTGTGCGGGGTCTCGTCGAAACGAATTGAGGGGTATATGAGGCTAGCCTCGCCATAGCCGTCTTGAAGGAGGGGTATAGAGAAGTTTGTTGCAGTATGAGGCTTGTTGTTAGGATCGGTGACTGTCAAGTTGACGAGGGTTGTGGCATTGCCGCCAGTGAACGCGGTGATAATGGTCACGTTCTCGCCTTCCTGGAGTTGATTAGGAGAAGGCGGCGTCAAGGCCTTGAGAATATAGGCAGTTTGGACACGAAACTTTGTTGTAGCAGTGTGATTCTCTCCTGTGGTCACATCTCTTAGCACGATGAGATGTTCGCCTGAAGTTGCGTTGGGGACAGTGAACGTGGCTGAAACGCTGGTCTCCGACGCGTTTCCACTCTTAACTTCCTTACTGCCTAGGAAAATCTGGTAGGAGCCATTCTCTGTGGTGATCTGCCCCGTGAGGGTAACGACGGTTCCCACAGGTCCTTGAGAGGGGGTAACTGTGCTTACGCTAACCGTAGCAAGTGCCTGGGGCGTATATACGGCTGTGAAAATAGCTAAAACCAGGAGTGTAGCAACTACGCAGGACACTATTCTTTTCAAATCAGTTTCTTGCTGCATGTCTGTTTCCTCTCGAGTACTCGTTAGGGGTTGACATTTCATAGTAAAGGACCATTTTAAGCTTTATCTGTAATCCCCTCTCGAGCATATTACAATTTCCTTTTCTCCAGCACTTCCGTAATCAGTAAATACTCGCATACGAAGAAACTTGATGAGTTGAAGTGACGGACATGATTACAGACGTTCTAAACCTAGTCGAGCGGCATGAAGAATGGCGCGGAAGAAGATGCATCAACCTTATTCCGTCGGAAAACATAATGAGCCCTCAAGTTCGCAGCTTGCTCTCCTCGGAGCTGGCTCACCGATACACTGCACCTGACCGTTTCTACATGGGAACCCGCTTCTTAGACGAGGTAGAAGCCGCAGGGGAAGAAACCGCCAAACGTCTTTTCAAAGCAGATGCCGCTGACCTGCGCCCGCTTTCAGGACACGTGGCAGACTGGATTTTTCTAGCCAACTTCACTGAGCGTGGCGACGTTCTGATGTGCACCTCTGCCGAAGACGGAGGCTATCCGGGGTTATGGAAAAGAGGATTGCCGAAATATCTTGGGCTAAGTCTTGAACCACTTCCCTTTTCGAAAGAACGAATGAATATCGAGGTCAAGACGGCAGCTGAGAGGATAGCTGAGGTTAAGCCTACTGCTGTAGTCTTCGGAGCCAGCCTTTTCCTCTTCCCTCACCCAGTCGAGGCGTTGGCGAAACTCGCCAAGGAGGTCGGCGCGCACGTGGGGTTCGACGG
>CAYNAW010000095.1:0-2072 GCA_964395545.1 uncultured Candidatus Bathyarchaeia archaeon | reverse complement strand
CACGCGCAGAGGCCTGCGAATCTTCTTCCACTGGGCAATCCAACCACAATCGCCATCTTTAAAAGGCGTGACAAAAACATAGCTCTGGGACCGAAAATGCTGGTTACGAATAAGGAAATCATGTCGGCGGCCGTAGCGAAGAACTACGCTGTCGGCGCTTTCAACATAAACAACCTTGAGACTCTACTAGCCATCACCGAAGCGGCTGTAGAAGAAAAATCACCCGCGATAGTCGCTGTTACTCCTAGTGCCATTAAGTACGCTGGAATGGAATACTTGACCACCATCGTCAAAGCAGCCTCCAGAGCCACGCCTCAGCCTCTATCCCTCCATCTCGATCATGGAACTGACGTCGAGACCGCGGCGAAATGCGTCCAAGCCGGTTTCACCTCAGTGATGATAGACGCGTCACACCTTAACTTTGAGGAAAACATCGCTGCGACGAAGAAAGTCGTGGGAATAGCCCATCTGAAGGGTGTGTCAGTCGAGGCGGAGCTTGGACGGCTAGCAGGCGTTGAAGAGTCGACGGTTGAAGAGAAGGACGCAATCCTCACAGACCCGGATTCGGCCAAAGAGTTCGTTAAACGCACAGGCGTCGACGCCTTGGCCGTGGCAATCGGCACCTCCCATGGTGCTTATAAGTTCAAGAGCAAGCCGAAACTCGACTTTGACCGGCTGCAAGCTATCAGAAAGGGAACCGATGTCCTGCTCGTCCTACACGGTGCCTCGAGCGTCCCCCAGTGGATAATCGAGAAAGCCGCCAAATATGGCGCAGAACTGGGAGGTGCTAAGGGGATTCCGGAAGAACACATCAAGACGGCCATCTCGCTGGGAGTTTCGAAGATAAACATCGATACCGACCTTCGCCTAGCCTTCACGAGCGCCGTCCGCGAAGTCCTCGCCACTTCGCCCAAGGAATACGATCCACGGAAAATCCTCGGCCCAGCAAAAAAAGCCATGAAAGCAGTCGTGCAGGACAAGATGCGTCTGTTCGGAAGCTCGGGCAAAGCACCGTGAACAGAAAGGCGAGCTAAATGAAGATTGCCCTGCTAAGCGGCGGAGGCGACGCTCCTGGAATAAACGCCGTGATACGCGCCATCGTCAGGAAAGCAATCCAATACTATGGCTACGAAACCGTCGGAGTGAAGGATGGCTGGCGGGGATTAGTTGAAGGCGAGTTTGTCCCGCTCAACCTTGAAACCACTTCAGGCATACTCCCACGAGGAGGCTCTATCCTTGGAACCTCGAGGACCAACCCCTTCAAGAGTAACGACGGGCCACAACGCGTTCTGAAAAACGTCAAGAAACATAAGCTAGACGCGGTCATTGCGATCGGGGGTGACGACACCCTCGGCGTAGCCAACAAGCTGCATCAGATGGGGCTGAAATGCGTTGGCGTTCCCAAAACGATAGACAACGACCTGGCTGGCACCGACTACACCTTCGGCTTCCAGACAGCCGTATCCATCGCCTGCGAAGCCCTCGACAAACTCCACACCACAGCCGAAGCCCACCACCGCGTGATCATCCTTGAAGTGATGGGCCGATACACGGGCTGGATTGCCCTCTGGGCAGGCTTAGCCGGAGGTGCCGACGCTATCCTCATCCCTGAGAAACCCTTCAACTCCGAAGAAGTCTGCAGAATCATCAGGAAGAGGCAGAAACGTGGCCGAAACTTTAGTCTAGTCGTCGTCGCTGAAGGTGCCAAGCCCAAGGGCGGTGAGGAGATCGTCTACAGCAGCCGTGTGGACGAGTTCGGGCACGCCCAGCTAGGCGGCATAGGCTTCCACTTAGGGAAGGAGATCGAGAAAAAGTGCGACGACATCGAAACCCGAGTCGTGGTGCTAGGACACCTTCAACGAGGCGGCTCCCCCATAGCCTTCGACAGAGTTATCGCCACCCGATACGGACTAGCTGCAATAGACCTAGTTCGCAAGGGCAAGTTCGGGCATATGGTGGCCCTCCGAGGAAACGATTTTGTCTCCGTGCCGCTGAAAAACGTCATCGGCAAACGAAAAACAGTTGACCTGAAGCTGTACGAAGTGGCGAAGGTGTTCTTCGGCTAAAAAACG
>CAYNAW010000094.1:0-2178 GCA_964395545.1 uncultured Candidatus Bathyarchaeia archaeon | reverse complement strand
AATACGACGTGGAAGGGACGAGTATTCTTCTTGGACCAACAAACGTGCCTTCGCCAACTAGCTTGAAAAATATCCAAGCCTCGGAATATTCTTGAAAAGCCACGTCCACAATGCCTGCGTTGGCAAGTTCTCGGTGAGGGGGAGGAATTTCGTCGAGCATGTTGAGCAGTTGCTTCGCTTCTTTCAGCTTCTCCTTTGCCTCTTTGACCTGTCCTCGGTGTACGTGGAAGGTTGCCTGCTTCGAAAGCCTGGTCGCCTTGCGCATTGCATCGAAAAGCTCATCCTTGATGTCTTTTCTCTCCTTCAATTCCTTCTCTATTTCGCTCAGAATCTTCTTCAGCGACATCGGTGTATGCTCCAGAACTGCTACGTGATTCGTAGAGATGCTTTAAAAGAGTTTGTGCATCAACTTGAATCGACATTAGTGTTTAGAGAGTTACTTCAAAGCCTCCTCCGTAGTGTATTCAGCAAGCTGATGGCGTTGTCTGACACGACACTTGTGACGAGGATTTCCTCGTCCTCTACGCCTTCGATAATTTTAGAGGCTTCTTCAACGTGCTCAGCAAAACTACTCTACTTTCTTTGGATTCGTCAAGCACAGCGTAACCGGTTTCTTGAGCAAGCGACACAGCGAAGTTTCGAATTTCTTCATGAGACGGCGTGTTCGCGTAAGTTAGCCTGAGCCTCGAAAAGCCAACATGCATGTAAGCTTTCGGCTCTACGTACGTGGGCTCTGCTCGTTCCACGAGTTTCGCATACAATTCGGGATGTTTAAGGTTTAGGTGTCGCGTAAGGGTTATCCGCATGACAGTGGGGCACTTGAAGCTTGGCAACAGAGCTAGTGTCTCGTTCAGTCTTTTCCAAGCATTTGGAATCTGCGGCCTGCATACCTTATAGAAGGTAGCTTTGTCGGGTGCACACGTTGAAATGTACAGCTGACTGGGTTCCTCGTCAAGCTTGCGGAGGGCTTCGGGCAGCGTGCCGTTGGAAACAAGAAAGGTCGTGAACCCTTTCTTGTGGAACGCCTTGATCAGTCCTCCAAGCTTTGGGTAGAGGGTGGGCTCGCCCGTCAAGCTTATGGCTACATGTTTCGGCTTCAACGCCTCGATGTATTTCTCGTGGTTGGCTTTTGGGTGTGCCTTGTAGCCGCTCAAGAGCCTAGTCTGTGTCTTTATACATCCTTCAACGATGCTTTCCGGCGTGTCGTAATCTGGTAGAGCGATTTCGTCCCAGCTTAGTCCCTGGTCCCCGCTCTGTGCCCTCCAACAGAAAAGGCATCGCATCGTGCAGCTGAACACCGTGGGGGTCATCTGGATGCATTGATGTGACCGTATTCCGTAGAACTTCTGCTTGTAGCACGGATGGTCGTGAATGAGCGAGTTGTAGAGCCATCGACAGCGTTTGACCGCCGAGTGTTGACCCACCATGTGATACTTTTGCGTTTCGAGCAGCTGCACGAGCTGGCTTGGAATCGGTGACTGCAAGAAACACCACCATCAGGTTTGGTTCCGCTTCAGGAGAAGCAGTACTCTACGTCCTGAAATTCTTCGATCAGTCTCTCCGCCTTCTTCTTGACTACTGACGGCGGTCTCTTGTCTATGATTACTTGTTTGATTAGTTCCGCAATCTGTGCCATCTCTGCCTCCTTCATTCCACGCCTTGTAGTCTCACACGTGCCGAGTCGCACTCCGCAATCCACTATTATATTCGCCCTCTCGAGGCTGCTGGCGATTTCCCGTCCCTTCTTGTAGCCCCCATAGTCTAGCAGAACCTGATGCGACATCGTGAAGCCCAACTCCGAGCATATCACTGGAAGTCCAAAGTCGCGTAGAGCCTTTGCAAGTGCCTGTGCGTTGCGGATCACTTGGGTTGCGTAGGCTTTGCCGAATTTTTCCATTTCACCTAGCGCTAACGCTAATGCTGCTATGCGATTCCAGTGGGCGTTGTCAACAAAGGCAGGGTATATCTTGTCCTTCAAGGCTTCTCCACACTCTTTGTCTGCGAGTACTATGCCCCCTTGTGGTCCGAAGAAGGTTTTGTGAGTTGACCCGAAAAGTGCTGAGGCGCCCTCTTTGAGGGGACTCTGGAACCTCTCGCCAGCGATTAGCCCCATGACATGTGAGCCGTCGAACCCCACGTGCGCGCCGACCTCCTTGGCGAGTTTCGCCAACGCCTCGA
>CAYNAW010000093.1:0-2195 GCA_964395545.1 uncultured Candidatus Bathyarchaeia archaeon | reverse complement strand
AGCCCAAGTGAAAGTTCCTATATGAGCAAAAAAGGTCTAGATGACAGTTTAAATATTAGAAGTGTGGTTTATCGTAGCAAGAGGATAAGCGAACATGGGTTCGAAGTCGCCTAAGGGTGAGTTTGCAGGGAGACAGCTGCTCAATAAGAGGAAGAGGTTCCGCTGGAGCGATCGCTATTACAAACGCCGACTACTCAGGCTCGACGTGAAAGTCGACCCCCTTCAAGGGGCACCCATGGCGCGTGGAATCGTGCTGGAGAAGGTCGGCGTCGAAAGCAAGCAGCCCAACAGTGCCATCAGGAAATGTGTGCGGACGCAACTCATCAAGAACGGCAGGTCCATAACTGCCTTCCTACCAGGCGACGGAGCCCTCAACGTTGTCGATGAACATGATGAAGTGGTAGTTGAAGGCATCGGCGGCTCCCGAGGAGGAGCCATGGGAGACATCCCGGGTGTACGATGGAGAGTTATCACGGTGAACGGTGTTTCCCTGAACGAACTTGTGTACGGCAGAAAACAGAAACCGGTGCGCTAGTAGGTGCATGAGGATGAGCAAGCAGATACAAGAGGTAAAGCTTTTCGGCAAATGGAGTTTCCAAGATGCCAAAGTGCAGGACGTAGGCGTGAAGAAGTACATCTCCGTCAAACCGATCTACATTCCTCACAGTATGGGCAGACACGAACATCACCGCTTTCACAAGGCAGAAGTGAACGTCGTTGAAAGGCTCATAAACAACCTTATGCGCCCTGGAAAACATGCGGGAAAAAAGGCGAGAGCAATCAACACCGTGAGGAACGCGTTCGAAATAATCTACCTTCGGACGGAGAAGAACCCCGTCGAGATTCTGGTTAAAGCGGTCGAGAATTCCTCTCCTTGTGAAGAGACCACGAGAATCACGTATGGAGGCGTCGCCTACCATATGGCCGTCGACGTCGCACCCCAGAGAAGAGTAGACGTTGCGCTCCGCCTACTATCCGAAGGCGCCCGGAACCTAACCTTCGGCAACGCACGTCCTATAGAGGAATGCATAGCGGACGAGCTGATCTTGGCGGCAAACAACGACGTGAAGAGCTACGCAGTGTCCAAGCGCAACGAGATGGAAAGAATCGCCATGGCTAACAGGTAGTCACTCTACTTAGCATGCATCTCCACAACATCTTTGTCCTCTAGAACAAAGGATAAACCCACCTTTTGTGGACTGAAGGCGAGTCTATTAGACCAAACCCGCGCGTAGGAAAAACGCTTGAAAAAGTCGCTGTGAATCTGCCTGGCCAAATCTGCAACAGTCGCGTCCTTTCTCAGAATGAACGGCGTAGGCGACGGCTCTTTCCTGCTCGGTTCCTTAGTATAGACGCGAATTATCTCGAGTGACTTGAAGAGCTCCAAGCCCAAGTTCTTCAGACCAGACCATGTCTTACATGAGGCTGAGATTACTCTGAGGCGGCCGCCGACAAACCTCTCCAACCTTCGGAGGTTTTCCGCAGCTCCTTCAGCGTCCATTTTATTCGCCAAAACAATCGTTGGACGAAACAAAGCACTCTCGAAAATCGAGTCCTCCACATCGTCGAGCGTGACGTTACCGTATATCTTCACGATGGCGTTGAATATTCGGTAGCTCTTCAGCAACGCCTCGACTTCCTTCAGAGTGCAGTCAACGAGTCTTCCTATAACGAAGATTCGCAGTCCAACGCCCATGTGCCTCCTCTCAACCTCAACACGTCCACTGGGCTTCCTGACAAGAACACGAACGGCTTCGAGCTCGTCCAAGAGAAGAGAGAGCTGCCCACAAGCGTTCCTCGCCAGATCGACCATCAAAATCAACCCATCAGCGTTACGTGCTAGAGCCAAAGTCTGCAGCCCAAAACCCCTCCCCTCCCCTGCTCCTCGAACAACCGCTGGGGCCTCCACGAGTTGAAACTGAAGGTCCTCAAAGGGAAGCATACCTGGAGTTGGCTCCCGAGTGGTAAACGGGTAATCAGACACCTCTGCTTTGGCGTTTGTGATGGCGACCAGAAGGCTACTCCGCCCCACCTTCGTCGGCCCGAGGACCGCAATCTGCGCCGCACCCTCCTTCTCGATGAAAAACTTCTGCCCACGCCCTCTCGCCCTCTGCTTCTTCTCACTGGCTTCTCTCCGCAAAGTGGCAATCTTCGTCTTAACCCGAGCACAGAGCTTCTCGGTGCCCTTATGCTTC
>CAYNAW010000092.1:0-2205 GCA_964395545.1 uncultured Candidatus Bathyarchaeia archaeon | reverse complement strand
GCGCGCGCTTAAACATTCTCCAGAACTTCTAGCGTGTGGAAGTTTGGATTCCTACCTAAGCGCAGCCAGCAACCCAAGTGTTAAGATAAAGCCCATTATCAACCCAAAGGATGTGAAATGCTCGTGTCCATGCTCATGGGCTATCGGAATTAGTTCGTCCATAGTGATGAAAACCATTACTCCTGCTGCAAAAGATAATGCAAAGGGCATCAGTCCAGGCAAAGCAGTGAGGAATACTACTGCAATAACAGCTCCCACTGGTTCTATCAATCCTGAGAGCAAGGCGATTCGAAATGCAGCCCATCTTGAAGCCCCACTCATACGAATCGGTAAGGCTATAGCTATTCCTTCAGGTATGTTATGGAGTGCAATTCCAATAGTTATAATCAAGCCGATTTCTGGCGCATAGAAATAGCCTGAGGCAACAGCAATACCCTCTGGAAGATTGTGGAGAGAGATCCCTATGGCAATTAATGTGCCATTCCTAAGCATTTTGGCGTCGATCACTCCTTTTTCACTCACGACATGCTTATGAGGCAAAAGAAAGTCCAAGAAGAATAGCACAAGTGTACCAGCAATGAAGCCCACTGCTGCTGGAAACAGCCCAGATACCATTAAGGAGTCAGAAAGAAGTTCCATGAATGACAGCATAATCATCAAGCCAGCAGCCAATCCTATTAAAAACACAAACAGCTTTTCGCCAGGCTTTCGAACCAGGACTACAAGTCCGCCAATTCCAGTTCCCAAGCCTGCCAGAGTGCTCAACAAAACTACGCTTGCAACATCGGTAGTCATGTTTTCCACTTCTTCTTAGGCGCGTGCACTGTTAAATATATTTTAGCGCACGCGTTGTCTTTGGATAGGTTATTCGCCAAGTATGCTTGGATGACATGCGCTCAGTTTCAGGTGCCGGATCCAGTTTGTTTCGCAGCGTCGTTAAAGTTGGTTGGTTGGATAAAACTTTACCCCCACAACAGGGCTAGAGACTGATCTCACATTGTAGAGTTTCCAAGAAGAGATAAAAATGGCAAGTTGAGAAATAAATAGAAGTAATGACTATGAAACCAGAACGCTACAGAGTAACAAAAGATTATGAATCTCCCTACCCTGACCCGATGATTTTTCTGAAAGGAGAAAAAGTCAAGGTCGGTCAGGAATTCAAAGAAGACCCAGATTGGAAAGATTGGGTTTGGTGTGAAGGGAAAAGCGGCAAGAAAGCTTGGACTCCAAAACAATACATCAACGTTGATGGCACCGAAGGGACGTTCAACAAAGAATACAACGCCATGGAACTAAGTGTCAAGACCGGAGAAGAACTAGCTGTTCACGAAATTGTCAGCGGCTTTGGAATGTCGGAAAAACCTGATGGAACAAGAGGCTGGGTGCCGATGAGGAATATGGAGTTTGAAGAAGGGTAGTTACTCCTAGCCGATTGTGCGGTTCTACTATTCCATCTGCTCTAAGTGTCATCTTAGATTCGACTATAACCTTTCCACACGTAGCAAGTTGGTTGGTTGGCTGGATAAAACTGCGCGCGCAGTTCGATTTTGCCCTTCACGGTCTCTTTTGAGGGCCTTCTCGTTTCAGAGGCAGTTCACTTTCGAGATATTCCTGATTGCCCATCTTGTTGATCTTCAGGTACTTCCGAGGGCCCTTCTCCGTCTGTTTCTCGTGTAAACTAATCTCTCCGTCAAACAGTCCGAGGATCGCGTACAGCTCCTCCGACGGGTGCATCCGCGGGTCAATCACGGCTAACACCGTGAACTTGTTCGCCTTCAATTCCGTAATCAGCGCGGTGAGCCACCGTCGGGTCCGCACCGCGCGGTGCTGTAACAACACATCAGAGAGGATTCCCACGCCGATTCGCTTTGACCCTGGCCGCGACGGGTCAAGCCGGCTGATCGCCGAGGACACGGCGATGCTGATGTCCGTGAGGTTCTCCACCCCTTTCAGCTTCACTGTGTTCGGTTGATCCGGGATGATGGCGTCGGCTTGCGGGTTGCAGACGAACAGGTGGAAGCTGGGTGAGTCGGCGAGCGAGGCGGCGAGGCGGGGATCCGCGGTGAGGAAGAAGGTGACTTCGCCGTGGTCGGTGCCGTGCTTCAGAAACGCCTGGACGAGCGAGTCGCGGTCGCTGCCGGCTGGCGCAACGAAGGCGACGGCGTAGTTTTCAGGGATGCCGCCGCAGAGCAAGTCGTCAAGCGT
>CAYNAW010000091.1:0-2306 GCA_964395545.1 uncultured Candidatus Bathyarchaeia archaeon | reverse complement strand
GTCATCGAAGGTAGTTGACGCGCAAACGAGTACGCAGTACTTAGTCGTGACAACGGCCTCCACTTTAATCCTTGAAGCAGGAGGTGTCTTCAAAGTCGTTTTTACAAGGTGGGAAGAGACAGGTTGCCAGACAGGACGGAGAATACTAACCACTAGGCGATTAGAATGTTCTCCAAATCGGCCGCAGGTAAATCGACAATGAGCTATTTTTCTATGGAGATATAGAGGATGTTGTTTCCCCTGACCAGGACACTGCCGTAGTTAGCGATTAGCTTGTCGCCCTTGCTCTCGGTGGCGCCTTCGAGGATTATGTTCATGTGGCCATCGCATTTTTTCATGTTGCCCTTGTAAGTGATGCCGTTTTTCAGGGTTATGGTCACGCCGTTGTCCAACTGCTTCACTAAAACGTTGAGAGGTTTCTTGCTCGGTTCGAGACTGCTCACGTTTTCGACTCCTTGAGAGTATGAGACACAGCGCTTTCATATAAAAGTTTTATTAACCATCCTCGAAAGGTGGGCTTTACCTTGCGTCATCCGCCAGGGGCACCGTGGAAAGGAACGTTCTTCCACAAGATTTCCCACCAGTCTTCCTCCGTGATGGCTTCCTTCTTCACAATTAGCTCCATGATTCTGTTGAGAAGCTCGTGATGTTTTTTCTCATCTGCAGCTATGGACTCTAACAGGAACCTGACTTTCGGGTCTTCTATTTTCGGCATGATTTTGTCGAGGGCAGACATGGCTTCTTCTTCGTCGGCGATGTGCTTCTCGGCTATCGTCTCAAGTTCCTTGTACTCCTTGTCCGTCAAAGCAGGAGTGATAGAAGTAATAGTCATGGCAGCGTTGTAGATTCCCGCGTGTTTCTGCGAGTCGAAAGCGATGGCGCGGAGAACCTGCTTAACTATAGGGTTCCTGATGTTCTTCAGGCTGTCTGTGATTGACTCGACTATGTGGTGCTCCAGTTTTATCTGGTCCTTGAAGAACTCGATCATCTCATCCTCTGACATTCTGCACACCCTTCCTGCTATCTATCTGCTTTAAGGAAAACATGACTGCTATTAAAGATGACGCTCCAAAAGGTGCTTGAATACTGGTCCGTCTTTCTCGCAGATTGACTGAACTCATTTTCCAGGTTCAAACCTCAGCTGAGGCTCATTTACGCTTTCTATAGTACCTGGGAGACTATTACCAAAGTCCCCAGTGCCCAGCAGTAGACAGCAAACCAGTGAAACTTGTGCGTGAGGACTATTCTCTGCAGTGCCTTGAGCGACAGGTAGCCGACAACCATCGACGCCAAGACGCCTAGCACAACCGCTGCCGCGTCGACGCCGCTGATGAGCAGGTTCAAGTCTTCCGATTCCAAGACTGTGGCGCCTAAGACGGCGGGAATAGAGAGCAGAAAGGAGAACCTGAAAACAGCCATTCTGTCCGCTCCCCGTAACAGTCCCGTGGAAATCGTGGCGCCACTCCTTGAGACACCGGGGATTATGGCGATGCCTTGGGCAAACCCAATGAGCAGCGAATCCAGATAGCCCAAAGCCTTGTCGTCCTCTTGTCTCGCTGAAATGGAAAGCAGGACCCCTGTAGCTAGGAGCGCCAAGCCCACGACGAGTAGGTTGTTGAAGAAGGATTCGAAGATGTCTTTGAAAGCGTAGCCGACTAACGCGGTGGGTACGCTGCCCACGAAGATGAAAATGCCAAGCCGGCCCGGCGGGGAGTCAAGCTCTCGCCTAAGCAGTGCCCGGAGCACAATTAAGATGTCTTTTCGGAAATAGGCGACCACGACGGCTATGGTGCCGAGGTGGAGGAGGAGGTAGAACAGCACGGGCGGCTGCCAGCCGAAAAACTCTTTTGCTAACGCCAAGTGTCCAGAGCTGGAGACGGGAAACCACTCGGTCAAGCCCTGCAGAATCCCCAGAATCACCGTCTCGACGAACGATACCATAACCCTTCACTTGTCCGTCACAGTATATTTGAGTTTTCGGAGCAGCATAAGTCAGAAGCCGTACTTAAGCAGGCGTTTCGTCCGAATTCTTTGCTGATCATGTCCTAACGCTGGACCGTCAAAGAACAGCAGTCTCAAGCAGCGCTGCTACTGCCTATCATACTTCTCAACCTCATCATTCACCACAACCAACTCAACGTCAGCCTGTCTGAACATCTCCATCGTGTCTCCATCTGAATGGTAACGCTTCTCACAGACCACTCGTTTGATACCGGCATTTATTATCATCATCGCACAGACTCTACATGGCACCATCTTACAATAGAGTGTAGCGCCCTCAAGAGGAATACCAAACCTGGCAGCTT
>CAYNAW010000090.1:0-2321 GCA_964395545.1 uncultured Candidatus Bathyarchaeia archaeon | reverse complement strand
TCATCGCGCCCCACCTCGGCGCTCCTTGCACGCGCGTGCGTGCTAATACTATAGACCGCAGATATGCCATATAAATTTATGCGAAACTTCATCCGCATCAAAGCGGTTAAAGTCTGAACACCATTCTGCATCAATAATCCATGCGCGGACGCATCCGTCGACCAAAACGCGCGTGCATTCGGGAAGAAACCCCTCGACGCCTCAATGCTTCATACTTAGGAGCAAACAACATGCGCGCTAGTGTGTTGCTAAATTCGGGCAATTGACATGAACTTGTTTAGCCATGCTATGACTTGACTAGACGCCCATGATTTGTACGCGGAAATGTTAGGAGAACGCAACTATGCTTGGAACGTGAGTAGAAATTGACACAAACAATTCGATTTAGCAACGCCCTAGCGCGCGCAGTAACTCCTTGATGATGAGAGTCTGTGTTAATGGAGGCTCAAAATGGTTGGTCTCTGAAGGAGAACAGTCACCAGAGCCTTGCCCTATCAGCGTCGCGGGAGAAAACGCAGGGTATGAAAGAAGACCAAAAAAAGAAGGGGGTGTGGTTCTTAGCGCAACCTTACTTCAGTCGGCGTTACTTCCCATAGTCATAGTTCGTGGCCAGCGCGATCAGGTCGAAGAGGTCGACTAGGCTGTCGCCGGTGAGGTCGTATATCGAGGTTCCTGTGGTCCCGTAGTTGTAGCCTGCGGCTTGCAGGTCGAAGAGGTCGACGTCGCCGTCCGAGTCCACGTCGCCGCGGATGAAGTGTACTCGGATCGTCAATTCGGGGGGAAGCACGAGGTCGTCTAAGGTGCCAAGGGACCCGAAGCTCAGTTCGCCGCTCAGACGAATGCCGAAGGTTCTGTTTTCGTTAGTGCGGTACTTCCACACGTGCTCGGGCGAGGCATCGTACTCGACATGGAAGGCTAACGTGAACAGGGTCAGGTCGTCGCCAGACTGGGGTTCGCCCCCGCCATAGACGCGGATAGTACTCGTCGGCGTCCCAGGCGTGTATTCAACCGTGCCTGTGCCGAAGACGCCCCAGGATACGTCGGTGTAGGCCGCGAGCCCGAAGTGGGGGCTGACCCCGTACAGAGAGTCGAAAACGATCGTCACGTCGTAGCCGTCCAAGGAGGAACACTGGTGAATCTTGGTGGCGTTGACTCGGACGAGGAAAGCTTTGCACTCTTCAAACGGTTTGCTATCAGGATCAATCAGCTTGATCGTTAGTTCTGGCTTGGTGCCCGAGATATAGTACTGGCTGTCGGTCACAGTGGCGATGATGGGGTTCGGAACCGGCTCCGCGTCGTCGCTCAGCTTAGCCACCTCGAAGTGAATCGGGGTTGACAGTGGATAGTTGCAGCCTTCTTCAACGCGGAAGGTTATTTTGAACAGGCTGGAAGCACCTGTATTGCTTGCCGCAGGTGCGCTATAAACAACGGCGACCAGATTGTAGGAGCCGAGACCAGGGTTGTCTACCGGAACGTAGTAATGGCCCGCTCCCCAAAGAGCGGTAAGGGTGGTTGCGTAGTCTACCGCTGTCTGCGTCAACAAGTCCGGATCCCACGTGAGCTTGATGTCGAAGCCTGCGAGGTCCGCGAAGTTTTCCAGCGTCACGTACACGTCGAAGAGGGAGCCAACGTCGCTGGGATGCTTCTGGACATGCGCGGGGTCGGTGTAGAGCAGCGGGGCTGTCAGTTCGGACAGGATGACCGAGCCTCCGCCAGCGCCGCCGCCTGAGAACACCTGAAACCCGATGTTGCTCACCTGATCCAGTCGCCGGACGGGCCATCCGCCCGTGCCGTCAGGGTGCTGCCACTCGGGCACCGGATCATCGCCGGCGCTCCAGATTTTGAAGCAGCTAGAGAAGTCCAAGGTGACGATCGCGTCTTCGCCTGCGTCAAGAGTGACGGTTTCGCTTTCCCAGTACGTGTTGGCCTCATTCGGCGGGGTGAAGCCCGTGTTCATGTAGAGGCACACCTTGACTGGATCGGAGCCGACGTTGGTGACGTTCATGCTGTATCGCGTATACGCGGTGAAGTCGCTATAGAAAGTTCCAGCGCCGCCCGCCAGCGCATTGAGGGGGTAATTGTCTCCAACTCCGGTGCCGTCAGATGAAGACAGTCCGGTGAAGTCGAACTGGACCCCTGACCCGCTGACGTCTATTCTTCCCGCCAAGACGCCAGGGCCCCACTGCTTGTAGAACTCAGTTAGCATGAGCTCAGCATCTGGCAGCGACAGCGTGTGGCTGCTGCTGGCGTTCGCGGGTTGGATCGGTATTGCAGCCATGGTTGCGAAGGTGAAGATGGCGACGAGTAAGATTGCTACTGCT
>CAYNAW010000089.1:0-2374 GCA_964395545.1 uncultured Candidatus Bathyarchaeia archaeon | reverse complement strand
TTAGGGTTCCACGAGTCTCAGTCGCGTTTCGTGGAGAACATTTTCGGACGTTCACGGGAATTCTGGACTTACTTCTACCCCCGGTTCAAGCAGCTGACAGGTAACGTCTTCGCTGATGTGGCGCTAGACGACTTTGTACGCGCTATCAACTTGGTGAAGCCATCGAAGATTCGTGTCGAGGCTGACGAGGTGACCTACTGCCTGCACGTGATCATTCGCTTCGAGATTGAGCGAGAGCTGTTAGCAGGCAAGGTCGGCGTGGACGAGCTGCCCGAACTCTGGAACCGGAAGTACAAGGACTACTTGGGCGTGACGATTGAAAACGATTCTGAGGGCGTGATGCAGGACACTCATTGGGCGAGCGGCTACTTCGGCTACTTCCCAACCTACGCATTGGGCAACATCTACAGCGGCCAGCTGCTGGCGAAGCTGGAGCGAGAACTGCCCACCTGGAAGGAGCAAGTGGCAGCAGGCAAGTTCCCCGAGGTTAAGAAGTGGCTGACCGCCAACGTTCACACCTACGGAAACCTCTACGACCCAGCTGACCTGATCAAGAAAGTCACCGGCGAACCGCTCAACGTCATACCCTACCTAAACTACCTCGACAGCAAATACCGATGGATCTACCAGTACTAGACCACTTTGCCCTCGCTACACACGAACGCATTATGACGCCAGCATGAGACGACGAGAAGTCCGTGAGGTCTCGCCACCTCACAGCATGCACCTACAGCACGCAGCCTTCGCGCAAGGAAAACTGCACGCCAACGTCACCATATAATCGACAGGCAAGTGAGAGCGCCGTCCCCCTTTCGGAATTCTGAGATGTCGAGTTCAACGACGGGAAACCCCTTAATCTCCACCAGTTTCCTAGTTTTGGCGTAACCTCTTGCCATCAAGATAGTTCCGTTTACGGCAAGACAGTCCGCAGCGTACTCCTCTCCCTTGGGGACGACGATTTTCTTCAGACCCTTCAGAACGTTCGTTTCAAAGCATCCTTCCGAAAGAATGACGGTGTCGTTCCCCAGATAGGTGCAGGCAGACTTCAGGTGGAGCACCCTGCGAATCCTCACCGGAACGACACTCATATGGCTGTCCTTCAGGATTTCCCTGAGCTGACCTACGGCATGTACGTTCGTTCGAGTGGAGATCCCGACGAAGACTCGATCTTCAACCCTCAGAACGTCTCCGCCGTCAATCGTCGCCGGGGGCAAGATGCGCTGTATCCTCTTGAACTTCTTCAAGACCTTGGCGATCTCGACCACTTCGTCTGCCCGCGACTGCACGCACATGTTGCAGATAACCGCCTTATCTTCGAATATTACCGCGGTGTCCTCAACAAAGCAGCTATCGGGCAGGTCATTGTCACCCTTCGCCCGGACCAGTTTCAATCCAAGCTGCTGCAGTACTCCACAATACTCAGCATGCTGTCTCTTAGCGACCTCCACATCTATCTTCTCAGAGCTCGTTCGCACACAGCGATCAAACGAATCTGGCACCAACCGCACAATCGCATACCGTGAAGCACCAGCATCCATTGCCTTCACACAGCAAATCCTGCCAATGCACTGCTATTCAACCTTTTCCCAGAACGCAAAAGCCCCAGCCATTGATGGAGCGGCTGTCAAGCTCCCAAGAGAGCCATAGTCCTTTCTCTCACCGTACATGCCTAATCCCATTCTCTCGCCCAAGCTCACCGTCTCAATTCAAACGAAACGCATAAATCACGTAAAACAATCCCTTATTCCTAGGCCGGGCGGTAGCTCAGCTTGGTAGAGCTTCCGGCTGTAGACGCCTGCCAACGGTGGGCATCACCAGCCTACCAAGCATACAGCCAGAAAAGGCAGAAACCGGAGTGTCGCAGGTTCAAATCCCGCCCGCCCGACCAAACTCCTCTCACCAAAACATGGCAAGTTCGGATCTGTTTTTTGCGAGTAACCCCACTATCCCTTCTTCTGGATTCCAAGAATTTTGCTGAAGAGCAAGTTTCGCTTAGGGTTAAAGACTTGTGCTCCCACTTGTGCTTGGACTCGGACAGCTTTGCAGTCTCGTTCGAACTTTGCCAGACTTCGTCATTCTCCTAGCAATCTCCAACAGTCAGTAGCCGCCCATAAGCTCAAAGGACCTCACTTTAAGGTCATCTCTCTCCAACTCAGAGCATATGAACTTCCTAATATCGTCCTCTTCAATAAAGAAATTCCCATGCTTGTCAGTAGAGACAAGAATCCTTGTGCGTCTGAGAACGCTTTCTTCTGCAGTATCGATGAATACGTATTGTTTTCCTTTTGCAGTGAACGTGAGCCTCAGTTCGACGGGCGGTCTTGCAAGGGGGGCAAGTCCCTGCGCAAAATAGATTTCATCCGGGCGTAGCTCT
>CAYNAW010000088.1:0-2427 GCA_964395545.1 uncultured Candidatus Bathyarchaeia archaeon | reverse complement strand
AGGGACTGGTGCTGGCAGATCAGAGTTACCCATGTCTGCCACGACTTTCCATGTGCCGCGAGACTGCTTCTTGTAAACAGTTAGATATTTGCCACTGTCTTTGATTCTTTTGCCATTTAGGTCTACCAAGGTCACCTTGTTTGTGCCGCATGTGTACGCAAAATCACCTGCTAGAGACACCTCTATATGGGCAGTTTCAAAGCTGAGCGAGAAGTCGGGCATTGAGAAAAAGGCTTGCATAAACTTCCGAATCGCAGCACGACCTGTGACCATAGGTGCTCCTGGCCAGAGCAGGACAGCGTCGTCGGCATAAAAGGAGACGTACCGATCGAGGTCTTTCGCCTTTGCTGCCTCCCTTGCTTTGTGCTCAAGCTCACGGATGGAGTTCACATCTCGTTCTTGGCTATTCATTTGGATCGCTATTTGACAATTTGTCATTACATGATAAAAGCTTTTTATACATAGACTCCCGCGTGTGCGCGTTGTGAGTGTAGTATTGTGATTGGTTGGGGTAAAGCCTTATCTTCATCTCTCTCCGCGCCTCCCCGCGCCCGCGCGTGCGTGTACTCTGTCTGTCTGTGTCCGTGTCTGTCTGACAGAAGGTAGAGAGAGTGAGAGAGTAGTAGGAGTAAGCAGAGAGAAAAAGGGTACAGTTACATCTTAGGCACACAAAGACTAGTCGATGGTTTTTTCGTAAGCCACTTCTTTTCTCACGACCTTGAAACCAACCTTCTTATAGCTCAACAGGAAGCCTGTGGCTTTGGGGCGAAGCTCTATCCGAGGGCGCAGTCATGAAACATCCCTGCGCGCGCGTGGGCTCCCGAGACGCTGCTCAGGGCTGCTCGGATGCGGGTTTTCTGGCGCGGAAGATGATGGTGAAAGGCACTTTCCGCCACAGGTCATAGTCTTTGACGTAGCCGGGGTCCGAGTAGGGCATCTGTGCCCGCTGCGCCGCGGTCATCCGGTCCAGCCGGTAGGGTTCAGGCTCGACGATGCGTTCGACGATGAAGCCCGCTTGGGTGAGCCGGTCAAAGAAGTCCTGCACGGTGACCTGGCCGCCGTCGAACGTGGCCACGCCGTCCGGGGTCCGCCAGGTCCAGGGGCGCCGTCGCCGGTCAAAGTAGTTGCCGACGGCCCAGCGGCGTCCCTTCCGGAAGCGGAGGGGGCCACCGGTGCGGATAATCGGGTGGCCTTCGGCGAACACGAAGAGCCCGCCGGGCCGGAGGACGCGGGCCACTTCGCCGAAGACGGCGCCCATGTTGTCGGCGTAGCCGATGGCGTGGGACGAGAGCACCGCGTCGAAGCTGGCGGCCTCGAAGCGGCGCAGGTTCTGCATGTCGCCCAGGTGGAACGGGACGCGGACGCCTTCTGGCGCGGCGAGGGCTTTGGCGTGCTTGATCTGCTGTTCCGAGATGTCTAGGCCCACCGCGTGGGCGCCCCATTTGGCGAGCACGATGACGTTCTGGCCGCCGCCGCAGCCGATTTCCAGGATGGCTTTCCCGGTGACGTCGCCGAGGAGGCGGAGGTCGCGTTCGCCCGGGGAGATCGGGCCGTAGTGCACGTCGTCGAGGGAAATCCTCGTGCGGGTCTGATAGCTCTTTGAGAGGAGGTTCCAGCCGGTTTTGCTCGGATGTTTCATCGGCGTTCCCCGGTTATCCTCGGCGGTCGGCGCCTAAAACACGTTCGGTCCAGACTGATCCGCTTGGGCAGGGCGCGGGTGATGGTGCTGGGGGTCGAGTTCTATCCAACCAGCCGTGAGCGTGCGTTCGAGCGCGCGCAGTTTGCTGTCATGACCATGTTCCTACTAGTATTCGACGATTTCTGGTAGCTTGTTGGCTTGTTCGACCCAATAGGTTGTTTCAACGAGAGTAGGAGGTCTCTTCAGAATCTTCTGCTTTTCGTTGGCTTCAATGAGCTTCTTTCTCAGTTCTTCCGCTGAAAACGTTGCGAGCTTCTTGATTGTGTCCACTTTCGCTTCGAGAAGCAATCTGCCTTTGACGCCCTTAATGTCACTTATTCTAGTTATATCAGCAAACTTCACCAAGTCAAGAATGCATTCCAGCGGTATACCGGTCTTCTTGGACAGCTCGTGTCTTCGTGTTCTTGTTCTTCCAGCTTCAATCATCTGTTTCGCGTTGGTGATACCAAGAGACTCAAGCCTTGCAGCATGTTTGGAAGCTACACCTTGAATCTTCTTGAGCTGCAAGGGCTTTCTTCTATCCCTACGGTCTTCTATCTCTTGTCTTCGTAGGTCGAGGGCTGTTCGGTACATTTTCTTGTCTGATGTGAACTCGTAATATCTGTGAAGTCCCCACAAGTAGGAGTTGATGGATTTCAGCTCGTTCGTACCCCAGGAGACGAAGTCCCTAATGTCATCTGGAGTCGCCTCGTCAATCCCCTTGATCCCCTTATACTTCTGCAGATAAT
>CAYNAW010000087.1:0-2548 GCA_964395545.1 uncultured Candidatus Bathyarchaeia archaeon | reverse complement strand
CGATTAACATAACATGCTCCCTAGTCCACATCAAGGTGGCCGTGGAAGACGCTGAGGGCGAGGCTGTTCCCTTCGTGGAGTTGCGAGTACGCTTCAAGTATACTTCAAGGTTAGACGTTGTTATCACTCCAACTCCGCTTTCCTCTGAAACTGACTTGGTTGGCGTGGCGACTTTTTACAATGTGTACACGAACGTCGAATATACGATAGAAGCAACCCGCTACGATAACGTATTCGCTACTGTCACGGCCAACTTGACTACTACAAGCTGGTTTAACCTAACAGTTCCAGAATACGAGCTCATTCTAAATGTCTACGACAGAGAAGGTGGGGCTCTGCAAGGTGCACTGGTGGAGATTTACGAGGTGGACGTTGGATTGAGTGGCTTGATGGGTCCGAAGAACGCGGGGGCGAGTGGACAGGCTGTCTTCAACGCCGCCTTCGGAAAATACTTTGTGGACATATACGTGAACGATGTGCTCGTCAACCATACGACCGTGCTTCTTATAAACCAGTCGACCAGCTTGTCGGTTCACTGTAGGCTGTACAGCTTGACGCTGGACGTCAATGTGGTGGACTTTCTTGGAATGGGAGTACCTAGCGCCAACGTCACGATTGAACGGGAAGGCAGATCCCTTCTATCTTCGAACACTGGGGCGAGTGGGGTCGCGAAGTTCACCGGTCTCGTCGGGGGCAATCTTAGGATCCTCGTTTACATAGGCGGGAAACCCTGTGAAATCACTACGCTGTATCTTCAAGAGCCGACGTCCATCACGGTTAGAGTCGGTAACATGGTCTCTCTTGGCGGTTTCATGGTGGACGCAAGCAGCTTCCTCATAGTCATTTTGGCAGTCGTGTTGCTTGTCTTCTTTCTCGCCGTCCTACTATACCGTCGATTTAGAACGGGGCAGAAGAAGGAGTAGCTTTCGGAAAAGTTTATAATACCCAAACGCCTTAAGCCATTTTTGTATAGAATGAGCGTCGAAATTGAGTTTTGAATGAAAAACCATTAAAAGATGGTGACCGTGTTGGGAGAAGTACAACATTGTTCCCCAAGATGTAATCTGTTCAGATGCGGCAAAAACGCTGCAGTCTTCAAGGATAATGAAGTCTGGTGCAGATGGACCGACGAGAGATGCAACGTCGCTGACTGCAACTATGCAACATGTGTGAAAAGGAGACTGCTACCTCGTGGCGTATGCGGAGAGACTGTCAAGAGGAGAACGACCGAGAAACAAATGGAAGAGACAATCGGGCCCCCAGTGAGACTTCGTGGAAAAACGTTAAGGAAAGTCGGAGAAAAGGAAATCTTCTAGAGACATACTCGTCACCTCGCCGTTAACGTTAAACATCTGCAGATTGACAGAAGTATGGGTAGTTTGCTTGGTTGAAAAAGTGACTTGTCTCGCTGGCGGGGTCGGCGCTGCCAAGTTTCTGCAGGGCCTTGTCAAAATATTGCTTCAGGAAAACATAACCGTAATTGTCAACACGGGCGACGATGTCGAGCTCTATGGACTCCACATTTCTCCAGACCCAGACATAGTAATGTATACCTTAGCTGGCATCGTGGACGAGGAGAAAGGATGGGGGCTGCGGGGCGACACCTTCAACTGCCTAGACATGTTCGGGAAATATGGTCTAGCGACGTGGTTCCAGTTGGGTGACAGAGATCTCGCCACCCACATCTACAGGACACAATTGTTGAAAAACGGGCATTCACTATCACAGGTGACTGAAAAGCTGTACATGGCTCTGGGGCTTAAAGTGAAGATCCTGCCCATGAGCAACGAGCGAGTATCAACCAAGATCGTCACCGATGCAGGCGAGATGCACTTCGAAGAATACCTTGTAAGAAGAGGAGCCGAGGACAAGGTTCTAGACGTGTTTTTCGACGGCTCCGACCTTGCGCATCCAGCACCGGGAGTCGTCCAGTCCATACTGGAGGCTGACGGCATTATACTCTGCCCCAGCAACCCCATCGTGAGCATCGGCCCAATTCTGGCTGTCAAAGACGTTAGAGACGCTTTAAGAAATACAGCAGCCAAGATCGTTGCCATAAGCCCAATCGTTGGAGGCGCCGCGATAAAGGGTCCAGCCGACAAACTAATGCGCGCGCTGGATATAGACGTCTCAGCCTACTCAGTAGCCCATCTTTACCGCGACTTTCTCGATGTCTTCATACTAGACGAAATCGACAGAAAGGAGAAAGAGAAGGTTGAAGAACTTGGACTTAGGGCTGTCACAGCAAAGACAATCATGCAGTCCTCGGAGGACAAGGCAAACCTGGCCAAGTCGACCTTGGAAGCCTTGGGCTAACCGAGTCAGTCTGTTGAAACACGCTTGATGACGGGTGGTCGAATCTTCTTAAGAATACGGTAGCCGCAGATGGTGCATTTTACACCGCCACCGCGAAGCTCCAGTTCCTCAGTTGCCACTTTCGCTCCGCAACGAACACATTCATACACGACCCCTGGACTGGTCTTCTCAGACACGAGCTTTCACCTTCTTAACCATGGATTAGCTGACGTAAATTTAAACCTATTGAGCG
>CAYNAW010000086.1:0-2677 GCA_964395545.1 uncultured Candidatus Bathyarchaeia archaeon | reverse complement strand
AACCGATGCACCCTTACACGGTGGACTTGATCGAGTCTTTCCCGAGCATCAAGGCCGCGAAGCAGGAGATGGTCTCGATCCCCGGCTTTCCTCCTGATCTTCTAAGCCCGCCTCCTGGATGCCGGTTCCATCCCCGATGCAAATACGCCATGGACGTCTGCAGAAAAGAGGTGCCCAAGTTGCTCGAGGTGTCGAAGAACCATTACGTGCATTGTCATCTCGTCAAAAAATAGTGGAGAGATGTGAAATGGCCGATGTTGTGATAAAAGTCGAGAATGCGAAAAAGTGGTTTCCAATCAGTCTGGGCTTCATCAAAACGGTCTTTTCGAAAGAGTCGCTTTTCGTACGTGCCGTGGATGACATCTCCTTTGACATCCGGAAGGGCGAGATCTTCGGCTTGGCTGGCGAAAGCGGCAGCGGCAAGACCACAACCGGACGGCTACTGCTTAGGCTCACCGAGACCACAAGTGGCAAGATATACTTCCACGGCAAAGATATCACCACCATCAGCGAAGAAGAGATGAAAGTGCTGCGGCGAAACATGCAGATTATCTTTCAAGACCCCTACGAGTCGTTGAACCCGCGGATGACCGTGGGCGACATCGTCTCCGAGCCCTTGAGGCTTCTGGAGAAATCACTCAATCCCCGGGAGGTTGAGGCACGGGTCACTCAGACCTTGGAAGACGTCGAGATGACGCCGGCTGCCGAGTTCTTTTTCAGGTATCCTCACGAGCTAAGCGGCGGGCAGAGACAGCGAGTTGCCGTGGCACGGGCCTTCGCCGTTAACCCCGAGTTCATTGTGGCCGACGAGCCCGTGTCGATGCTCGACGTGTCCATTCGAGCTGAGATTCTGCGTCTCATGATGTCGCTCGTGCAAAAGTACCAGGCTTCGTTCCTCTACATCACTCACGACTTGGCGCTTGCGAGGCACATGTGTGACCGGTTGGCCATCATGTATTTGGGCAAGATCGCCGAGTGGGGCGACGCTGAGACGGTCATCTTTGAGCCGCTGCATCCTTACACGAAAGCGTTGATCGAGGCCGTTCCGGTGCCTGATCCCACAGCGACCCGCGTGAAGAGCGTCATCAAAGGCGAGATTCCCAGCCCCGTCAACCCCCCTCCGGGCTGTCGGTTCCACACGCGGTGTCCATCGTACATCGGTGACATCTGCCGCACCAAAGAGCCGCCGTTGATCGACGTGGGAAAGAAGCACTTCGTTGCGTGCCACCTCTACGGCACCCAAAAGTAGCGCCGTTCTCGTCTCGCGGCACCTCTTTTTCTGTGCCTAGCCTGCTCTCGCCCGTTTCGGGCGCGTCCGCCGCTTCGGACCGCGGGCACCCCACACGATGGCGACGACGCCGACTGCGGCGAGGGCGATCGCGACGGGAAACGCAGCGAAGTACGGGTAGTTGACTATTTCGTAAATCATGTAGATCTCCAGAAGCCTAATTTTGCCGCCGTCGTAGTAAATGCCGGCAAGCCCGGGGTCTGCGATCGTGCGGACTCGTGCGGTGTACGTGCCGTTGTATCGGGTTTTTCCGCCGATGTAGGTCGACGGGTTCTCATCGACGACTAGTCCGTCGTCGTTTGACAGGAGTTCGAATATTTGGGAATATTGCGTGAACGTGACGTTGAAGGTTGTGTTGCCGCCGTGTGGGTCCATGATATCAACGAACATGTATCTTGCTCCTTCGGGTTCCGCCGGTACACCCACTGTTTTTGGCGGGGGGTAGAAGTAGACGAGGAGTATCTCGTTTTCGCTGAAGGCGGCCGACACGGTCCAGTCGGGATAGACGACGTCTTCTCGGCTTGCCCGGATGTCTCTGGGCAGGTCTCGTACCGTTTGAAGCGAGATGGGGAAGACGATGACACTGGCAAACAGCAGGATTACCCCCACGCCCAAAGCCACTTCGCGCATGGTGCACTCAGCCTTCGTCAAGAAGAAGTGAATGATTCATTCATATTAAACCTTTCCAATGCCCCCATGGACTGCACCATGGTCTGCAGCGCCTGGGCTTCACGGGAATAGAAGAATGTTCCAGAAACCTTTAATTAGTGAACATGGTTGTAATAATTGCTGAAGAGAAAGGAGAAAAAAAGAAATGGACCTAAAGAAAGCTGTTAGCATAGTGCTTACTTCAACTCTATTGCTCAGCATGCTACTGATCGCAGTACCAAAGGCGTATGCACAGACCACAATCGAGTATGTTCCAAGCATCACTTCCGTCACCACGTTGAACCAAGAGTTCACAGTTCAATGCATGGTCAACGACGTAGCGGACCTCGCCGGGTTCGACCTGCAGATCGCGTGGGACACCGCCTATATTCAATACGTCTCACACACGGCAACCGCGAACAACCTCCTCAACCCCATGGTCTTCTACACCAAAGACGTCGTTGACGACCCTGGCTTAGGCCCCGGAACCTACTGGATCGCCGCCGCCACCCTGGGAGGCGCAGGCTTCGATGGGAGCGGCCAAGCATTCGTCATGACGTTCCGAGCCATCACCGTGCCAATCGGCCCCGTGGGCACCTATTTTGACACCCTCCTCGCTTTCACCAACCACGACTTGGCCGACTCTGCCGCCCAACCGATTCCACACACGGCGACTGACGGCATCGTGCGCATCTACTACCGCGAAGAAATCGTCCCACCCGTGCCCATGCTGAAGGTGAC
>CAYNAW010000085.1:0-3008 GCA_964395545.1 uncultured Candidatus Bathyarchaeia archaeon | reverse complement strand
TACCTCCGTGGAAACCTTCACCGACCCCACCACGCCCGGCGACATCGGCCTGACCCACGCCCCCATTTGGATCAACTACGTCAAGTGGAACGGCGCGGACCGGACCATGTTCACCGACTACAACATCGTCCTCGGCAACCTCCACATGTACACGGCCCTCGGCACCGGCACGCTCGAAGTCAGCTACTACTACGCGCCCGCCGACGCGATCCGTGGCTACTACCCCGGCAGCCTCCCCTGGCAGACCATCTTCGAAGGCGGCGGCATGTACTACTGCACCGCGTTCACGGCCGGCTTGGGCGGCAGCGCCACCTACAAGCGCAACCCGTTCTACTACATGGTGACCCCGCTGCTCGGCGAAATTGACTTCGTTAAGAAAACCAGCGGCACCTATGCTGGCAACTACCAAGTCGACATCTTCGACCTGGCTATCGCTGGCGCAGCCTTCGGCACCCAGGGCACCGGCATCCCATCGCTCAAGTGGGTCCCCGGCGCCGACCTTGCACCGACGGCTGGTGTCATCGACATCCTCGACCTCGTCACCGTCACCGGCACCAACTGGGACAAAGCCTACGACCCGATCGAACCATAAACACATACCCAAAAACCTCTCTCCCCTCTTTTTTGTCCAAAAACCCTCACCTGATTCCATTCGTCGGTTAATGAAGATTCCAGTTTTTTGACAGCGCAAAGCGTCTACGTCTTACGGAACCGTATTCGCACGACCAGCAATGAATAAACTAAAGCTTAAATAGAAAACGTATCTCTACATCTTTACGGTGACTACTCATGGGGCTAAAGTCCTATATCGCCAAAAGAATAGTCTATATGGTAATACTCATCTTTTTGGTCGCCACCGTGAACTTCATACTCTTCAACTTACTGCCAAATACCACCCTTGAAAAGTACGTGCTCAACGCGCAAGGCAAAATGACCCAACAAAGACTAGACGAGTTGAAAGCGATCTTCGGATTCGATAAACCCCTACACGAGAGATACGTCCTCTACCTCGGCAACATGTTCACGTGGAATTTCGGGTTCGGCTACGAATCACGGGCCTCTGTGGCCCAGGAAATATCGCAGGCGCTGCCTAACACCTTGCTGCTCATGGGCGTAGCCGAAATCGGAGCCATGATCATCGGCATACTCCTCGGCGTGATCGCCGCGTACAAGCGAGGGAGCACAACTGACACGACATTAGTGACCGTGTCTCTGGCCACGTACTCTGTACCCGTGTTCTGGATAGGATGGCTGATACTGAATTTCTTCGCCGTTCAACTGGGCTGGTTTGAAGTGGGAAGAATCGAGCCGCAGGCTTGGGCGTTTGACCATCCCCTCGCGCGAGGCGCCATACTCGAGTTCATCTCGGGGCGCCTCTACATGCTGTTCCTCCCCAGCCTCACCCTGCTCATCTTCATCTTCGGCGGCTGGATACTCCTCACGCGGGCCACCGTGCTCGAGACGATTACCGAAGATTACGTGACCACCGCTCGCGCAAAGGGCCTGCCTGAAAGGACAGTCCTGCTGAAACACGTGCTGAAGAACGCTTCGCTGCCCCTAATCACGAGCGCCGCATTGACCTTCGGCTTCCTCATCTCCGGAGCCATAATCACCGAGACTGTCTATTCCTACGGAGGCATGGGCTCTCTGATCTGGAAAGCCATAGGCACCACCGACGTTCCCGTCATGCAAGCCTTCTTCTACGTAATAGCCCTGTTGGTCATAGTAGCAAACTTCATAGCAGATTTGCTGTATGGCGTTGTAGATCCACGGATAAAATACGGGTGACACCCAATGGCCACACGATCTAAAGAATTCGCCTTCCTAATCGAGCGGTTCAAGGGATTCTGGAACCAATACAAACAAAGCAAACGAGGCATGCTTGGAATCATAATAATCGTTTTCTTCGGCGTCGTGGCGATAGCCGCGCCTCTCCTCACCCCGCTGGACCCGATGGAACCCATGTGGCCGGGATACTACCCCAGTAGTCGACCCAAACAAGCCGATAAGCTGTGCGTCCCCGTCTGGTACAAATCAGTCCTAGGCATGCACAGCCTATCTGAGAACATGGAGATAGTCGAGGACCACGAATTCAAGTCACAACAAGTATTTGACACGGAGTGGACGTGGAGCGTCTCCAACCAAACCTACCTCGACAACGTCAACGTGCAGTACAGCCCTACGGGAGGACAACATGACAACGATGGCTGCGTCGAAGCCACTTATACCCGTTCCGAAAGCGACGGACCCCCTTCAGGAGGGGCGATGCAGATAACGCTTGAGAAGGAATTCGATTTTCCGTACGACGACAGTCCTAAATCAATCTACTGGCATTACTCGCTCAATGTTCAGAACCGAACCACCCTAGTTGCTATCCCCGTGAAAATTGCCATCTCAATTAGCAGAGCAGCCGATACTGCGACCTACCCACTCCAAGAACTGAGCTTCCCAAGCGGTCAGGTATCCAACCGTTGGTACAGCAAGGCCTACCTCACCCAAGGTGAAGGAGACACAACCGAGGAGATCGTGTTCACTCGTGCCGGAAACTACAGCTACCGGCTAACGATAACAATCGTGGATGCTGCAGCGGACAACGTGGACATAACGGTCCTCATCGACAACGCGCAGCTTCTGCTCTACGGCAAAGCATTCGGCCTCTTGGGCACTGCGTATGTGCCTGACGCCTCACCACGGGACATCTTCACCATGCTGGTCTACGGAACGCGAATCTCGTTCCTGATCGGAACCCTCACAGCCGTGTTCTCTGTGCTGATAGGATTATCCGTCGGCTTGGTCGCAGGGTACGTGCGCGGAGCCGTTGACGAGTTGCTGATGAGGTTCGCCGACTTTCTCATGGTTATACCCAGCCTACCTCTGCTGATAATTCTGGTCACCGTGTTGGGCAGGAACATCTGGAACATAGTAGGCGTCCTCATATTCATGGGATGGATGGGCTTCTCCAGAAGCGTGCGGTCTATGGTGCTCAGCCTGAGAGAAAGGCCCTTCGT
>CAYNAW010000084.1:0-3047 GCA_964395545.1 uncultured Candidatus Bathyarchaeia archaeon | reverse complement strand
TTCGCCAGCCAGTACCCCGTCAGAAGCCCTGCGAAGAGGCCGCCGAGATGGGCGTAAACGTTGGTGTTTGCAGAGAGGGTTATCATGAAGAACAGGAAGGCGAGCAGTAACGCCCCAGTCAACGAGGCTCCAACCACTTTCCTCATGAATAGTATCACTGCGCCGAAGAGCCCGAAGATAGCTCCTGAGGAGCCCGCGGAGGTCACGGCTGTTGGATAGAGCAGATAGACTAGGCTGAGGATGTTGCCGGTGAGTCCCGAGGCGAGGTAGAGGGCGTAGTATTCGACATCGGTGAAGAACTCTTCGGCGCGTAGCCCGAATATGAGCAGGAAGAACATGTTGCTTGCCAGGTGGGCAAGGTTAACGTGGACGAACATTGAAGTCGCAAGTTGCCACCAGTAGCCCCCATAGAGAACGGCAAAGTTGTACTGCCCGTACCGGACGAGCATACTGTCCGAAGTGACGAGGAAGTTTCTGCCCATGAGGGAAGTGTACAGGTAAACCGCGACGTTAACGACTACCAGAACGAAGGTGGGCGAAACCCCAAGGAGCGCGGGTCTCTTGAACATGTTTCCCAGCTGTTGGCTTAAGTGTGATGAGAGGTTAATGAAGGCTTTTATCCTCAGCGGGCGAAACGATACAACGGTGTCAAGAGTGAAGGTTTTCATCTCCGCTGACTTGGAAGGCGTCGCGGGCGTAACTCATGGCGAACATGTCCTCCGAGACGGTAAGGAGCATGAGCGGGCGAGGAGGCTCATGACCGAAGAGGTCAACGCGGCGGTGGAAGGCGCCTTTGAAGCTGGAGCCGGGAAGATAGTTGTCAACGATTCTCACGGCACTATGAGGAACATCATCCCCGAAGAACTTCACGAGAACGCGGACCTCATCACGGGCTCGCCGAAGCCTATGTTCATGTTGGAGGGCATTGACTCGTCCTTCGACGCTGCCTTCTTCGTTGGCTATCATGGGATGCGGGGCACCTACCCGAGTATCTTGGAGCACACTTACAGCAGCCGCGTCGTCTTCGACGTCCTCATAAACGACAGACCGTTTGGAGAGACTGGGATAAACGCGGCGATAGCTGGACACTACGGCGTGCCCGTAGCGTTGGTCACGGGGGACAGAAAACTTGTCGAGGAGGCGAAGGCGTTTCTCGGAAGCGTCGTGACTGTGGTGGTCAAAGACGCGGTGGGAAGGACCGCTGCCCATTGTATGAGCCCGACGAAGGCTCGGCAGCGAATCAGAGCCGGAGCAATCCAAGCCCTGAAGCAGGTGGACAAGCTCAAGCCCTTCACGATAAAGCCGCCCGTCAACCTCAAAGTGGTCTTCATCCATCCAGGGATGGCTGAGGTTGCCGCACTCGTGCCAAAGTCACAACGCCTCGACGGCAGAACCGTCTCTTACAGCTCGAAGAACATCTTGGAAGCCTACAAGGCGTTCTTGGCGATGATCACGTTGGCCGGGACAAACGTCTAAGAGTTGCGCTTGTAGAGCTCGATTATCTTCCTCTTAATTTCGGAGCTGCTGTTAAGCTCGTCTTCGCCGAACTTCCCCACTTTTACAACTTTGATTCTAAAGCCCCTCTCTGCGATTGCTTTCCGCACGGCTTTTTCGATGTTTCCCTGGTCGTGCCCGACTGCGAGGACGTCTGGCTTAATCTTCTCGATTACCTTGCTTATGTCGAACTCCTCGTATCCTAAGACGGCTTCATCAACGACCTTCAGAGACTCCACAAGCGCCCGTCTTTGGTCTTCGGACATCACGGGTTTCTCGCCCTTCCTCTTCTCGACTGTCTTGTCTCTTGCCACGATGACTACCAGCTCCACGTCCTTTCCGCCTGCTCTCTTCGCCTCCTCCAAGAATTTGACGTGTCCTAGATGCAACAGGTCGAAAACACCTGCGGCTAGGACTATCTTTTGCTTTCTTGTCATTCGTCTCTGGTTGGCCATTGAAATTCCACCATTCCTAGCAGTTTTAAGGCGTCGAGCAAACCTTCGCAGTAGGCTATTGACGCGAGTGCCGTCTCAAATCTCTTTTGGCTACTATAGTACTTGGCGTCTTCCAAGTATCTCTTCGCATGGTCCAAGACTCTATCTGCCTCGCTTTGGTGTGTACTCGATTCGATCTGTATGAAAGCGCGCTGAGCGCCATCAACGTATTTCTTGACGAGGTCTTCCGTCGTCATTCAACCATCTTCCTCACGGTTTCCGGAGCGTCTGCCAACTCAATCAGCGCCTCTGCCTCCATAAAATGGAGTTTTCCAGGAAAGACGAGCGTGTATGGCGGTCTGCCGAAATCATAGCTCAGCAGCTCGTTTAGCGATCCAGCTTTCACAGTCGGATTCTTCGAGCCTGCTCTGGCTATGCCCACGACGATCGTAGCAGGGGTTATTGCGGATTCCTGTCTCTTCCTCTCCACTGCGAGGAGCGTGGACAGTGCCTCATGTATGGTCATGTACCTTTTCTCCTCCACCCTTATGTCTAGGAAACAGAGTGTGTGCAGCCCTAGGTCGCGATTGCTTCCTATAACGTTGTAAGGGGTTTCCGAAGCCATGCCTCCGTTTCCGAACGGGATTGTGACGCTTCTTCCGAACTTGTAATTCTGCAGCCCCGATAGTCCGACCGCTGCAGACATTATCGAAGCCCCGTGAACGATACGCGTCGTGAGACCGGCCCTTCTAGCCCTGATCCGCAGGTCCACGTGAGTCGTCGCAATCATGGGATCGCCCGGCACAAGCATGACAGCCTTTCCTCTTTGAGCCACCGCTATTAGTTCTTGCCCATTTTCTTCTTCGAGCATTCTTCTGGAGATTTGTACAACTCTCTTTCCAGCGAGGCGTGACAACTTCTTGACGGTTGAGTTCTCCATCAAGCTCGTATACAGCTCCGCGAACACCGCGTCCGCCGACTGTATTTCTTCCATGCCACGCAGTGAGATGTCTCTTTCATCGTGGAGTCCCATGCCGACGAAAACGAGTTCACCCATCTCGGCCACCGCTGATTATGTGCGATAACTAGAAATATTAGGATAACTACGCTACAGAAAGA
>CAYNAW010000083.1:0-3165 GCA_964395545.1 uncultured Candidatus Bathyarchaeia archaeon | reverse complement strand
TGACCACTTGGTCCAGCGTTCGCTGGTTGGGATGGTTGAAGAAGCCCTCGCGGATTAGTCCTTCAAGCGCTTGATATGCGTGACCGCCCCAGGTCTGAGGCCCCGCGCGTTGTGCGAGCAGCTTCTTCTGAGCCGTTGCGGCGGAGGCAAATTTCTCTTTCAGCGGCTCAAGGGCGGCTCCTACGAGCTCGATGTTTTCTAGGTTTCCTTCTCCGAGGCCTCGCTTCAGAAATTCTTGCATCACCGGCATCTTCTGGGGGTTTAGACCGGCAAGCGTGGCTCCGACGGTTTCCACGGCCACGGCGTCTCGGCCCGCTAGCAGGGTGTTCGTCTGGACGGGCGCTTTGCCTGTGCCGCGTCGGAAGTAGGTTCCGTCGAGGACAGCGAGCTCTACTCCACCTATGGCCTCGTAGAGGTCGGCGAGGAGCGTGGGGAGAACCTTGTGGTATTTGGCTTTCTTCGGCGTCGAGAGGCATCCGAACAGGTTCTTCAGGATGCTTCCGCCTTCATAGACGCGCAGGATGTGGGTACTGACTCGGACGTGGGGTTTGAAGAGGATGCGGGACAGGTGCATTTCTTCGCCGGCGAGCGTTACGCGGTGCGTGTCCGGGTCGTCGGAAAGGTTGAAGGGAACGACGCGGTCGGTGAAGAGATCCTTCCAGATTTGTAGCCGTTCCGTGCCGGTGCCTTGATAGTTGTCAGACTCGGCTAGGTAGATTTTCGGGGCTTTGTCGAAGCAGTGCACGATGGCGTTCACCGTGCTTACTGAAGTGTGGTTGTCGGCTTTGTGACTGAAGACTCCGACTTTGACCACCACCGGTCTTTCTGCGCTGTTGAGGTCGCTTATTCCGCCGATCTGGTCGAGAACCCAGTTCAGCGTCACTTTGGAGTCATCGTCGAACTCGATTACAGCCACTTTGGAAGTCAACATGCTGCCCTCGTCTATGCTAGAATAGTAGTCCACAAGTCCTTCGTGAAGAAAAGCGTTTCTATCTAAACCGTCATACGCCGACAATACCAGGACCCTTTTCATGTACGTGCAGTTAGCTGGAAGGAATTTGCAGTCGCCTTTGAGCGGCGGAGTTTCCGCAGTTCTGGTCTTTCCTCCTCTGGTTTGTGGAGCGCGTGCCCACGTATCAAATCAAGCTTTTATATGACAGTGATGGACACCTATGATTTTGTCATTTGCGGACAGAGGAGAGAAACGTGTCATGAAGAGGCCGAAGGTAGTCATCTATGGATGTGCATCTGTTGACGGGCGGCTCACGATCGCTCCGGGAGTCCTGCTCATGTTCGGCGATAAGAGATGGGACAGCATCGCGGGGTCCGATGAAGAGATCGCCACTTGGCTGCGAACGAAACACCAGCCTCAGGCATATCTTGAGGGCAGCGGCTCCTTAGTCAGAACAGGTGAGAAACCCGCGCCATTACCTTCTTTTGGCGGGGACCCGAAACGGCTGTACAGGGATTTCCTGCCTGACGCGGTTGTCAAGCGGCCTCATCATCGGGGCTGGTTCACAATGGTGGACAGTAAAGGGCTGGTTCGATGGGCGTACAAGGAGTGGCCGAGCGAGGAGTGGACGGGATGGCATTTGCTGGTCCTTGTTGCCTCGCAGACCCCGCCCGAGTATTTGGCCTACCTTCAGAGGGAGACGATTCCCTACTTAGTCGCTGGCGAGGCCCGGGTCAATCTGAGAGTGGCACTGGAGAAGCTGCAGTCGCAGCTCGGCGTCACGAGTGTGGTGTCCACGTCGCCAGGCAAGCTGGGCGGCGCGCTTCTACGCGAAGGGCTGGTCGATGAGGTGAACATCCTTTTTGTCCCTGCCATCGTCGGAGGCTTTGAGACTCCATCACTCTTCGAATCGCCAGAGATGAAGTCGAATCAGTGGCCTACTCGGCTCAAGCTGGTTTGGGCGCATATGCTGTCTGACGGTCGCGTATGGCTTCGCTATGAAGTCGTGCCGAGAGGCGTGCGCAAGACAGCAAGAAGAGACTAGGTAAGACGCGCATTGATGCCGTGCCGCTGCGCGCGCATGTGTACTTGTTTCTATTTACGTTTAGTTACGTGCATGTGTGAAACCCACGCGCGACCACATGCGTGCAGGACGGCGATTAATCTTTTGCACGTTTTGTCTTGTCGGCACGTAGTAAGCGGGCACCAAAGGGTTGTAATTCGTACAGCAATGAGACGTTTCTGAACAAAAAAAGGGGAAAAAGCTATGGGTAGCTTATTTCGTTTCTTTTGACATCTTTTTGGTGATGGCGTATGCTATTGGTATCAGCATTATTCCAAGAGCTACCGCGAAGGCCCAAGAGATATTCGCGACGATATTGGTAACGCCAGGGTATGTGGCAAAAATTGCGCCTGCACCTATGATGAGGAAGATGCTGTACAGCACAAATTTTGCGTATCCTGCAACGTCTCTGAACTCTTCATGGTCGTCCGTGATTGATTTGATGAGGCCGTCGGTTAAGCAGATGCCTGCGCCGATTATTACAAAGCCTAGTATCATCGGGTAGATGGTGCTGCCCGACAGAAGCATCGTGTCCAGAGCCAGCAGAAGGATGAAGGCGACGAGACCGATGAATATCAGGTTCTTCAGCATGTCAGCGATTTCGGTTTTGGCTTCGGGAAACATCGGTCGTAGCATTTGGCCAATGAATGATGATAGAAGATCCACGAAGACGACGCCGAGGACGATGATGATGATGCCGCCGAGTAGTCGTGGCAGATATTCTGCGATATCCGTCAAATAGGCCCCGAAGGTTCCTCCAATGTTCAGTATCTGTATCGCGAGGATTATCGATAGTATGATTATAAAGGCCTTGGTTATTCCGCCGATGAGATTTGACAGATCTAAGCCTGAAGATCTGAACGCTTTGCCTGCCGTGGTTTTGTCGAAAGTTTTTTCGACGCCGATTTTTTCTATGATCTTATTGACTGCTTTGCCGACCAGTGTACCGATGATGTAGCCGAGTGCAATTACGATGGCTGCAGCGATAATAGCTGGGATGGCGTTGATTATGGTTTCCAGCATGTTCCCTAGAACTTCAACTATGTCGACCAAAGTCATCACTTGTCTCAGAATTGGCGTATGTGGTATATAAAATGTCCCCGCGCAAGCGTGTTCCCAATACGGGTGAAAATGCCCACAAGTGCGCGCG
>CAYNAW010000082.1:0-3246 GCA_964395545.1 uncultured Candidatus Bathyarchaeia archaeon | reverse complement strand
CCATGGTCGTCAGTACCGATGCGCATTCGTCCGCTCAATCAAAGGCAGCGAAAGCAAGCGCTTGGTGAAGGTACTCAACTCCTCTCTGTTATGAAAGGCGATGACGAAAGCGTCCGTAAGCCCTGTTACATGCTAAACACAACAGACGATAGGCCACTGCGCAACCTCTTTCTCCATCTCCAGAAGCCTACTTTTTGACGACGTGACCTCCGTAACCACGGTCAACTCATACCCAAGCTTCTCATGGCCCACCATGCGCGCACGACATAACGGGAATCACACCATGGGACATTCAAAAACACCTTCTCGCCTGAACCGCAATGGTAAAGTAACTACCCTCAGCATTACACACGAGGAGTCGCTATGAAAGCCGACACTGTTCTAGTCTTAGACTTCGGTGGACAATACTGCCACCTAATAGGGAGACGCGTAAGGGAAAGCAGTGTATATTCGGAGATTGTGTCCCACGACATCTCACCGGCAGAGATAAGAGAGTGGCAGAACAGGGTCAACGTCCGGGGTCTCATTCTCTCTGGCGGTCCGCAAAGCGTCTTCGACCCAAGCGCCCCAAAAATTCACAAAGAGATACTCGAGCTGAACCTTCCAATTCTTGGACTGTGCTATGGACATCAACTGATAGCCCACATCGCGGGAGGCACAGTCAAACCTGCTGAGAAGAAGGAGTTTGGCGTCGCATACGCGGCTATAGACAAACCCATTGGCGTCTTGAAAGGCTTGAACAGTCGAGAGAAAGTTTGGATGAGCCACAGCGACACGGTCTACCGCCTCCCAGAAGAATACGGGACTCTAGCCCACACGGAGAACTCGCCCATCGCGGCGTTCCGCCACAGTAACCGTCCTATCTACGGACTGCAATGGCACCCTGAAGTGGCCCACACAGAGAATGGAGACAAGATGATCAGCAACTTCTTGTTCGAAGTCTGCCGCTGTCAGCCAAACTGGACGATGGAAGACTTCATAGAAAGAGCAGTGGAAGAAACCAAAGGCACGGTCGGCAGCGACAAGGTAATAGTGGCTCTGAGCGGCGGCATAGACTCGAGCACAGCAACCGCGCTGGCCGCCGAAGCCGTGGGCAAAAACCTCACCGCAGTCTTTGTAGACCACGGGTTCATGCGCCGAAACGAGCCCGAATTCGTTAGGGACACGTTCCAAAGGCTTGACATGGACTTCGTAGCCGTCGACGCCAGACAAAGGTTCCTACGAAGACTTCGAGGCGTAACTGAACCAGAAAAGAAGCGGAAAATCATCGGCGAGGAATTCGTTCGAGTCTTCGAGGAGGAAGCGAAGAAGGTCGGGGCAAACTTCCTTTTGCAAGGCACTATATACCCTGACCGAATCGAATCAGGGTTCCGCAAGTTCTCGGATAAGATTAAGACCCACCACAACGTTGCTGGTTTGCCCACCAAAATGGAGTTCAAGGCAGTAGTGGAACCGCTGAGAGATCTCTACAAGGACGAAGTACGCAAAGTCGCCAAAAGGCTGGGCTTGCCAGAGAATATCGTGAACAGACAGCCTTTCCCGGGACCTGGACTTGCGGTGAGAATAGTGGGCGAAGTCACGGAGAAGAGACTAGACATCGTGAGGAAGGCAGACAGCATAGTCACCGAAGAGATAGAGAAGGCCCGGCTGAGTGATGGGCTCTGGCAATATTTCGCGGTCTTGGCAGACACTAAGAGCACGGGAGTCAAGGGAGACGCAAGAGCCTATGGCTACATGATCGCAATACGGGTTGTCGAGAGCAGAGAAGCCATGACCGCGAGCGTCGCGAGAATCCCCTACGAAGTCTTGGAAGAAATCTCGTCGAGGATAACGAACGAGATACCGGAAGTGACAAGAGTAGTCTACGATGTCACCCACAAGCCACCTGCGACGATAGAATGGGAATAACGGTTTGACACTGCAGACCAATCAGCTTAGCAGTCTCAGTTGAATCAGAGGGTTCTGCGGATTGACCGCCTGAATTTGCTCAAATCCGTCTTCCTCAAAGATACCCAGCGGTCATACATGCGTCACGGTCCTGACAAAGTTTTTGTTCAGGGACTACGCATTCTAAATCCCTACTCGGAGAGCAGAAAGACGTTGAAGGCTTTAATCTTGGCCGGCGGGTTCGGGACAAGGCTACGTCCATTGAGTTGCACTAGGCCCAAGCTTCTCTTCCCCATAGCCAATAAGCCTCTTCTTGACTTGACGCTTGAGAGGCTGGCAGCCCACGGCGTAGATGAAGCCATACTCGCCGTCAACTTCATGGCTGATATCCTAGAAAGAACCTACGGCAAGTCAAAGCATGGAGTGAAACTGCACTACTCTCGAGACGCTCCTGTAAGGCCTGGAACAGCTGCCCGGCTCGGCCAGAAAGCCTTGGGAACAGGGGGACCCGTTAAGCAAGCCCAAAAACTCCTTGACAACGGAGAGCCATTCTTCGTCCTAAACGGTGACATCCTTACAGACTTCGACTACGCAGGCATCAGACGAGAACATGAGAAAAACAGGGGAGTCGCAACCATCGCCCTACGCAGAGTCGAGAACCCAACCCGCTACGGTGTGGTGAAGATGACGAAGCAGAAGCGTATCTCGATGTTTGTAGAAAAGCCCAAAGGGCCAACTGGGAGCCTGATAAATGCAGGTATATACGTGTTCCACCCAACCATCTTCAGTTACATCCAAAAGGGTAAACGATGCTCCTTAGAGAGAGAAGTCTTCCCACGACTGGCTGAGGAAAGAAAGCTTTTCGGCTACAAGGCGGAAGGCTTGTGGGTTGACGTGGGAAAGCCCGCTGACTACCTCTTGGCCAATAAACTCTGGCTCCAAGCAACAACGGGCACTGAAAGAATCGCGAGGAAAAGCCATTCGGGCAAACAGGTGAAAGAGGCAGTAGCTCTTGGAGAAGGAGTAGTCTTAGGGAAGGAATCAAGCATAGGCCCTAATGTCTCGTTGGGAAAAGGCACCTATGTCGGAGAAGGAGCCAGCATTAAAGAGTCTATTGTCTTCCCATACACGACTATCCTCGATCATGCAACAGTCGAAGGAGCGATGATCGGCGAGTCCGTCATCATTGGAAGGAAAGTGAAAATTGGAAGGGGATGCCTAGTGGGCGATAACGTAGTAATCAAAGACGGCGTCAAGCTCGTTCACAACGTTAAAGTATGCCCTTTCAAAGAAGTCTCCGAAAACATGAACGCACCCGGTACTGTGATGTGACTGATTAAAAGGGATGAGAATGAAAGA
>CAYNAW010000081.1:0-3251 GCA_964395545.1 uncultured Candidatus Bathyarchaeia archaeon | reverse complement strand
GAAGCTCTCTGTTCTCTATCAGGTTCACGATGCGTCTCAGACGAGCGTTCAAACCCTGTTCCTCTGGCTTCTTGTGTTCACCTGCTTTCTTGAACTTTGCGCTTTTCCTCCGCGGCCATAACGTGTGCTCGATGAATAGGTTCAGGCAGCCAGCTATCTGCTAAGCAGTGTTTAACTATTTCTACGGCTCTTTCGAGTGAAACCATGTGTCCAACGCTGACGTACAAGGGCTTTCTGCCCTTTTTGGTTGACAGCGTCGCTCCGACCGTTTCTCCTTTGTCGACTATGAACGCCACATTGTCTTCCCTTGATGGTTGTATCTTGCCTATGAGGGGTGTCTTTGCGACCCCAATCGTAGGTACGTTGAGAACGACCCCCAAGTGGCTGGCGAACCCGAGTCTGTATGGATGCATTACACCCTGTCCGTCGACTAGGAAAACGTCAGGCTGCAGGTGAAGCTTTCTCACCGCTGCGATCGAGGGCGGAATCTCCCGGAAGGACAGCAAGGTTGGGATGTAGGGAAACAGCGTTCTGACTTTGGCAGTCGTAGACTCGACTAATGCAAGAGAGTCGTAATCGAGCACAGCAACAGCCCCGATTGAAAACGCGGCTGAATAAGCAACGTCTACTCCAGCAACATACCGTATTCTCTCTGGCAGCACATCCCGTGGGATGACGTGTTTAGAAGCCTCGAGTTGTGCCGCGTGAGCTCTTTTCACAGAAAACGTTTCAGGAACACGCTGACGTCGAGTTTTCTGCGCAGCCAAGCCTCAGCGACCTTTCTTCTTCCCCGCCCTAATCGTCCTTTCAAGGCTTTTAATCGAATGCTCCAACGAGTTCCTTCGCACCTCAATCGTCACGTCCCCTCGAGTAGTCTCTATTATACGCCTCGCAATGTCCGTTTTCCGCCGCAATTCAGACACACCTTGCAGCGCCTCCTCCAGCCCCATAAGCTCATCGTGGACAAGCTCCATGTACTCTAAGCCCTTTTCCGCCTCCTGCACAACTCCACGTCTCAGAGAATCCAAGACTCTCCGTCTAAGCTCACCTATAACGTCCGCCAGCCCAAGCAAATACGACGTGGAAGGGACGAGTATTCTTCTTGGACCAACAAACGTGCCTTCGCCGACGAGGCTGAAAAATATCCACGCCTCGGAATATTCTTGAAAAGCCGCGTCCACAATACCTGCGCTGGCAAGTTCTCGATGAGGGGGAGGAATCTCGTCGAGCTTGTTTAGCAGTTGCTTCGCTTCTTTCAGCTTCTTTTCTGCCTCTTTGACTTGTCCTTTGTGTACGTGGAAGGTTGCCTGCTTTGAAAGCCTGGTCGCCTTGCGCATTGCATCGAAAAGCTCATCCTTCATGTCTTTTCTCTCTTTCAATTCCTTCTCAATTTCGCTCAGTATCTTCTTCAACGACATCGGTGTATGCTCCAGAACTGCTACGTGATTCGCCGAGACGCTTTAAAAGAGTTTGTGCATCAACTTGAATGGACATTAGCGTTTGGAGGGTTTTTCTAAAGCCTCCTCCGTAGCCCAATCGGCATTGCTGATGATAGTGTCTGACACGACACTTGTGACGAGAGCTCCCTCGTCCTCTACGCTTTCGAGATTTTCAGAGGCTTCTTCAACGTGCTCAGCAAAACTACTCTACTTTCTCTGGATTCGTCAAGCACAGCGTAACCAGTGTTTTGAGCAAGCGACACAGCAAAGTCTCGAATTTCCTCATGAGACGGCATATTCGCGTAAGTCAGCCTCAGCCTTGAAAAGCCGACATGCATGTAAGCTTTCGGCTCGACGTACGTGGGCTCGGCTCGTTCCACGAGTTTCGCATACAATTCGGGACGTTTAAGGTTTAAGTGCCGCGTCAGGGTTATCCGCATGACCGTTGGACACTTGAAGCTCGGCAACAGAGCTAGTGTCTCGTTCAGTCTTTCCCAAGCATTCGGAATCTGCGGCCTGCATGTCTTGTAGAAGGTAGTTTTGTCGGGCGCACACGTTGAAATGTACAGCTGACTGGGCTCCTCGTCGAGCTTGCGGAGGGCTTCGGGCAGCGTGCCGTTGGAAACAAGAAAGGTCGTGAATTCTCTCTTGTGGAACGCCTTGATCAGTTCTCCGAGCTTGGGGTAGAGAGTAGGTTCACCCGTCAAGCTTATGGCTACGTGCTTTGGCTTCAACGCCTCAATGTACTTCTCGTGGTTGGCTTTTTGGTTTACCTTGTAGCCGCTCAGAAGCCTCGTCTGTGTCTTTATACATCCTTCCACGATGCTTTCAGGCTCATCGTAGTCTGGCAGCGCGATTTCGTCCCAGCTTAGTCCCTGATCCCCACTCTGTGCCCTCCAACAGAACAGGCATCGCATCGTGCAGCTGAACGCGGTCGGAGTCATCTGGATGCATTGATGGGACCGTATTCCGTAGAACTTCTGCTTGTAGCACGGCTGGTCATGGATCAGCGAGTTGTAGAGCCATCGACAGCGTTTGACCGCCGAGTGCTGACCCACCATATGGTACTTCTGCGTTGCGAGCAACTGTAAGAGCTGGCGTGGAATCGCTGACTGCAAAAAATGCCACCATCAGTCTTAGCTCTATCTCAGGAGAAGCAGTACTCTACTCCTTGAAATTCTTCGACAAGTCTCTCCGCCTTCTTCTTGACCACTGACGGCGGTCTCTTATCTTTGATTACTTGTTTGATTAGTTCCGCAATCTGTGCCATCTCTGCCTCCTTCATTCCACGCCTTGTCGCCTCACACGTGCCGAGTCGCACTCCGCAATCCACTATTATGTTCGCCCTCTCGAGGCTGCGGGCGACTTCCCGTCCCTTTTTGTAGCCCCCATAGTCTAACAGCACCTGATGCGACATCGTGAAGTCCAGCTCCGAGCATATCACGGGAAGCCCAAAGTCGTGTAGAGCCTTTGCAAGGGCCTGTGCGTTGCGGATCACCTGGGTTGCGTAAACTTTACCGAATTTTTCCATCTCACCTAGCGCTAACGCCAATGCTGCTATGCGATTCCAGTGGGCATTGTCAACAAAGGCAGGGTATATCTTGTCCTTCAAGGCTTCTCCATACTCTTTGTCTGCGAGTACTATGCCTCCCTGTGGCCCGAAGAAGGTTTTGTGAGTTGACCCGAAAAGTGCTGAGGCGCCCTCTTTGAGAGGACTCTGGAACCTCTCGCCAGCGATTAGCCCCATGACATGTGACCCGTCGAACCCCACGTGCGCGCCGACCTCCTTGGCGAGTTTCGCCAACGCCTCGA
>CAYNAW010000080.1:0-3296 GCA_964395545.1 uncultured Candidatus Bathyarchaeia archaeon | reverse complement strand
CAGACTGCACAAATGAATCCTTAGAAATCGCTACAAGCAGCGGCATGTACAAGCTAACTTTAACGACTGCAGAAACAAACGGCGATGTCATAGCAGTCATTGTTAAAACAACAACAACAGGGGCAAAAACAACCCCGTTAGTGTTCTACACAGCTACGCAAACACTTGACGAAACAGATGCAATCTGCGACGCCATCAAAGCCAAAACAGACAATTTACCAGCCGACCCAGCAGACGATTCAGACATAGATGCGCAATTAGCCACCATCACGGGCTACCTCGACACTGAAATTGCCGCCATCCTTGCTGACACAAATGAGTTGCAGATAGACTGGGTAAACGGCGGGAGACTTGACCTCTTAATAGATGCAATAAAAGCAAAAACCGATGCTCTCCCAGACAGCGTATGGGCTGTAGCGGCAAGAGCGTTAACCGACAAAGCTGGCTTTAGTTTGGCTGCTGACCAAAGTGCAGTGACTATTGGCACTGTAACAAACCTTACGACATGGGACAAGTCTGGCTACGCACTTTCAGCGGCTGGAATCGACGCCATCATAGATGATGTGCTGGAAGGCACATTGACGCTACGGCAAGCCATCAGAATTTTCCTTTCCGCTCTGGCTGGCAAATCTGCTGGAGGAGGAACAAACACGATAACGTTCCGTGACAACGCAGACACTAAAGCTCGTATAAGTGCAACTGTGGATGCTGGTGGCAACCGTACAGCAGTAACGTTGGATGGAGCATGACTCTCTTAACTGCAGGCTACTGGCCCACCACTTACTGGGCTGAAAACTATTGGATGCAAGACTACTGGCCCGAATACGGTACAGCTTTACCTCCCGCGCCACCCCCGTTCGGCGGTGGAGTAGTCCGCGTCCGCAGAAAAGAACGGTTCTTCCAGCGCCATCCAGAACTGTTGTATTGGTTGCATGAATGGTTAAAACTAAAAGTAAAGGAGGATTGAGAAAATCCCTTTCGCACGTTGGGAAAACTTCGATGCATGCGTAACTGAACAACGAGAAACTGGACACGATGAAGAATCAGCAAAGAAAATCTGTCGAGCCATCCAAGCCAGAGCAGAAAAAGGCATGCTTTTCAAGGCGGAGCCCTACGAACTAGACATCATAAGTAAAGGCGACGACTTCGTAGTTGGCGGGTATAGCACTTGGGAGCTTAGGGACCCGCAGAATGACATCATTACTACCCAAGCGCAAGTTGGCTTCCTGAAACGCCTCTTCGCTTTGCCCCCAGAATACCAAAACGTCACCATAAAACATGGAGACTTCAAGATTGGCACGCCATTACTCAAGTACGTCGCAAAAAATGGTGTGGAGTACTTCAGTCATGTCAACGAGAAAGGCACATACTTGCTTAGCAAAATCCGCAACGACAACTTCAAGTCCACTCAGCTTTGGAGAGACAAAATCTTGAACGGTGAATTAGCAATGTACAGCATAAGCGGATTACCACTGCAGCACGAAATTATTCGAGAAGGCGGAGAGGAAATCCGCAAAGTTCTCGACCTTGAACCGTGGGCAGTCACCCTATGCGAGCGAGGAATTAACCCGAAGGCGCACACACAAATCATCAGCAAAGAAAGGTTGACTGAAGAACAAATTAGAGAGAAACTTCTCCAGTTCTATGAGAAGCGAGATAAATACCAGAAACAACTTGACCAACTTTATCAAGCAAGAGAATCCATAGAGGCTGATGACTTGAGGCGAACTCTAGATGTGATTTACAGTGAAATTCATGCTCTCGAAGAAGCACTTGGCATAACATTATCCAAAAAATCAAGAAAACTATTAAAACAAGACGAAAAGCCGCCTAAAGATTGGTGGGATGCATGTGTAGCCAGCGTGGAGGGCGCAGACCCCGCTGCCGTGTGCGGACACATATTCTTCCATGTCCTTGGCGGAGACCGTAGTCGAGCAGACCCCAGCATGTTTGAGAAAGGCTACGTTTGGAACATACATAAAAAGGAAACGGAAACCAAAATAGAGCCAACATTAAAGGCTGAAGTTGAAGAGTTACTTCAGAAGCATGGTTTCAACAAAACAAGGAGGAATGAATAAATGGCGAGGAAAAAGAAAGTTGAGGCACCAGAAACAGAGCCTCCGCAACCAAAAGAAGAAACAGTGAAGCCTGAAGTTAAAGAAGAATTGCGGAAACCATCGAAACCCACAGTTTCCAGCATGCCAGAACCTACGCTTGCTGACATAGACGCACAAGTTTTGAATTGGTACAACAGCCTCTCAGCGGGCGAAACCTACACATTTTACGAAGTGGCCGAAACCCTAAACCTAACCAGAGAACAAGTTGAAAGCAGTCTCCAACGCCTCAGAAACAAGAAGCCAGACAAAACATTGGGGCACATCACAGAGTAGCATTTCATAGTCATTAAGTGACGGATTAGCTCACCTTACGAGCCAACTAAAAAAAAGGAGAAAAAACAATGTCAACCAAAAAGCAAGACGAAGAGCCAGAAGAGCACAAGTGTCCAGAAGGCGAAGTCTGGAGCGAAGACGAAGGCAAATGCATAGCAAAATCAGCGCCACCAGAAGCAGAGAAAGGCTTGACTGAACGCATCTTCAGTGTGATAGAGGATGCCCTCAACAAGAAACTAGAAGCTTTCGAGAAGAAGATTGACGAGAAAATAGACACCATCCTAAAAACCAAAGAAGTTGAAGTGGAGAAAGCCTTGAGAAAAGGCTTCGGATTAGAACAAGACCCAGTGGTGCACATGAGTGAGCTCATAAGCTACGGACGCAAACTAGCTCTTGAAAAAGGAGAGTCAGATAAGCGGACGCCAGGCAAAGAGGGCGGAGGACCAGAGGGCGCAACGGCAGAGCCAACAGGCGTAGACGCAATATTCAAAGCCACAGAGGAACAATTGAAAGCGAGGGGTAAATCATGAGCAAAGAAATAGGCGACAACCATGTGAGCTTCGGCATAAGCAAAGGCTTCATGCCAACCAAAAGCCCAACCAAAAAAACCATCAGCGAGCATGTCGCATACCCAACGGAAGCGTGGAAAGACAAATCAACTTTCGGGCAGTGGCTACGAAGATACTACAAAAGCATAGGTCCAAGAGCCAGAGAAGACCCTGAAATCCAAGCCCTCATCAAGGCAGACGCAAGATACGACTACGGCGAAACCACATTCTGGGATCCTGAACACAGCGCAAAAGTCACGCTTGAAGGCTTAATCCGCGAAACAAGCCTCTACGCCATACTGCCAAAAACAACATTCATCCAAGAAGGCAACAGCTTCCGATACATCAGCGCAGACGC
>CAYNAW010000079.1:0-3523 GCA_964395545.1 uncultured Candidatus Bathyarchaeia archaeon | reverse complement strand
ACAACTGCAACTGACGAGACAGCAGCTTAGGCCGGCGCCAGGTGCTGTGGAAGACAGTTGATGTTCTCGACTATGAGATCAGGCTCGTCCTTCTTCAACTCGTTCTCGTTGAATAGCCCTGTAAGCACGGCTACGGTTCTGGCTCCGGCAAGCTTGCCAGCTTGAATATCGACTCCCGAATCGCTGACCACCACACAGCTGCATATTGGCACATTAAGCTCATCGGCCGCCTTCAGAAGAGCATCCGGAGAGGGCGTGGACTTGGGGACATCCAGCGCCGTGACGATGGCTTTGAAGAAACCGTCGACTCGCAGGCGTTCCAACTCCTTCACCACGTGCTTATTCGCAACGCAGCGTCTGGTGATGAGGGCTAAGGAGAAGCGCTGCGAGAGTTCGCAGAGCGTGTTCTCGACGTTCGGAAACAGCCTAGTCTTGCTCGTTGCTTCGGCGTAGAAAGACTGTAGGAAGACGTCGAGGAATGTTCTTCTCGACGCTTCGTCCACGTTGACTCTTTCAAAGAACGTGTCAAGGGGGAGGTTACGTTGTAGACATCTGGCTATCTCCACTCCAAAACTGTCAGTCTGTGGGTGGTGCCCGACGGCAGAGAATGCGCGTTCGATGGCCGTGTCAAAAACTCTTAGAGAGTCAACTAGCGTGCCATCCAAGTCGATGAGTAAGGCTTTGACTTTGAGCCTTTGCTGAGCCATCTTCCAGTCCTGCGCTTATATATTCGCCAACATTGATTAGCTGTACTGCTTATAAGAGAAGCGGGTTGGCGCGGAAATCGGTAATCAGTATTCTCTTTTCATAATCGTTAATGCGGCACAACCGCTTACACGATTAATGGAAGTCAACTGATTGTCTCCACTTGCAAAGTGCACGAAATGCAACGTTAGGGACGCCACGAGAGAAGACGGCTTGTGCGATAGCTGCCGATTCGTCCTCATCCTCGATGGGGTGCTGGAAGAACGAGCCGTCGCAGCCAAACAGACAAGATAAACGGGCATACAACAACACGAACGCCTCGGATGAGACTTTCGTTTCTATCGAGAACTCTGAATCTACGAACCCGTCGCCAAAGCCCCGCAGGACCGGTTAGACAAGGAAAAGTATTAAAACATGTAGGAGTGGATAAGTTGAGTCCCTAGGAGAACGAGCGGCGATGGCGAGAAAAGCACGGATAAGGCTTACGAGCACTGATTACAAGAGGCTCGAAGAGGTATGCGGCGAACTGAAAGCCATCGCTGAGAAGACCGGCGTGAAGATAACGGGGCCGATTCCCCTGCCGACCAAACACCTCAAGGTCCCCGTGTTGAAGGCTCCTTCTGGAGAGGGCACATCGACTTGGGACAAGTGGGAGATGCGCATCCACAAGAGGCTCATCGACATCGACGCGGAAGAACGTGTCATGCGGCGCATCATGAGAATCCGTGTGCCCGAAGAAGTCTACGTGAGCATCGAGCTCCTATAAGGATAGGATGTTTGAGTACACCGTTAACACTAAAGAGGTAGCGAAAGCCACTGCCCATATGGCTTTGTTCCACGAGAACACCTTGAACCCATCCAAGATGCCGAAGGGAATCAAATTGAAAAGAGCGATGAAAGAGTTCACGAGCAAGCCGAAGTAGAAGACGAAAACCAAGGGACCAAGTGGTAGCCCTTCTACGAAGGCTAGGAATAGGAGGGCTAACCCGATATTAGTGACGGGTCCTGCAAGAGCAGATTTTCCCATAGTCTTCTTGTCTGCGACCCCTGCTGTCATTATGGCTCCGGGCGAAATCAGCTTGATAGGCGAGAGTATGGACAGTAGCGTGATGAGTGCTCCTATAAGGGTGACTCTGAATTCAGCCCAAAGACCTTGGCGCTGGGCCGTTATCTTGTGGGCAAGCTCGTGGCCTAAGAAGGAGATGGAGAAGACCACTGAAGTGGCGACGAGGACGTCTAGACGCTGATACAGCCCAGGATTCCAGTACAGAGGCATGGAGAACCCTATAGCTAGGATGAGCAAAACCCCAACGAGCAGGTGCTTGAGCTCTGTGGGGCTGAACCCCACGAATCCTGCTCTTCGCGTGAGCGGAGCCATAGTGACTGTGTACTGGTAGGAGGTATCGCCACTCGTCATCTGTGGCGTCTCAGTCACGGGTCCCTTGAGGGTCTTGACACGCGCGTACTCGGGACACGCGTGGTTTTCGGGAAGACGATGCCCGGGGCAGAAGTATTCGCTGCAGAGGGGACACTTGAACGGCATGTAGGTTTCGATGCCGCAGTGCTTACATTTCATCTGTTTCGCTTCCCTGTCTGCGGTTTTGGCTTTGTCATGGGGTTTGTAGCTTAAATGTCTGTCTCCCACTTACCGTTGCCAAACGTTTCTGAACAAGTCTTCCTCTTCACTTATGATCAAATCCTTGGAAGCCGAGTCCTCGGTGAAGGTCGCGCGGTCCACGCCTTTGACGATGGCTACGGGTATCGCTTCTCGTCCCTGCCCCATCACAAGCTCCGCGGCACCGGCTATTTCGTCGACTACAGCCGTGAACTTGACCATCATGATGTAGCCGAACAGGTCCTCGGTGCCGCGATAGTCGCAGAAGGGCGCGATGCCCGCCAGCCCGATGGCAAAGTTGACTTGCCCCCGTCGGAAGGCTCGGCTGTAAGTGTCCGCGATGACCACCCCCACGTTCCGTCCCGTGAGCTCGCTTATGCGTTTGCGCAGTCGCCTCGCCGACCCGTCAGGGTCCACGGGTAAGAGGGCATAGCTGTCCGCTCCTTGCACGTTTGACTTGTCGATTCCCGCGTTTATGTTAACGATGTCCCTCTGGTCCTCGACTATGATTATCTCCTCTGAAGCCTTCAGGAAACGCTTCGATTCGCGCAAGACCAACTCCACGAGTCTCGACGGTCTTCTAGTCTTCCTAGAGATTTCCAATGCTTTCTCAGAAGGCTTCACAGATTCTAGGCGAATTACGCGGCCTTCAGCTTTGGAAACTACCTTCTGGGCAACGACCAAAATGTCCCTGTCCTCTAGTTCAACACCGTTATTTTTCGCGGCAGCCACGATTAGGTCTGCCAAGTCGTCACCCGCCTCGATAAGCGGCAGTCCCTCGAGCCCAAAAACCCTGATATGCTTAACCATCATAGCAGCCTCAGCATATGTTTCATCCATCAGCAAGAGAATGCAGAGACGCTGAGAATGTTTATTAGCTTATCCCCATCAACCCATCTGGACACTCATGGAATTAAAGCTGAACCCGACCACGCCTTTCGATTTGGAGAGCACGCTGCAGTGCGGACAGCTGTTCCGCTGGGCGAAACAAGGTGACTCCTGGCACGGCGTGGTGAAAGACAAGGTCCTCCGAGTGCAAAAAGAAGACAACGTGCTTCGATTCGAAGGCGCAGACAACGTGTTCATACGTGACTACTTTCGACTGGATGATGACCTTCCCACCATAGTCGCTGAAATCAGCCGAGACTCCTTCGTAACAGCAGCCATCAAAACGCTTCATGGGCTGCGCCTCGTGAGACAAGA
>CAYNAW010000078.1:0-3648 GCA_964395545.1 uncultured Candidatus Bathyarchaeia archaeon | reverse complement strand
GATGTCGTTTCCGTAGAGGCACATGCCCGCTTCGAGTCTCAAGGTGTCCCGCGCCCCCAAGCCGCAGGGTTCCATCGCAGATTCACGTCCGGCGTCGAGGATGGCGTTCCACGCTTTCACTGCTTTTTCTGGGCTTGAAACGGGAGTGGTTAAGACGAAGACTTCGAAGCCGTCTTCGCCCGTGTATCCTGTCCTCGAGACGAATGCCTCAAAGCCTGCAAGCTTTGTCCAGCCACATTTGAATTTCTTAACTGTGCTGAGGTCAGTCGAGGCTACTTTCTGGAGCGTGTGTTGAGCTTTTGGGCCTTGAACTGCGAACATGGCAATGTCGTCTGAGACATCTGCCAACTTCACGTTGAAGCCTGATGCTTGTTCGGTGAGCCATTGGAAGTTCTTCTGCCTGTTGGCGGCGTTGTAGACCAGGAAGAACGTCTTTTCGTCTTGGCGGGAGAGGACGAAATCGTCTTTGATTCCGCCTCTTTCGTTGCACATGGCCGTGTAGTGAGCGCTCAGAGGTTCTAGGGTTGACACGTCGTTTGTCGTGACGTAGTTGAGAAAGGTTTCTGCCTCGGTTCCAGTCACTGTCACTCTGCCCATATGGGTCACGTCGAAAATGCCTACGCTGTTCCTCACGGCCAGATGTTCGGGAATTATGCCCTTGTACCAGATAGGCATTTCAAAATCGGCAAAGGAGACCAGTTTGCCGTGTTGAGCATGATAGTCATAGAGATGTGTCTTCAGTTCTCGTTTGCTCATTGGACATTCTCCCTTTTTCTAGTCCTCAAGGGCGGGTTTGACTTCGACGTCTATCGGTATGAGCGATAGTTTTTTGCCACATTTGGGGCATTTTCCGTCGTGTTTCTGTATGATCTCGTCGGGAGGTCTGAGTTCGGCACCTTCATACAATATGTGGCCGCATTTTTGGCAGAAAACTTTTTGGGGCATAAGGGTTTCCCCACGGATTCAAGAGAACTGAAGGGGCAGGCTATTTATACCTTGCCATGTGTTTTTGGAGTTTTTGTGTGCAACACGTGGTCAAGGCTGTTTCTCTTGTGGTGCATAGTGCTGTGCAAGTGCTAGGGTTCTGTTGGTGAGTCGACCAGTTTTCTGAGGTCTTCTTCTCCTTCGGCGTAGCCTGAGACTATGAGCGTATCGTCCTGTTTTATTGTGGTGTTTGGGTTGGGGCGTATCCACGTGTTGTCTCGGCGGATAGCTAGGACCCACATTCCAGTCTCTTCGTGTATCTGGGCTTGGCGTAGAGTTTTGCCGACGAGTGTGGATTTAGGGGAGATTCGCACGCGCACGACTGTTTCTTCAGCTTCTTCTATGGCGAGTTGGAGGATTGGGTGGGGCTTCAGCTCTCTCAAAACCACTTCCGCGATCTCAGCCGCGGCGTCGGCGATTTCCTCGGTTATCACTCCGAGCCTCATGAGGCCTAGGAAATTTTTGGACTCTTTGGGTGTGAAACCGCTTGCCAGAACGAGTTGTTCGAATTCCGTGTGAAGGTTGTCCATGTATTCCTCAAGGGCTTGCACCTCCTCCGCTAGGTGGCGATTGTTCAGGAGAAGAGAGGAGTAAGCCAAATCGATCATAAGCTCAGATGTGTCCTTAAGGCGGGCAAGCTTGTCGACGATGATGTCAAACTGCTCGTTCTTCCGGGCCACCTCTAGTCCTCCAGCTTCTTGATTTTTCCCTCTGCAAGTCCCTTTAGCTCCTCAACACCTCCAGGTGCTCCTCGGGCGATTAGGATGTCGCCCGGTATTAAGGTCTCCATCTTATTCGGGTTGATGAGCCACTCCTTGTTCCTCCTAATCGCTATGATGTCCACTCCGATTCTCGAAGCCAGCTCCAAATTGCCTAGAGTGGTCCCAACTAGGATGGAGTTGGACCTTATTTCAACGCGTACGAGGTGTTCTTCCACCTTTTCAAAGGCTTCGCGAACGATGGGGTGGATACCTATATCCTTTATGACTATGGCGGCCAAGTCTCCTGCAGCGTCCGAAATCTTGTCGGCCGCAGACGCCACGACTGAGACGCCGATGAGGTTTTCCGCGTCCTCTGCGTCTCTTGCTGCAATCATCACGTTCATGTCCAGTAGGTATGCTAGGGTGTCAACGCAGTTCTCAAGGTCTAGAACTTCTTCAGCCAGTTCTTTGCTGTCGAAGAGGGCAGCTGAGTAGGCCAAGTCTATCATGAGCTCTGAGAGGTTCTTTATCTGAACAAGCAGATCCCTGACGGGTATAGGTTTGTATTCTATCTTTTCTAGCTCTACCATGTTGGCAGGAACGCTCCGAGATGGAGAGTCGCTTCATTAACATAGGGCGACTGAATAGATATTTGTTGCTGTATTCAGAAGCCTCCTATGAAGCTCAACATCACGAAGAGAGAAATCGTGGTTATGGCGTCGGCGAGTGAGCTTTCTATAGGAATTACGAAGTTGTCTGGGTCTAGACCCCTCTGGAAGGTGAGGATTGCTATGCTAAAGGAAATGGCAATCATGAATACAGCTGCAAGAATGTTCGTCGCCAATAGCGATGCGACAAACCTCAGAACTTCGAAGACGTTGGAGGGTGCTTGGTAAAGGCTTGAGATGCCGGAGTAGAGCGTGAACATCACTATCGAGGCAATCCAAGCTGCCGCAATTTGAGTTCGATGGTTCTTGATTGCTTTAAGCGATGAGTCAAGAGTGCCTAGAGCGAGCCTAGTGGTGGCTGTCGAACCCACGATGGCCCCCAAGTCTCCTATGGTGTCGATGAGTGCTGGATAAACTAGGTACACCTTCGGTCTTTGCCCTACGAACCCACTGATGCTGGAGAGCATAGATCCTGTTATGTTCACTATGAAAGCCACGAGCACGAGCATGAAGAATGACTCCTTCAGTGTCCTCAGGAAGCTGGCCTCCTTCCTGTTAAGGTAGAAAATGCCTAGAACAATGCCTATGAAAATGACGCACACTGCTTCGATGGCAAGCCAGCCTGTCCCAGAAAGACGCACGTTCAGAATCGCAAGATAGCACAGAGTGACAAGTATGTCGGCAGCGGTTGACTCGATTGGGTAGACGATTATGTCCGGGTCCAAGCCTTTCTTAAACGAGGAGAAGGCGACAATTATTGTTAAGGGCGAGATTACAAGGATTGTTAGTCCCATGGTTGCAATGAGGGTGCTGAAGATGGCCACCACGTCGAAAACGTTAAGGCTGTTTGGGGAAGCGGCCTGAAAAAGTACAGCCACGAGCCCCAAGAGGATGCTGCTTTCAAATGTCATGACAACCACAGAGCTCCAGAGCACGTGAAACTTCTTCGTGCTCTTCCCGAACAGGTCAGTGGGAATGGTGCCCAAGTGAAGACCTGTACTCAAATGTCCGGCGAAGAGGCCGCCTATGACCCCCCGGAGACTGATAATTCCGGGATAGAGGACGATTATCCAAGGTTCTTGGAGAAATAGACCCAGAGAGGTGGCTACTGTTAAGCCTGCGATTACTCCACCAAGGTTGAAAACGAGAGCCAGTAGCGATTGCCCAGTGGTTTTTGCGAAGCCAGGTTGTCTAGTGTGCGTGCCCACGCTAGTTGCCACTCTCCTGTCTCACGGGCTGGATGGCCGTCGTTTTCACCCTCTATGCCTCCACTTCTACAAGGCAGAGCGGTGTCA
>CAYNAW010000077.1:0-3684 GCA_964395545.1 uncultured Candidatus Bathyarchaeia archaeon | reverse complement strand
GCCAACGCCGTGTCGATTGCGTATTGCCTTTCTGAACGAGGGATTAACCCAATGTTGAAGGGAAGCTCCTTTACAATGCTCTCGATTTCAGCTACTTCAGTATCCTTCACTGTCATGTCGAGTTTCTCAATGATTTTTCCGATGCCGGTGGCGGCCAAGAGAGACTCCGCGCTGACTCGCACGCCCAAGTCGCCTTCTACGGTTCTCTTTGCATAGGGACCTTTGAGTCCCTTCCATATGGTTTTTGGCTGCGTTGGTTTGCCCTCAGCTATGGAGTTCACATTCGTTGTGGCGCCTCCGACCTCGATCACCAGGATTTCGCCCAGCCCGGCGTCGTCCTCGAAGCCGTTGGCAAGCAATTCAGTGGCTTTGAGAGTAGCTGCAGGGGTCGGCATCAGAATGTCGACGAATTTCTTGGTGTCACCCAGTCCTTTTGCCACAACGATTCGTTCCATGAATATGTCGCGAATGACTTCTCGTGCGGGTTCTATGTTTAATTCTTCCAATTTGGGCATCACGTTTTCTGTTACTGCGACGTCCTTTTCTCGACTGTTCAGTATGCGTTCGACCTGTTTGGCGGCTTCTTTGTTGCCGGCTACTACGATGGGTATTTGAAGGTGGGATTTGGCCAGAACTTTAGCGTTGTAGACAATGGTTTTCTTATCGCCGCCGTCAGTGCCCCCAGCCAGCAGAATAATGTCAGGCATTAGGCTTTCTATTCGTTCCATCTCGGACTGTGACAGCTTGTGAGCGTAGGTTTCCAATACTCTTGCGCCTGCCCCTAAGGCTGCTTTTCTCGCTGCCTTAGCAGTGAGTTCAGGAACTAAACCTACTGCAATCGTTCTTAGACCACCGGCTGCACTGCTGCATGCAAGGTTATGGCTGAATTTTCTTGAAAGGGACTCCTTGGACAGGTTCAATTTCTTGAGGGCTCGTTCAAGACCAAACAGAATGTTAGTTTCTACGGTTGAAACGACTTTGGATTGAGCAGTTATCCTAGCCTCGTCTAGGTCAGCGATCATGACCTTGGTGAACGTGCTTCCGAAATCGATTAGGCATGCTTTCAAACCATCACCGTCATTTGGCGGCTAGTTACAATGCGAAGGAACGGATTTCGCTATTTAGTTTTGCTGTCTCATGGCAGGACCCTTTTTTCTGCCTTTCGGTGCATATTGCGCGGCATCGAAATTCTTATTAGTCCGAAACCCGTAGTTCGCTAGGTTTTTTTATGAATGGAGGGAAAAAGAAGGTACTGGCTGGGTCGCTCGGCGACGGCGTACATGTTGCTGGAGTACTCAATTTTCTCGCGTTAGCCGAGAAGTATGGCGAGTTCAACACGATTTTTCTTGGAGCCGCGGTCTCCGTCAAGGAATTTGTGGGGGCGATCAAAGAGACGAACCCGGATCTGGTGGGTATCAGTTATCGATTGCAGCCCGAGTCAGGTAGATACCATTTAGAGAATCTGAGAAACGCTCTGAAAGAGGCAGGCTTGCTTAACCGAAGATATGCCTTCGGAGGAACACCTCCTGTCGCCAAGGTGGCTAAAGAAATCGGCATGTTTGAAAAGGTGTTTGATGGCACAGAGCCTATTGAGGAAGTCTTAGCCTACATCAGAGGAGAGCGTCACGGCAGCACAGATCAGGAGGCGTACCCCGACGGTCTGGTTGACAGAATTGGCTGGAAAAAGCCTTTCCCGCTCATAAGACAACATCTCGGGCTAGCCACTGTGGAGGAAACTGTCGACGCAACCCGCCAAGTGGCAGAAGCCAAGGTCATTGACGTAATCTCTCTGGCGCCAGACCAAGAGGCGCAGGAACACTTCTTTCATCCGAAAAAGCAAGTTCCAGGGCGAAAAGGAGCAGGTGGGGTGCCCGTTCGTACCGCTGAGGACTTTCGAGCCATCTATGAGGCCACAAGATGCGGCAACTATCCCCTGCTTAGATGCTATCAAGGTACGAGTGACTTATTCCGAATGGCTGAAACCCTTGTTGAAACCATCCACAACGCGTGGGCGGCGATACCCTTGTTCTGGTTCAGTCAATTGGACCGACGAGGTCCCCTCGGCTTAGAAGAGGCGATCAGGGAACACCAAGAGTTGATGACGTGGCATGCGAAAAGGAACATTCCGGTGGAGGTTAATGAGCCCCATCATTTCGAGTTACGACACGCCTCTGATACAGTTGCAGTCGCTGACGCGTTCCTGAGCGCCTACAACGCCAAGAAAATGGGCGTGAAGCATTATGTTGCCGATTTTATGTTTAATCTGCCCTTGGGCGAGTCTTTCGCCATGGACCTGGCCAAACAGCTGGCAAAAAACGACATTGTCAAAAGCTTGATCTCCGAGAAATTCACGATTTACAAAGAAACGAGGACGGGTCTCCTAAGCTATCCTGCTGACCTTCATGCGGCGAAAGGCCAGATGGCTTCCTCAGTAATGCTGCAAATGGCCTTGAACCCCGACATCGTCCACATGGTTGCCTACTCCGAACCTGACCACGCGGCCACCTCTGAAGACATAATCGAAAGTGCTAAGATCACGCGACAAGTAATACAAAACTGTCTGCAAGACCTGCCAGACATGACGATAGACCCACGGGTGCAAAAAAGGAAAGAAGAACTCCTTAATGAAGCTGCAGTTCTGCTTGATGCAATTAGACAGATCGCGGATAAAACCGTTGAAGACCCATGGATTGACCCGGAAACGCTTGGAAAATCTGTCAGAATAGGGCTTCTAGACGCCCCTCATCTCAAAGGCAGCAAAGTTGCCCGAGGCACGATGGAAACACGCTTAGTTGACGGTGCCTGCTACGCGGTTGACTCCGAGTCGAAAAAACCGGTTTCAGAAGAAGAGAGGATAGAAAAAATATTCAAGGAGCTTAAGAAATAGTCTCAGGAGATAGGTTGATCGCAAAGGTGTCCCGATAATGGTTTCTGAAAGGCGTCCACGGTTCGCCGTCTTGGGCGGAGGTCACGGCGGCAAAACCATGGCGGCACATCTGGCATTAAAAGGGTTCAGCGTAAATCTCTACAAGCGCAAAAGTGCGGATCTGGAGCAACTCAAGAAAGAAGGCGGCATCCACTTAACTGGTGCAATACAGGGCTTTGGAAAGCTGAACCTGGCTTCTTCAAACATAGAAGAGGTCATTGACGACGTGGACGTAATCATGGTGGTCGTGCCAGCCCATGTCCACAAATCCTTAGCCGAGAGCTGTGCCCCTCACTTACACGATGGACAAATCATTCTCCTCAATCCCGGGCGCACGGGCGGTGCCCTCGAGTTCAGAAACATACTTGACAAAAATGGCGTTACTGCCAAAGTGATGTTGGCTGAGGCCCAAACCCTCGTTTATACCTGTCGAAGTGCAGCCCCCACAAGCTCCGAAGTATTCAGCGTCAAGAACACTGTTCCCATCGCGGCCTTTCCGGCCTCTGAAACAGAAAACGTATTGAAAGCCGTCACAGAAGCGTACCCACAGTTCATACCCGCCACCAGCACATTGGAAACCAGCTTGAACAACTTCGGCGCGGTTCTTCACCCCACGTTACTTCTCCTCAATTCGGGAACCATCCAAGCGATGCAGGGCAAGTTCAAGATTTACGTTGAGGGAGCCACCGCACATATCTGCAAAGTCATAGAAACCGTGGACAAAGAACGGGTGAATCTAGCCCGGGCGTTTAATGTGA
>CAYNAW010000076.1:0-3781 GCA_964395545.1 uncultured Candidatus Bathyarchaeia archaeon | reverse complement strand
ATACGGGGCGTGGAAAACCTCACTGACATCAGCATTCCCATCGTTTCAGCGTTAAGACGATTCGAGGCGTCAAACAGCACGCCCCGACGGATCTGCATAGAAATCCTGTCAGACATCCTACTGGAGCACGGCGCTGTTCGCACGCGAAAGTGGCTTATCGGACTCGCGTCCGAACTGAAATCCAAAGGGTTCACCATCCTGGCCGTCATCAATCCCCAGATGCACAGCCCCGAAGAAGTCCAAGCGGTGACAGACCTGTTTGACGGCGAGATGCGCATCTACGAAAAGGCGGAACAGAAGCTAATGCAGATACGGCGAATGTACGAACAGGAATACATCGGCGAAGAGATGCCGCTGAGAAAAGAGCGGCTTTCCAACGTCGGCGTAGCTCGAAGCCTGGGATATCACCACTACTAGCTTCAAGAAGGAGTCGGCAAGGAGAGTCGGTCAACCCGGTTGACCTGAGAGCTCAAGCATCCGCAGCCGAGTCCACGAGTCGGAAGCAGCTGATTGTCGCTTGAGCACATTCCTGATAGTCACAATATGTGACTACAACACTTGAGTTGCCTTTTTTAAGGGCGAGCCGATTCTACAGTCTTGGTGATGACTCATTACGGCCCAGATAGTTCCCCCGAGAAGCACGGTCACGTTAGGCGTAGTGGAAGGGGACTTGGACGTCAAGAGGCACGCAGTTGTCAAAGGCGAAGGTTCTCCCCCCAGACTTGTAGCGTCCGGCAGAGTCTTCGTGGAAAATGACGTTATCTTCGACTGCAGTCTTTCGGCTGAGAGTCTGGAAGGAGAGGGCGAGGTGTCCGTCAGAGGAGACCTTCAGGTTAAGACATCGATCGAACTCGAGGATGGTCGCCTGGACGTTTCGGGGAACGTGACGGCTGAGAGCGTGGACATTGGAAGAAGCCTCAGAGTGGGACGCAACCTTGCGGTGGATGACCTTGATGTGGGCGGGAGCCTCGAGGTGGGCGGATCAACAACGGCTGATGACATCGATGTGGGCGGCAAATTCGAGGCCGAGGGTGAAGTCAAAGCCAGAAACATCGACGTCGGCGGATCGGTGAAGATCAAAGGAGAGGTTGATGTGGAGGACACGATTGACGTTGGAGGTATAGTGAAAGTTGACGGTGGCAAGGTGCACAACGTGGACGTTGGCGGAAGCCTTGTCTCAGAAAAGCCGCTGAAGTTTGCCAAAATCGACGTTGGGGGAAGCGTCAAGCTGGCCGGCGGCAGCCGTGGCGGCACCATCGAAGTCGGCGGCGTCTGCAAAGTCGATGGCGACCTCGAATTCGAGACGTTGGACGTAGGAGGCATCGTGGCAATATCCGGCTCAGCAAAAGGCGACGAAATAGACGTAGGGGGAAAGATTCAGGTCGGCGGTTCAACCACCCTTTCCGGAACGTTCGAAGTCGGCGGGAGGGCCGAGATCGCAGGAGAACTCAAAGCCCGCGATGTCGACGTAGGCGGTTCGCTCCGGGCCGAAAAGGTCACGGCAGAATCAAAGCTCTCAGTGGGAGGACAGATTGAAGCCGACCAAGGAGTGTGCGCGTCCTACGTGGAAATCGGTAGTAGGGGAAGGGTCAAAGGCCCCATTAAAGCTGACGAAGTAGTTGTGGGCAGGAGAGCCGAGGTTGAGGACATCGATGCTAAGCGCATCATTCTAGAACGCGATGTGAGAGCCGGGAATCTCCGAGGAGAGACCATACGACTGGAATCGGGTTGCCGCATCTCTGGCGAGGTCCACTATACGAGGGAGCTTGAAGTCGCCCGCGACGTCGCGTTTGCAAGACCTCCACAAAAAGTGGAATGACCCTGACAGTGAGCAGGAGGCCGACTGCAGACCAATCAACTGAGCTGTTCATTGTCCAATCCATGGCCCTATACTCGCCCAAGGATACAATTTAATTGCTGGTTACGCCCAGATTCTAGTGGAACGCGGAAAATTGCCCGAACGAAGGAACAAGTACGAGATCTATTCCGAATTGCTGGACACGGTCGCGAGGAAACACTCTTGCCGGCTGACGAAGGCATCATATGGCGCGAACCTGCCCGTGGATCGAGCCAAAGCTATGCTTGCCTTTCTGGCCTCGCGGGGGTTTGTTTCGGAAAGCAAGGTTGCCGGCGCCACACTGTACACGATAACGAAGCGTGGTCTGGAGTATCTTGAGACTTTCAAAGACATGCGCAAGCTATTCGCAGCGCTGGATGAAAGACATGGACTTTCACCGCCGAAAACTCGGGAAGAGCCAAGACGTGTATCCAGAATAGAGACCGATTTGACCCTCATGGAAAACCAAGTGATGGTTGACGAAGAAGTTAGACTGGGAATCACCGTTGCCAATGTAGGTGAAACCCCTGTCACCCTCGAAAGCGTTGAGAGAATCATTCCCAAGAATTTCGAAGTAGTCCTCATGCCACACCACTTCAAGCTGAAGGGCGGCTCTATCGTCGCCGAAGAGGTCACCATCGACCCAGGTTCGAGGGAAGAGATTCGTCTAAACATGAAAGCCTCGCATGAAGGCACCTACTCCATCCACCCACTGATAAAGTTGTTAGATGACGACGGAGATGAGGTGATCTCTGAACCGTCACCTGCGACAGTGAAGGTAGCTGAGGCTGATCTTCCACGTCGCCTTTCCACCGGTTACAGAGACTTGGACAGCCTGCTTCTCGGAGGAGTTCCAGAAAAATACGCGATGATCCTGACATCTCCGCCGTGTGACGAGAAAGATCTCCTTACCTTGAGGTTCCTGAAAGAAGGGGTGAAGCAGAAAGAGACTACGATCTACTTCGCCACAGATGTAAACATGATGAAGACCCTGGCCAAAGAGGTTAGCCCCGACTTCCACGTTTTCATCTGCAATCCCCAAGCAGATGCAATTATTGACAACCGACCGAACGTCATCAAGCTAAAAGGCGTGGAGAACCTCACCGACATCAGCATCGCCTTGACCTCTGCCTTCCGCAAGATGGCTCGGAAACCAGAGGTCCAAAAACGGGCCTGCATCGGAATTCTTTCGGACATACTGCTCGAGCATGGCGCTGTGCGAACCAGAAAATGGTTAACTGGGTTTCTGTCAGAGTTGAAATCCCAAGGGTTCACATCACTAGTCTTGCTGAACCCTCAGATGCACACCGCTGAAGACGTTCAGGCCGTACTGGACCCCTTCGAAGGGGAAATCGACGTCTATACAAAACAGACTAAGGACGGCGTGCAGAAATTCCTGCGAATCAGACGAATGTTCAATCAAAGATATCTCGAGAACGAGATGCCGCTAATAAAGGAAAAGCTTAGGGCATGACAAGCCTAGACGTCGATCCTGATTCGGCTGCGAGCGAAGTGCGGTCACTTTTCGAACAGCGGCATGTTGGGGAAGATCTCGACTCCGTTGCGGCTGATCGCGTAAGGCACGATGCTCGGATTGACTTTGGCGCCTCGCATCTTCTCAACCTGCATCGCTCTTGTCGTCGTTGAGCCCGAGAACAGCGTTTGAAGCATTATAACTCCGTGAACCAGAAACTCCTCTTCCAAAGCTTCGCGTTCAAGACTAAGGTGCTTCAGTTCTGTGATCACGAGACAGGTGACCCCCATATCCGCCAAGGATTGCACCAACTCCACAACTTGGTTCCTTCGTTCTACCGCATCGGGAAACCGATAGAAGAGTGCTGCTAGCGTGTCCACGACGACTCGCTTGGCTCCGACTGCGGAAATCTTGGCCCGAATATCCTCGATAAGTCGGTCAATCGACAGCTGCTTGCCACGGAGGCTCCG
>CAYNAW010000075.1:0-3836 GCA_964395545.1 uncultured Candidatus Bathyarchaeia archaeon | reverse complement strand
GCTAAGCCTTGCTCGCTGTGACATAACACATATTTAATTCTGTTTGAATAAGTAGGCTGGTCTGTTAGATGGTTGATGTAATCGCAGTGCAATTGCTGATTCTTGCTGTTTCGTTGATTGTCTTAGCGTTGGCTAGTCATTTTGCCATCGGCTACATTGAGATGTTCATGGAGTTCACGGGGCTAAGTGAGGCGTCAGCTGGTTTCGTGATTCTTTCTTTGGTGACCACGTTGCCAGAGGTCACTGTCGCCGTTTTTGCGCTTCTGGATGGCGTACCTGAGCTGTCAGTTGGGGACATTTTGGGGTCACATGTTTTCAACATAGGCATCGTTGTCGGGATTCTGGGGGTTTCGGGGGCTTTTAGAAAATTCGCCACCGAGCCTATAGGTGAGTTGGTTGACTTGTTGTTCTTGGCTTCGATTGTCCCTCTTCTCCTCGTAATTTCACGGGTAACGGTTGTTATTCCATTTTTTGCCAACCAGATCGTTGGGATAGCTTTGTTAGCAGTCTTCGGTTTCAGCGTGTACGAGATGATTAAGAAAAGAAGCCCAGCGTCGGCAGACCATGTCACGAAAACCGTTGGAAAAAGCCAGAGGAGAACGTTCCTGTTTATCGTCACATGTTCATTGCTAGTTGTTTTTGCTTCTCGCCTTGTGGTTTCCTCAGCGGTCAGTGTTGCCTCTCAGCTCGGGATTCTCCCGGTGCTGATTGGGGCGAAGATTGTTGCGGTGGGCACGTCGTTGCCAGAGTTGGCGTTTGGGTTGGCAGCTGTCAAGCGGGGTCGTGTCCACTTGGTGTTGGCGAACGTGATCGGAGCTAACTTGGCGACGATTACATTGGTTTTGGGGATTGTCCTCATGGCGTCTTCCTTCAGTATCGGTGTTGTTGCGCTTGCGGAGATTCTGCTGTTCGTGTTGACCATGAACGTCTTGCTCTGGCGATTTCTGACGAAGAGTGGCATCTCGCAGGTTGGGGGTATTGTGCTAATTATGGTCTATGTCTTGTTTCAGGCGGTTATATAGAAGGCGAAGAATTGGCAAGGTTCAGGTTTGTAGTTAGTTGTGACAGGCGTGCAACGATGTGGACGATGATGTCAGACTCGAGCCTAATCAAGAGTGCTCGCAGAATATACCAGCAGTGAAAGCCCACAGAGAAGTTCATAGTCGACTTCAGCCGAGTCTACAAGCACTTGGACAGAGAGGACGGCAGTCTTTACATCATTTACCCGCGATGCTTCTGCTCCTCAGTAAACAGAATCCCTAAGGGCACGGTCTCAGGGACGGGGTGCAATTGCTCCCGAGGATGGGTGAAACAGCTTTTCGAAGCCGCTCTCGATCGCCCCGTGGAAGTATCCGTCGAGAAGTCAAATGTACCCGGAGATGACCTGTGCAAGTTCAGAATCCAGCTATAAGAGCCCTGACGGACTCTTCTACAGGTCGCTGACTTTCGCGGCCTTCACAACCTTCCACTTGCCCAACATATCCTTCTTGTAGATATGGTACAGCCCACAACGAGTGCATTGAAGAATTTTCTTGCTCTTTTTCAAATCCAATTCATACAGCTCCGTAGGGCCACCACAATCAATACACACACCCGTATGTCGACGCCGCTCCTCCTCACCAAAAACACCCGCCGCCAACAAAGCCACCAACCAAAACAATCACACCACATACAATATAAACACTACCGCGCTCACCCCCGAGTATTTGTGCTAGCATCGAATGGAACCGGCTAAGCCGCACACAGAAAGGCGCCGCCGATAGGACTTGAACCTATGACCGACTGGTTAACAGCCAGCCGCTCTACCGAACTGAGCTACGGCGGCAACCTAACAAACCCTAAAAGCGCAAAGCAGAATATTTAAACCTTCATACCGCCAAAACAAATAGAAAGAAGGGGCCCGTAGCTCAGCACGGTCAGAGCGACAGGCTCATAACCTGCTGGTCCCCGGTTCAAATCCGGGCGGGCCCATCAGAACCTGGCAAAGTCAGCCGAAAATCGTCGGCAGGGTCGATTGTTTGACACGCGAATATCCTGCAAAGCCCATCGTAGGCGTAGGCGCCGTCATCATCTGTGATAATAAGATCCTTCTTGTTAAAAGAGGCTCAGAACCTGGAAAAGATAAGTGGAGCATCCCGGGAGGTATCGTGGAACTGGGCGAGACTGTGAAGGAGACTATTGTTAGAGAAGTGAGAGAGGAGACAGGTCTAGATGTAGAAGCCTGCAACTTAATTGACGTCGTGGATAACTTGGAACAGGATGATGAGGGCAGATGGCGTTACCATTTCGTCATCCTCGACTTCTTTGTGCGCATAAAAGGCGGCCATCTGCAGGCAGGAAGTGACGTTCTTGAAGTACGCTGGGTTTTCCTGAAAGAAGCTGAAGGTTTCGAACTGACCACGACTTTCAGGGACTTTTTTGAGAGAAACAGAGAAGCCCTACGAAAATTCAACCCCGAGCAAGAATCAGAATGGTAGTCCAGGACTCGTGACGCACAGGGTCCGTCTTGTTGCAACCAAGACCAAGTGGTGCCAACTGGACGTAGCCTTTAAGAACCTGTGTAATATCGTCTATGTGGGTTCAAAGATGATCACAGTCTATGTTCTGGGCAAGATTGAGGCAGGAACGGAGGAGAAGATACTGGATTCCTTGAAAAAGACGAATCAGGTGATTAAAGCTGCCTTGACCTACGGCATCTATGACCTGTGTGTTGAAGCGCAGTTCAACACGATGGAAGAACTGGACGATTTCGTCATCAATATCTTGCGAAAAATCCCAGGTGTGAAAGAAACGGTCACGTTGATAACTTCCCGGTCTGTTTTTCCTCAGCCACCGGAAGCTGTTTCATTCGGCTAGGTGCATATTGCTGGCTCGTAGACCAGAAACCAGTTTCTCTTTCAACACGCACGTGGGCGCACAACAAGGGAACCAAGAGCGCCGATGTCACATTCTACAAGAAGAATTGGAACATTATCTCGGTAAGTATTGAGCATCGGGGACCGATGGCAAACCATGGCTGTTCAGAACCGGCTGCAAGGCGTTGTGAGAATCTGGAGGAAAACCAGCGTGCGCGTTCATTCGGCTGGAGGTTTGAGCAAGTGGGTGGCAAGGGTTGAGAACGTAAGGGGTCGATAGTGAACGTCGTCGTCGAGGTTGACCAAGAAACTATCAACCTTGTAGGCTTTTGTCGGAAGCAAGTGCCTTATGTGTTCTCTGAACGCTGCAAAGTCTCCGTAGTTTCGGTGAAACGAGATGGTCACGCCGTCATAGTCTATCCCGATGCCGCGCTCGGCCATGACCATCTCAAAGGGGCTTTCTTTCACTATCTGCTTCGCTTTCTCTCGGGCTGCAGCCATGTCTTTTGCATCGACGTCGGTACCATACTTGAATAGAGTAATCGCCATAATGTGGTAGCCGAGCTTTGGGAAGTCAGGGACAAACGTGTACTCCTTTATGACGCCCGTCGTTTCAAGCCTCGCCCGTCTTCGGGTAACCGTAGGTTGAGAAACACCTATTTTCTTGGCTAACGTTCTGTCACTAGTCTTCGAATCCTTTATCAACTCGGAGAGAATTTTCAGATCGAGGTTCTTCATTTTCATGCGAATCAAGAAGGTACGATATGCCAACTGTATTTAAGAGTTATTGATTCAAAATGAAGCGCCTGTATCCGAAAGTGGGAAAGCTTCGCACCAAGCGACATGAAACTGGAGAATCGGGACCGAGCGAAAGTACGTCCTGCACCTACTAAGCACCAGAATGGTTTCTGAGACAAGGCCCCCGCGCGCGCTTATGTGAACACAAAGGGTCTGCAAATGGTTTACGCAGGTGTGGAGAAC
>CAYNAW010000074.1:0-3838 GCA_964395545.1 uncultured Candidatus Bathyarchaeia archaeon | reverse complement strand
TTCCGAAGCTTCTGATGAGGAAGTAATCTTGTGACGGGTTCTCGCCAAAACAGGATACCGAAGGGAGCGCGGTGAGTAAGAGGACTATAGCGCATCAGCGCTTAACAGACAAATGTCAAGAGTGTGGCAGCTCGAACCTTATCCACGATTATGATAGTGGTGAGACTGTTTGTGGTGATTGTGGTCTTGTTTTGCGGGATCAGATGATGGATAAGGGTCCTGAGTGGCGGGCCTTTACTCAGGAAGAGAAGGCTTCTCGTAGTCGTGTAGGAGTGCCGACGTCTTATTCTGTTCATGATAAGGGCTTATCTACCGCGATTGGCAGGGTTGACAGAGACGCGTTCGGCCGTAAGCTGCCTCTTTCGACGCGGTTACAGATGTGGCGGCTTCGGAAGTGGCAGATTCGTTCGCGTGTACACAGTAGTGTCGACAGGAATTTGGCGCAGGCTATGGCGGAGCTGGATAGGCTGTCAGATAAGATGTATGTCCCAGCTTCGGTGAAAGAGAAGGCAGCGGTTGTGTATCGAAAGGCTTTAGATAAGGGTCTAGTGCGTGGACGGAGTATTGCGGCAATTTCGGCTGCAGCTCTGTATGCTGCGTGTCGGACTACGGGGACTCCGAGGACTCTGCGGGAGATTGCTGAGGCTAGTTTGGTGGATAAGAAGGATGTCGCTCGGTGTTATCGCTTGTTGTTGCGGGAGCTGGATGTACGTATGCCGATTGCGGATCCCTTGACGTATATTTCGAAAATTGCTGAGCGCACGGGAATTAGTGGGCCGACACAGGGTTTGGCGATTAAGATTCTGCGTGATGCTAAGCGTCGCCGTGCAGCTGCCGGGAAGGACCCTATGGGGTTGGCTGCGGCGGCTTTGTATATTGCCTGCCTGATGAACGGGGAGAAGAAGACTCAGAAGGACATTGCGGAAGCTGCGGGTGTGACTGAAGTCACGGTGAGGAACCGGTATAAGACCTTAAGGCGGCAGCTGGGCTTGGAGTTGCCTGACTAGGCTATGCTCACTCTCTACTTATAGGTTAGACTATTCGATCTGGATTCTATAAGGCCCTTTAGCACGCTTCAAACATGATTGCTGATGGTGAGAGGGTAAGTGATTTATGTTTGTGCGTATAGGATTTTTCATGAAGGTAAGTGTTCTTGGCTGAGAAGGCTGATTGGACGAAGGAGGAGTTGGAGGACGAGATCGTTGGGAAAATGGCTGCGGTGACGGTGCCCGTGAACGTGCATTTGGAGGGTGTACACAGAGTCTTGGATTTCTCAGAGATGAAGGAGGTTCTCGTAAGGGCTGGGCGGATTTCGCTGGGGGATTGTGGCTGCCGGAAGAGGGTGAAAGGATGTGACGCTCCGCTCGACGTCTGTCTCAGTTTGAACACGGAGGCGGAGGAGCAGATCGTGCGGGGGCTGGGGAGGAGAGTCGGCCTGGAGGAGGCTCTCGAGGCTTTGGAGAGATCTCACAAGGCTGGACTAGTTCATATCGCTTACACTTTCAAGGGGAGCGACAAACCTGACGTCGTCTGCAGCTGCTGCTCATGCTGTTGCCATTCGATGAGTGCGCTCGTGAGATTCGGCATTCCCGAAGCAGTGGTGGCGAGTAGATACGTCGCCGAAAACGATTCTGAGACTTGCATCAACTGTGGCACATGTGTGGACAGATGCCAGTTCAAGGCTAGACGGTTAGAAGACGGCGAGCTTAGCTTTATAACGGACAGATGTTTTGGCTGTGGTCTTTGTGTCAGCACATGTCCAACACAGTCTATCTCTCTAACCGAAAGACGGCAACGGGGCTGAAGTAGTCACTCCTTGCTCTCGTGTTTTCGTTTTCTGTAGTATTCTTTCATGTAGTAGTAGGGATCGTAAATCCTCTGAGAGTCGAGCCACCCAGCCTGCATCGTCTGAGTTTCAGACGAGTGCTCGTAGAGGAAAGTGGGTTTACCCAGTCGCTTCAGCAGCTCAAGGTTCTCGGCTATAACACCGCTGGTGTCGGACCAAATGACGATTGCCGAGTCACAGTCTTCAATCATCCTCTTCTCCCTTTCCGTCAGATCATCGCCATATTTTCGGGTCGTCCAGCTGCCCGCGTTGTATCTAAGGCTTCTTGCGTGGCCTACAATGACGTTCCTGTAGCTTCTCGATTGCAGGTAGTCCTGGAAGAGCCTGCATGCGCCCTGAGCTTCTCCCACGATAATCATCATGCTGTGGGCAATCGCCTCATCCACTTTCGCCGCGACTTCGGCTGGCAGTTCCTTAGCCCGAAAAGCCTTACTTCCCATCAGCAGTAGCTTACTGCCTACGAACTCATCACGCTTTCTCACCAAAACCCCTCAGGTCACTCTTGCTTTTCCCATAACGCTTCGCTCATATAAACTGCTGGACAAACAGAGTGGTGCAACGCGTCTAGGCTCGATCGGTTATGTTGTTTGTGCCTAGGTTTTTCCAGTTATTTTCACTCGTTCTGCTCGAATGAGAGGAGTCTGAACAGAGGGCATTAGTCCTCCGAAATCGAGAGTTTTGAGTTCTGCTCCAATGCCTGAGATGCTTTTCATCAAGGTGTAAGCGTTGCCTGAAATCATGGTTTCGACGAGTGGCTGCTTCAGCTCTCCGTGTTCTATGAGGAAGCCTTGTTTGACGATGCCAGAGAAGTTACCGTTGCTGTATTCGACGTTGCCCGAGAAGCGACCGATGAAGATACCCTTGTCCACCTCTTCAACCAACTGCTCCTTCGTCTGAGTGCCTGGTGCTATTATGAAGTTGCTGGGAAGCAGTTGGGGAGGAGCCTCGAAAGGCAGGAACGGCGTGGAGAACAGGCCTGACCGTCTTCTGGACGAGTTGCCCGTGCTCTCTGTTTTGTCCTTCGTTGAGGTGTACGTGTCGTAGAGGAAGCCCTTCAATATGCCGCTCTCCAATATGGGTGTCCGCTTCTGCGGGCAGCCCTCGTCGTCGAAAGCTTTGGTCATCATCCCTCCATCGAGTAGGCCGTCATCGACCACGTTCAACAGGGCAACTGCCAGTTCACTCCCGACTTTCCCCTTGAGAGGACTCGCATTCCTTTGCACGTTGTCACTTCTGACACCGAAGGCTAACACGCCGCCCACTAACTCAGCCACGGGGTTGAAGTCAAGTATCGCCGTGCCCTCGAAGGATTCAATCTTCTTCGCGCCAAACTGCCCTACAGCTCGCTCAGCAAACGTCGTCCCAATCTTCTCCACGTCCAAGTCAAACTTGTGAGAATACCCAGAGTCATCCGTGAATGACGTGACTTCGCCATTCTCTTTCGCCAAGCCCCATATGAAGGCCCCCATCAGGGTTCTCTGCGCCTCCAAGTCCACGCCCTCAGTGTTCACCAACGCCTCTTCTTCCAGGCGCGTTTCTACGCCGCCTGAGTCAACACTCACCCGCTTGTCGTAGCTCAACGCGGCGTCGAGCATGCTCTTCGTGGTCGTGATAACTTCCTCCACCGGAAGCTCGACGATTCTCTTATCGTAGATTCCCTCTACCTCAGACAGAGGTCGGGGGCTCGGAAGAGAGTTGTTAGCGTCAGCGACGCTCACTTTGGCAATGCGGTGGGCATTTTCAACAGTCGCTTCCACCGACTTCTCGTCGAGTTTGTCAACATGCGAAAAGCCGAAAGCCCCATTCCTCAGCACGCGTATGCCGACGCCGCCTATTTCCTGCACAGACTCGTTTGATATTCCGCCATGGTCGACTTGGACAAGTATACTCTTCTGCCTCAGAACATATGCCTCTGCACCATCGGCCCCCAGTCCCCGGGCATATCGTACTGCCTTTTCCGCTAAAGATGAAAGGCTCACGTTTTGTCACGCT
>CAYNAW010000073.1:0-3904 GCA_964395545.1 uncultured Candidatus Bathyarchaeia archaeon | reverse complement strand
TGGTCGATGCGTTGGCCTTTCCCGCCGAGGAGCGTGCCGACGAAGTAGTCTTTGTCCGACAGAAAGGCGACGGCTTGTCGCATTTCGGTGTAGTTCATCGGACTCCGGACACCGGGATCCGCGGGGACAGTGGCGTTGTTGTTCAGGTCGATCTCGTAGAAGCCGAAGTCAGGACAGGGGGCGGTGATCAAGTTGGGGTTGGTGAAGGCGTTGTCGGCCTGCGAGGATGTGAGGTCGTACCACATGAAGTCGATGTCGCCGTTGGTGAGCGCCGTGTAAGCAGCTTCTTGGCTGGCGTAGAAGTAGACCGCCAAGTCGTCTTCTCGGGGGCCTTTAACAGCTGCGCCTGAAGGAATCGCGGCCATCATCAGTAGAACTGCAGCAAACAGAATAGCAATAGATACTTTACTCAGTTTCATTTTTTTCCTGTTCTCCTTTCTTATTTCAGCACTATGCAAATAAGCCGCTTCCCAATAAAAAGGTTTCTGGAACATTCTTCTATGGAAAACTATGGAAAAACCCCCGCAGGGGTCACGTGCAGCAGGTGCCAATACCACTGCGCACTCGCTCGTCAAAGTGGACTCTGCAGAACAGGAAAAATGAGGCTGACGCGGCTGCAATAAGAAAACATATTTACTAGTCATGTATCATATTTTCACCCACACATGTTACGGAGGAATGAGTCGTGTTTGCCTACGCAGGACGCGTACTTCGTGTTAACCTCTCCAACGGCAAAGTGGAAACCGAACCTCTGAAAGAAGAGCTGGCGAAGCAATACATCGGAGGCATCGGGCTCGGCATCCGGCTACTCATGGACAACTCCAAACCCCACACGGACCCGTTCAGCCCCGACAATCCCTTGATCTTCGTGACCGGCCCGTTAAGCGGCACGATGGGCCCGACCGCGGGCAACGGATACGCCGTGGTCTCCAAGTCCCCGGCAACCGGCGGCGTCGCCGAGTCCAAAGCCCACGGCTTCTTCGGCCCCGAACTGAAACGCGCCGGCTACGACGCCGTCATCTTCACGGGCAAATCGGAAAAACCGGTCTACGCGTGGATCGACGACGACACCGTCCACCTGCTGGACGCCCAGCACCTGAAAGGAAAGTCGCCCTACGAGACCGATGTGGCGATCAGAGAAGAACTGGGCGACTACTACATCCGCGTCTCCGCGATCGGCGAAGCCGGAGAGAAACTCGGCCGCTTCGCCTCCATCATAAACGACGAGTTCCGCGCCGTCGGACGAACCGGCATGGGCGCCGTGATGGGCTCGAAGAACCTCAAAGCCGTCGCCGTGCGCGGCACCAAAGACGTAAACGTGGCTGACCTTGAAGGCTTCAAAGACTTCGTGAAAATGATCCACGAACGCATGAAAGGCCCCGCGACGAGGAAATACCGCACCTTGGGCACCCCGGAAAACGTACTCGTGCTCAACGCCCTCGCGGCGCTGCCGACCCGCAACTTCGCCCAAGCCACTTTCGAAGGCGCCGAGAAAGTGAGCGGCGAATACCTGAACGAACACTTTGTCAAAAAAATCATCGGCTGCGCCACCTGCGCCATGCGGTGCGACCACGTCGCCGTGGCGCCTGAAGGCCCGTACAAGGGGGCAACCAGCCGGATGGAGTTCGAATGCCTGTGGGCGCTCGGACCCAACTGCGGGGTCGACCGCCTAGACGCCATCATCGAAGCCATGCGCCTCTGCAACCACTACGGCATAGACGGCATCTCGACCGGAGTCACCATCGGCTTCGCGATGGACCTGTACGAGAACGGCATCCTCTCGAAGGAGAACACGGACGGCTTGGACCTACGATTCGGAGACCACGAAGCCCTGATTGCGATGGTGAAGAAAATCGGCACTCGCGACGGCTGGCTCGGCGACGTACTCGCCGAGGGAACGATGAAAGCCGCGGAGAAAATAGGCAAGGGCGCGGACCACTACGCGAACCACATCAAAGGACTGGAATTGCCCGGCTACGATTTGAGGGGCTTAAAGACCGCTGCCCTAGGATTCGCGGTCTCCTTCCGAGGCGCCTGCCACCTTCGATCAGGAGCCTACGCCCCTGACGTGAAAGGAACGGTGAACCGCTTCGTCATCGAGAAAGGACGCGGGAAAATCGTCATGACGGAGGAAGACGTGTACAACGTTATCGACTCGCTCATACTCTGCAAGTTTTCACGCGGCACCTACTACGACGGACTTGAAGACATGGCCAAATACTACACGCTGGCGACAGGCATTGAAACGACCGCGGAAGACCTCAGGAAAGCCGGAGAACGCATCAACAACCTCGCCCGACTCTTCAACGTCCGCGAAGGCGTTGGCACACGAGAGTTCGACACACTGCCGCCGAAAATCATGACCGTGCCCATCCCCGACGAAGGCGTGGCGAAAGGCGCCGTCGTGAACAAGGCAGAATTTGAACTCGGACTGGACGATTACTACGAGGTCCGAGGATGGACCAAAGCAGGCATTCCCACCGCTCAGAAACTCGACGAACTAGGCTTGGAAGAATATGCGCACATCGCGAAGACCCCAGGAGACGAGTGACATGGCCAAGCTACACGAAAGAAAATTCGTTTCAGCAGACCCCGAGAAATGCGTCGGCTGCTCCGTCTGCGAATACGTCTGCTCGATGGTGAAGGAGAAAACCTTCAACCCGACGAAAGCCCGCATTCGCACCATTCGCATCGGTCCCCTCGTAAACCTCGCCGTGGCCTGCCGACTCTGCGAAGACCCACCCTGTGTCGCGGCGTGCCCCAGAGACGCCCTAGCCCAAGAGGAAAGCACGGGCATCATCATGGTCGACGAAGAAAAATGCAACGGATGCGGCTGGTGCATCGAAGCCTGCGACTACGGTGCCATCATGCTCCACCCCGAGAAAAAAGTGGTGTACGTATGCGACACGTGCAAAGAACTGGGCAAACCCCAATGCGTCGAATGGTGCCCAGAAGAAGCCCTAGAATTCGTGACCGCAGACATCTTAGCACAGAAGGCCAGAAAGACCGCCGTGAAGAAGCTGTTCCAAGAAGGCGTCGAAAAAGCCTCAACCTGAATCCCCCCTCTTTTACACTAGGGACCCTCAATGGAAACGGCTGACCTGCAAGCCCCCAAAAGGTTCCTCTCGGTCAACCCTGAAAAGTGCGTCGGATGCAGCATATGCGAATTCGCCTGCTCACTGGAAAAAGAAGGAAAACTCAACCCAGTCAAATCCCGAATCCGCATAATACGAGGTCCTCCTTTCATTCACTTGGCGACAACGTGCAGACAATGCGAGGACACCCCTTGCATTCGGGCGTGCCCCAAAGAGGCATTACACCAATCAGAGGAAACCGGAGCAATTCTCGTGGATGACGAGCAGTGTGACGGCTGCAAATGGTGCCTCGAAGCCTGCGAGTACGGTGCCATAACATATGACAGAGATGCCAAGACAGTCAAGATATGCGACCTCTGCGACGGAAAACCCAAATGCAAAGAGATGTGCCCCGAAGAAGCAATAGACTTTGTATCCGACGAGGCTGAAATCATCAAGAGCTGGGTCGCAGCCTCGAAAAAGTGGATCACCGCATCAGAGAAACTCGTCAAGATGTCGAGGGACAAAGAAGTAACTGACTTCCTTGCAGAAAGCAGAGAAATCATGGAACGAATAGATGAAAAACACAGGGAACTCTTCGGAAAAACGAAAAAAGAGTGATGCTGCAGACTTCCCTTTTGCACGTCGACCTCTTTGGGTCTTCGTTAATTGTAGACTTTGAGTCCACGGGACTTCAGCGGCTCTATTATTCCAGGTCTGCTCAGAGCCAGCAATAGTGCATACCCAAGGAACGCTGTGGCGATAAGGCTGCTAAGAGTTACGCTAAGCATCATGGCTAACCAAGTTGGCAAACTCAACCCGAAGATGTC
>CAYNAW010000072.1:1793-4007 GCA_964395545.1 uncultured Candidatus Bathyarchaeia archaeon | reverse complement strand
GAGTTTGAAAAGTCGAGACATGAAGACTTGAATGAAGCAGGCGCAAGGATAATCAATGCGGCTGATCAACTTAATGTTCGGCCCAAAGATGTCTTTCTCATTCAAATGAGCAGCATCCCAAACTCTGATGAAGAACAGCTTTTCTGCGAGTCATGCAGCAAGTTCCAAACAGAAAAGTGCAGTTTTAAGGATGATAAGGTGAAACCCAACAAGGATAGCGTAGCCTGTCCAAGCTACGAGAAGAAGATTTTCAAGTCTGAAAAGTGGGAAGAGGAAGAGGAAAGCGGTAAGAAACTGAGCCAAGCAGACAAACTTGTCAAGCTGTGCTTAATGCACAATCCCACGCTTTTCCATGACGAACATAATACACCCTATGTAAGGGTTAAACAAAGCGATGTTGCCGTCACGTTGCCCGTGCGGAGCAAATCCTTCAAGGCTTGGCTTGCCGGTCTACTGTGGCAGAGCGAAGAGAAAGCCCCCGGGACTGAGGCTCTGTACAGTGCCATGAACGTGTTAGAGGCGAAGGCGCTTTTTGAAGGCGAGAAATACGCGTTGTATAACCGTGCCGCGCCGGCTGAAGATGGGTTCTGGATAGACATGGCCGATGACAAGTGGCGAGCCATAAAAGTCACTGCAGAAGGCTGGAAAATCGTTGACGATCCTCCTATACTGTTTAAACGTTACGGCCATCAGCTCCCCCTGGTAGAACCGAAACCTGGTGGAGACGCCTGGAAGTTTTTGGACTTTGTCAACATCTCCCAGGAAGACAAAGATACAAGACTGGTCCTGCTGGTTAATTGCATAAGTTATCTTATATCGGTGATTTCGCATCTTATCTTGGTGGTTTTCGGGATCCAAGGGTCGGGCAAGACCTGGCTGCACAAGCTGATTCGGAGCCTAGTGGATCCATCTGTCGTCGAAGTTTTAACGCTCCCAAGAGACGAAAAAGAAAGGGTACAACAGTTGGATCACCATTGGTGCTGTTTTTACGACAATGTGAGCTCTCTTCCCTGGTGGATGAGTGATACGCTATGTCGAGCAGCCACCGGCGGGGGCTTCACAAAACGGGAGTTATACACCGATGATTCGGACATAATCTATAATTTCAAACGTTGCGTGGGCGTGAACGGCATAAACATAGCTGCCCAACGAGGAGACCTACTTGACCGCACTCTACTAATCGGCCTGCAGAACATTCCCAAAGAAACGCGAAGAACGGAAAAGCAACTGCTCGCCGAGTTTGAAGAATGCAAACCTGAAATTCTGGGCGGCTTCCTCGACACGTTGGCTAAAGCCCTCAAGGAATACCCGTCAGTAAACCCAGCAGGACTTTTTCGCATGGCTGACTTCACAAGATGGGGCTGCGCCATAGCCATAGCCCTTGGCAAGACACAGGAAGACTTCATAAATGCTTATGAAGCGAAGGTTAACGCGCAAACTGAGGAGGCCGTGCATGCTAACCTTGTGGCGACAGTTCTCGTCGACTGGATAGAGTCAATGGTTCCGGCTGAAAGATGGGAAATCCTTCCCAGCGAACTCTATACTGCCCTGAATGACCATGCAAAACAACTTAACATTTCCACACGTCAAAAGGCATGGCCGAAAGCTCCGCATGCTCTGGTTAGACAGCTTAACGAACTGGCACCTTCCTTGAAGGCCATTGGGTTTGAAGTGGAGACGGGAATAAGAACAGGCAGAGAGGGAACTAGAAGAATAAGAATAGAAAGCGTCAGTAGCGTCAGTCAAAACCGTAAAAAAACAACCTCGAAAGCCCTAGTAGAAGTAGGGAAAATAGCGTCAGTAGCGTCAGTACTGTCAGCGGATGTTGCAGAACCGGTTTTGTTTAACGTCAAATCTTGGTGTTTGGTTAACAGAGATGAACGCAGCGAAATCAAACTGGAAAACCTAGCAAACTTCATCGTGAAAGAGCTGAAGCAAGGAGATCCTCAACGCGTAATCAAGGAAGCCTTCAACCAGGGGATTTTAATGCCAAGTCCAAAATTAGGGATGGCGGTGGTTGTTTGACTTGTCCTAAGAAACAGTATGAAAGAACCGCGATCATTGCAGCCTTGGAACTCAAGAAACTCGGGGGCAGCATTGTTTTGGAACGTGTCAACTGTGGAAAACGTGGCTGCCACTGTCAGAGCGGAATAGGTCACGGGCCCTATAACTATTTGCATTTTTGGTTCCAGGGCAAGGTCAAGCGGCGATATC
>CAYNAW010000072.1:0-1783 GCA_964395545.1 uncultured Candidatus Bathyarchaeia archaeon | reverse complement strand
CCTTCAACCAGGGGATTTTAATGCCAAGTCCAAAATTAGGGCTGGCGGTGGTTGTATGAAAGGCCAGTCTGCATCCTTGCCCGAATGTCGGACGTGCACAAATCTCAGCTTTGAGCACGGTAAAACATACTGTGACTGGCTTGAGTCCTATTTGGAGCGAACCGCGCTTTCCAGCTGTTATTGTGAAGGGTATGTGTGTAAGGAGTCGAGCGCCAAACAAACGTCTGGAAAGAGCAAGAATGGACAGACTTGTCCTAAGACAGATTCAACCCTTGAACGTGGACGTCAACATATCATGCAGGCATTGGAGATCAAAGCCAAATTCAGAGGAAGCGTTGTCTGGGAAAGGATTCGTTGCGGCAAAAGAAGCTGCAAATGCAGCCGTGGCCACCTTCATGGACCATACGCTTACTTGCACTTCTATCAGTCCGGCAAAGTGAAAAGGAAGTACTTGAGCAAGGACGTGGGCAAACTTGTAGAACGTCCGAAGGAAGAGCTTGAGGCTCGACTTCGTGAAATCTTAGGACAACATCAAAGGCTGAAGAGAGAATCGTCTCCAGAGGTGAGTCAGCCATGAGCTTTCCGAGCTTTCCAGACTTGCGAGTCCTTACTCCGCCTGAGTTCAACTCACATTGTTCAAAATGTGGTTTGCTGAAAAAGCTTCTTCCTTGGCAACTTTCTGCGAACGGCGTATGGGGCGCTGTCTGCAACGAGTGTGGGAAGGCAATCTTGCTCGGTTTACTACGTCGACAGTTGCGCAGTCCATTTTCAGAAACTGAGTTGATGAATGTTTTCTTGGGGCTCGGAATGGGAAAGAAAGAAAGCGAGCTCCTTTTCCAAGACTTGCAGAAAGAAGGTACCATTCACACTCGTGGGAAGGGGTTCTTTCTATTCGATGATGAACCGGCAGTGGTCAGACTTGGTTCTGAGCCAAAGAATGCCCGCAAACGCTATCGTAAGCCGACATCCGAGGAAATCTTTTTGCGCGCCGTGAAACTCAGCCGAGAGGTTATCGAGGAGGAAAAATCACGTTGACCAGCAGAGAGGAAAGGATGCGTCCACCTTCAGTTACCTCGAACCGGGGGATTGGGACGTCTTGCGTACTTGGCCCGGCATCCCTTCATATCCCGCCTGCAAGAAGGAGGCTTGAATAATGGCTGCAACGGGTAAGTTGGACTCTGCCGAGGCACACTCGCCCGCTAACGATCAGGCAACATGCCCCTGGTGCGGCAGTCCAGAGACAATCGCATGTTTCATAGAGGCCCTCGTGGGTTCTGCGGATTATGGGAAACAGAGGCTTTGCTTGGCCTGTAGAATGGTTTTCCCCATAACTTCGAATGTTTATATCCATGCTGAAACAGACAAGACAATTGCGAGTGTGCGCGGAAAACCGGCGAAAAACTCGCTGAAAAAAGGAGAAGGGAAACATTGACTCTAAAGTCTATTGAAGACAAAGCAGCTTTCATCCGAAAACGGGAACTTCAAAAGAAACGTCCGAGCTATCCATGGCAAACGACAGGTCTCGAGATGCGTGGGGGCTCTCGAATACGAAATACCCGGGGATTTATGGAGCCTTCAACTCGCTGGTGGGAAGTCTACTTTGACATCGACCGTGACTGCTGGATGTGCGTCAAGCATCCGACACTTCAAAAGGTCCTCGACTACCTCGTACGTAAGGCCGGCGGCGTTCAATACGCCAGTCTTCAGAGTCGACGCAACATTTTGACTGCCGTCGCAATCTTCTGTCGTCACTACAATTTGACGCCTGAGGCCACATGTAAGC
>CAYNAW010000071.1:0-4211 GCA_964395545.1 uncultured Candidatus Bathyarchaeia archaeon | reverse complement strand
GGCGCGCTCATTTCTGGCATCGCAGAGACGTAGAAGTCACGAGGAGCGACTCTTTCGCTCTTCAGTATCGCGCGCTCGATTTCTCCTTGTACGCCCTCTGAGGGAAGCTGTTTGAAACCGATCAGCGGGATTGCGACGTACATTGTCCCCTTCTCCGTTGCCTTACGCAAATCGTCAAGCAGTCGTCCGGTAGCCGTTACGGAGGTTCTGGTGGGCAAGCCGTAGCTGTCAGTCTTTACTACGTAGTCCCCTACTTGAGGCTCGTTGATCGGAATGCCCCGTAGGAGGCGCTGGCTGAGAAACCGGTTGAAGAGATAAGATTGGTAGGATTGAAGTAGGATACTCCGCAGGCGTTGGGGTAGTCTTTTGAAGGCGCCTGTGTAATCCTTCGGATGTTTGACCAAGTGAGATAGCATTAATCGCTCGTACAGCAACCTTCTCGGAAAACGGGTGAGGGCCTCTCGCAAATCCCCGGTCTCGAGTAGTCTCTGTCTAGCCTCTCTCGATTTAGGATGTTCGTCAGGGCTGGGCTTGGCCAGATAGATCAGGGCCGCCTTCTCCAAATCGTTCTGTGCTAAGGCTTTGCCTACCAGATGCGTGATAGGACGGACTGTGCCGAAGCGTTGATGCCCGAAGAAGTTGGGCACTCCGCCGAGGCTGCGTAGTCTGTCGAGTGTCTTGTGAACCCTTTCCTGAGTGGCCTTGCCGCTGTGGCTGATGCCTCTCACTGTCAAGTGGAACCTGTTGCCAAAAGACATATGCGGGAAGACCATGTTGGACGCATATTTTAGAGGGTAGATCTGGATGCCCTCTGTCCGTACGCGCTTCAACCTGTCCAAGTTCACGTTCTCGATGCTTATGTGCTGGGAAGTCACAGCTTTCTTGTCTTTTATCCCTGCAATCTGAACACGCTGCTCACTTATGCCCAGCTGCTTGGCGATTCGTCTAACCGCCAGTAGCGTATCCCAATTGCGCTTAACGAGCAAACAGACGAGGTAACGTCCCTCTCCAGTCAGTTCCGAAGGCAGTGTGGGATCTAGTTTGGCCGTTGAACCGTCAACGAGCATCTCCTCGACCAAGAAATCCTCAATCGTCTGCCTGATCGTGCCCCCTATGCCGAATGTCTCAGAAGCGAATGCGTCAATTCCCAGCTGTTGCTCGATGATCGAGACTCGCAAAGTCCTCACGCTGCTTACAGAAGCGGCAGTTTGCCTGTTATTCTGTCTATCTGCGCCGAAGGAGCTGGACCAATACCCAGACAAGTTGCCGTGTCCGGCGGGAGCTGCGTCAAGCCCCGATCCACAACTAAGCTGTAGGGGAGTCTCATCTGCGCCGCCATCTTCTGCAGATTCAGTAGGTCCTCCAAGGTTTTCACTTTTACAGCTACCTTGCATTGCCCTTCCGCCAGCCAGGCTTCCCACCATTCTGAACGCCGTCGTCTGGCTTCTTCTGCCGCCGAGACGGCAGCGTGGCCCACTTGGGCGGCAAGCTTGCCCTTCCCCATCTTCAAGTCTATTCGCACGGCGATCACCTGCTTGTATTCGAACCCCTCCTGCGTAATTCCTCTCATATTGTGGACCAAGCTAGAGGAACGCTGTTGTCAATAGATATAACGCTGTCGCCAAAAATCTCGGGCTTTTTACCATGCCGACCAATGATGTACCCTGAAAATCGATGTCTTTCACATGCTTGAGCGTTTCGTCCAACCCTACGCGTGTACACAGTGCCAAGAGCCCGTCAAGCTGCTTATCAGTGAGGTTGTTGAGCAAATGCCTAAGCCGCTTCATGGCGGTCATGTCGAAGCCTATCTCCTTCTTCCATTTGCGTTCGTACTCGGAGAGGAAGAATGCGGACGAGTCTCTGTAGCGGATAGCGCAGGCTGCGACTTTACCCGCAACTTGGGCGCACATCAGCCCGAGCACGATTCCGCCTCCTGTCGTGGGCTTGACTTGGGAGGCTGCGTCTCCGACCACCAGCAGCCCATCGTGGAATGTCCTTGAGATTGGTCCACCTAACGGAGTGGGATGGTAGACGAGTTGTTGGATGCGGCTGTGTCTCAGCCTCTGGCGGGCCACCAAGTTGTGACGCATGAGGCTACGCAGGCAGTCGCGGGGGTTTCCTGATGCCGTTCCCAAGCCGACCTTCGCTGTACCGTCGCGTTTTGGAACTATCCAAGCGAAGAATCCTGGAGCACATTCGTTGCTCACAAACACTTCAACTGTGTCCTCGTCTATCCCATCAACCTTGTCCACTTCTGCTTGCACGCCGTTGACGACCATGGAAGGGTCAACCGAAGGCAGCTTCGCTCGCTTCAACAGGTGCGACGAAACGCCTTCAGCGTCTATTACGATCTTTGACGAAAGCCTTTCGATTTTTCTCTCATGCTTGACAGTGACTCCTTTGACGAAGCCCCTTTCGATAAGCAGCGACTCTACTCTGGAGTTCTTGACAACCTGGGCACCCGCTTCAGCGGCCCTTTCCGCCAAGTGTCGGTCGAGGAGTGCGCGGTTGACCACGCAAGTCACGGGGGAGGCAAATCGTACCGAAAAATGATAGCCCGAGGGGGAGTGAAAGGCAGCAGCTTTGATCTCGTTTTCGACGATTTCTTTCGGCAGATTAAGCCCGAGTCTTTGAATGCCGGCGAGGCTAACGTGCCCGGTGCAGTGCGACGGGACGCCGATCTCACCATGCTCCTCGCAGAGAATCACCTCAGCGCCATGTTGGGCGGCTTGCATTGCGGCAAAAGAGCCAGTTGGACCCGCGCCCACAACAATTACGTCAGAACCCGCCGAAACCATGATTGCCCCCTTTGCTATGCCTGTCACTGTCTTGTCATGGACTATTTACGTTTTGGCTCTTCAGCAGAATGGATGAAAAATAAGAAAAAGGAAGAGGGGGGCGAGAGGATTCTTATATTTTCTTCTTGCCCAGGGTCTTGCGGAATGGGGCGTGGCACTTGGGGCAGTCAAAGAGTCCTATCTCGAGTTGAAGCCTCTTGCCGCTTTTGTCTGGACGTCCAGCCATTTTCCAAGTCTTCCTAGGCCGTGAGACCTCAGTTCCACATTTTGGACATTTTGCCATACTTATCATCCCTTTCATCATACATACTATGAGAATAAATAACTTTCCATATGAAAGAGTTTTCGACCGCCAAAATGACTATTTTGAGCAGCAACTCAGAGCTCTGAGGGCATGGATGGAAGGTGTTGCCGAGGGCCAAAGTGTTGCAAATGATAAAGCGTTCTGGCGCCTCAGGCTTTGAACGTTCGGCGCCAGAACAGCAGCGTGATGAGGCTTCGGGCAACTATGGAGAGGCCGATGACTGCAATCATGCCGCCGATAAAGGGAAACCACGTCGTGGCTCTTGACAGCAGAAGGTTAAACAAGTATGCGGCACCCAGCCAGAAGACGATGTTGGAAACTGTTTCAGCCACCCCTCTGAGAGCAGACTTGACGTATAACCTGAGGGCTACGATGAAGACCTGGAATAAGCCGAAAACCAAGCAAAACTGCATGACAGTCTCGTAAACTACGTCGTGACGGCCTTGAGGGGCAGGTAGGGACAGGCGAGGCGCGATTTCTTTCAACTCGAAACTCTTAAAGAAGGCTAACACCTTGTCTCCATAGTCGGGTACGATTACGAAGAATATGGCGAAAAGCATTAGGAAGAAGCCGAAGGAGAGAAGACCTATCCAGTTTTCCCGTCGGTCGTACGACATTCTAAACCGTCTCCAGCTCTTGACTCATTAGTGTTATCACCTTAAAAAGCTGACTATCACGTTGAACACCACACGCTTTGCAAGCCGCAAACATGCACAGCAGTCATATAACACCCAAACACCGTTGGCCACGCCAATTATAGCCCGACACCTCGAGCTATTGGGAGCCGCGAGCTAAATGCCTCGGCCGAAGCCTTGGCACGCACACCCCGGCTCCATCAACCCCATCTTCTATGGGTGCCCTTGTCCCTACGATGAACCTGTTGCCAGGCACATATGTGTAGGGAATGGTCGCCTATTTTCAGGAAAGGCTTCGAGCTTAGATGCTTTCAGCTCTTATCCTCGACGGCTTAGCTGCCCGGCGTCTGCCCTGTCGGACAACCGGTTAACCAGAGGCCACAACGTCCCGTTCCTCTCGTACTGGGGACCCTTTCCCTTCAGGCGGCCAACACTCCCAGCAGATAAAGTCTGACCTGTCTCACGACGGTCTAA
>CAYNAW010000070.1:0-4229 GCA_964395545.1 uncultured Candidatus Bathyarchaeia archaeon | reverse complement strand
CTGAGATCTCCCCTGTGAGGACTGCTCCTTGAATAGCTGCGCCTATGGCAACGCACTCCATCGGGTCAATACCCCTCTCAGGCTTCTTGCCTATTACATCCTCGATGAACTGTTGAACAAGCGGCATCTTCGTCTGTCCGCCCATGAGAATTATCTTGTCGATTTGTACTGGGGTCAGCTTTGCGTCCGATAAGGTTTTCAGGATAGGCTCCCTGATCCGCTCAACTATGGGTCTGGTCAGTTGCTCAAGTTTGGCTCTCGTCAAAGTCATGTGTAGATTCTTTGGACCTGCAGTGTCAGTGGCAATGTAGGGCAGATTAATGTCTGTTGTTATTAGGTTTGACAGTTCGATTTTGGCTTGTTCGGCCGCGTCCTTCAGGCGAGCCATAGCTTTCATGTCTCGCGCGAGATCAATTCCCGTTTCGCGTTTGAACTCAGAGACTAAATAATCCATGACCGCCTGGTCGAGGTCCGTCCCACCAGTTTTAGTGTCTCCGCTGGTGGCCAAAACTTCGAAGACGCCTCCGCCGAAGTCCATCACCGTCGTGTCGTTTGTGCCGCCGCCGAAACTGAAGACTAGAATCTTTAGTTCTTGGCCAGCTTTGTCTAAGCCATAAGCGAGGGCTGCAGCTGTCGGTTCGTTAACGATTCTTGTCACTTTCAGTCCTGCAATCTCGCCGGCGTCGATCGTCGCCTGACGTTGATTATCATTGAAATGCGCTGGAACGGTTATTACTGCCTTGGTAATTTTCTCACCAAGATAGGTTTCAGAATCGCGCAGAATCTTCTGTAGGACAAAGGCCGAAATCTGTTGTGGTGAGTATTCCTTCCCGAAAGCTTTAGCTTTATAGTCTGTCCCCATTTGTCGCTTGATCTCGCGTATCGTGCCCTCGGGGTTGGTAATGGCCTGTCTTCTTGCGGGTTCTCCAACGAGCAATTGTCCATCTCTAGTAAAGGCGACAACAGACGGAAACATTTTTCCCGCCACGGTCGGTCCTTCGGCGCTTGGAATTATGGCTGGCTTTCCTCCTATTACCACGGCCGCGGCAGAATTCGTGGTGCCGAGGTCGATTCCTAATATTCTTTCTCTTTTTTCGTTGCTCACTTTTCATTCACCTTTTGAACTCTAACGGGGCGCGGATGGCATGCTACTTTCACCATGCTAGGTCTGAGCACTTTGTCGTTTAGGAGGTAGCCCCGTCTAACCTCCTCTATTACCGTTCCCTCAGGCTGGTCGCACGTCTCAACTTCCTGCACCGCTTCATGTATGTGCGGGTCGAAAGGTTTTCCGACGGCTTCTATTGGGCATAGTCCCTCACAATTGAGCACTTTCCAGAGTTTCTTTGTGACCATCTCTGTCCCTTCTAGGAGACTGCAATTCCCATCTTTTCTCGCCTCCTCTAGGGCAAGATCGAGCTCTTCGGCAACAGGTAGCAGCTGCAGGATGAGCCTCTCCTTTTCCCTGGTCACTCCTTCATCAATACGCTTTTGCATATGTTTCTGCAGGTTTTCAAGGTCAGCCCTAGCGTATCTGAGTTGATTGAGGTATGTCTCCTCTATTTCTGTCTTCTCCTTGAGCGAAGCCTCGAGTTTTGCCACACTTTTCGTGCAGATCTCTTCTTTTTCACCGTCGGCTTCCTTCTTATCAGGCTTGGCAGGCAAATTTCGCATCTTCGGACTCAGCCTATGATATTCTTTGGGTCTGCATGCTTAAATCTTGTTGCACGAAGCTATCTAACGCGGGCTTAAACGCGACTTGACTAATACAAGACGATGACGAAAATGCAAGATGGTTGGGCTTACAGCATTTCTGTCCCCCAGCTGGAACAGCTATAACGTAAATGCATTGAAGACTAGGAGGTGATAGATTGCCGCTAAGATTTCCTGAGACTTTACGAATAGAGAGGATACCCGTAACTGGTGAAGCAAGAGCTTGGGAAGATTTCAATAAAAGATTAAACGATTTGACGGATCAAGGATACACAATAGCACATACAACAAGCACATACATTCTACTGAGAAGGACGCGCGCCGCAACTAGAAGGGAAGAATAACCTCAAACCAGCCTACCTGTTTGACGATAGCCGCGAACTGCTATGAAGTCGACGCGACTATTATAGCCAAACCAAATGCGCGCATGCGCGCGCGGAAAAACGGTGAAACACTTTGCCCATTTTGAGTCGCGCCGGCGACACAGGGTTAACATTAGAAGGGATGCCGTCAGCAGTTGAAAAGGGAGGTGACAGGGCATGAGTAAAGAACAGGATTCCCGTAGAAAGGCCAAGGAGAGTGCCCGCCGCTACAAAGCGCAAGGCGCTCAAACGAGAAGAGCTCGCGGGGGAAAGAAACAGAAGAGAAGGTAAGAACAAACTCCTCATCAAGACACGAGCACAGCACGCGCAAATCAAACGTAGCAGAGTCCGCGTCTAATGCGTACGCGTCAACCAATGTGTGCGCGGCCTGCACGTTACCGTCAAGAAAAAGAGAGAAAAGGACTGCTACTAAGACTCGCGCCCTGCAGAATCAAAGCCTTTAAAGGCTTATAAACTCAGCCCTACAACAGCCCTTCTGGTGAACCGCATGCTAGTGGAAATCACAAATATCATCGCGGGACTAGTACTGGCCATGGGCATTCTACCCAGCATACCTGCTGTCGGAAAAAGCTTAGAAAGCGTCGCCAAATGGCTGGGCAGATTCCAAACCATCATCGGCATAATCGCCATAATCATCGGAATCCTGAACTTCGGTCTACAAGGAATCGTTGCCATCATCGCGGGACTAATACTGGCCATGGGCATTCTACCCAGCATACCTGCTGTCGGAAAAAGCTTAGAAAGCGTCGCCAAATGGCTGGGCAGATTCCAAACCATCATCGGCATAATCGCCATAATCATCGGGATTTGGGGACTCCTTTAACTAACCCCTCCTCTTTTTCCACTTCGCACACGCTCACTCTCACACACTCTACGTGCAAGTGTGCATTGTATGGGTAGGCATAGAGGAAGAAGGAATTGAGTGACAGAGTGAGAGTTTGAATGATAGAGAACGCGCGTCACGTAAGTGATGTGGAGTTTGGTTGGTTAGGAAAGAGTCTTATCCCAAACCTAAACCCGTGCTACTTGATTCAAGAGTCACGCTTTCTTAGGTTTTCTCTTCAATGGCAGTAGTTTCTCTACATCGTCGGCATCCTTGGTGTGAAACAGCCGAATCCATAACCAGCGTCCATCGTGCAACTGCTTCGTGTTCTCTATTAACTTGCACATTTTGGGACTCAATTCATCCCGCATCGAAAGAGCTTTTTCAGACTCCTCTCTACCAAGGACTATGAGGACTCTAACAGCACCCTTCTCGGGTGTGAGCGTGATTAGAGTCCGGCCACTTTTGCGATAACGAACGTCCCACCCATGCTTCTTGTCAAACATCATTTCGGGCACGATATCGTAGTTTTCTTCGAGAAACCGTCGTAACTTCACCCACGCCCCGCGTGCTGGCTCTCCGATGAAATCCGCCATTTCTCGTTCACTAGGTGCATGTGTTCCATCCATCATTCGCTGATACTCTATTGCCATGAAATCAACTCATATCCCAACAACCAATCCCTCGGATTCAGCTATAGCTTTTGTGCAAGTGCGTACGCGCGTGTCCTCGCGCGCTGTGTGGGTCTGAGGGTGGAGTTTTTGCCCACCGCCAACTCACTCACTTTTGCCTGATATGAATTGACAGTACCCGTAACTCATCGGGCCAGTCTTCGTGGTTTCACAGGGAAACTCTTTGCATTCAAAGCATAGGGTGACTCCTCTTCTGAAAGCGCAGGTGGCGACTTTGCAGAACTTGTTCTCTTTCGGAGTACACCCCACAGCGCCACTCGGACACGTGCCGGCAATCATCCGAGGACACTTTTCACAAGCAACACCACACACACCAATCTTCATGGGACATAATCTCCGATTCCGTTAGATTCTATGCTGATTACGTAAGCAGCTACTAAAACGTTATCGGTCTTTGGCATGAAGTTTCATCCAGTCAACCAATGTTAGGCTTTCCCAATAACGAATAAGTACGAGGCCGATGACGAGCCAAACTTCGCTATGGCTTCCTTAACACGCGCTCCCTCCTCCTTCAGACGATTCCGAGCGCCCAAATCTGCGACGTCGTCTAACCGCTTGAGAGCATCGTCAACATCCTTCATCAAGTCGTGGAACGTTGCCTGATTCTTCGGATCTTCGCAC
>CAYNAW010000069.1:0-4275 GCA_964395545.1 uncultured Candidatus Bathyarchaeia archaeon | reverse complement strand
TACGATTCTCACAGTCACTTGACCACCTCCTTCTCTAGAACCTTCAAGTTTTTTCCTTTTTATAGTTTCAAGTTCTGCGTTCCAGGCTTTCACGTCCCAAGCTTTCAGAATGCATCCTCTCTTCACTGCTGTCGCCTTCGCTGACCTCGTCCTCCGCCCATGCCCATTCCATGGTGACCTTGGACAGTCGGTGCTCCAGTCGTACTTAGCTCTCCATTGTTGTACTTGTTGATGGCTTCCTTCACTGTTCCGGAGGCGCCCACTACGACTTCAATCCCTGCCGCAGAAAGCGTCTGGAAGGCATTCGGTCCCACATTTCCAGTGATCAGCACTTTGACCCCTTTGCTTGCCATTGTCTGAGCTGCCTGAATCCCAGCTCCGCCCATGGCGCCGGCAGCCATATTGGGAACCGCCTCGAAGTTCATCGTTTCAGAATCAGCTATGATGAAATAAGAGCATCGCCCAAATCGTGGGTCAACTTGAGCGTCCAAAGTGTTTCCAATAGCGGACACAGCTATCTTCATTTACTCACCTCCGTCTTGAGTAGAACCTGCAAGCGTTTTTTCCAATTTAGCCTTTTGTCTCAGGAATTCCTCAATTTTCTTGACCATGTCCATGAAAGCCTTTGACGCGGGAGAGGTCGGATGTCCTATGACAAAAGGCACACCCTTATCGGAGTCTTCGCAGATTTCAGGATCAATTGGGATTGTTCCGAGAAACGGGACGTTGAGGTCGTCGGCGATCTTCTTTCCGCCTCCGGTCTTGAAAATGTCGACCTTTTCGCCACATTTCGGACAGACGAACCCGCTCATGTTTTCCAGTATGCCGATTACGGGTATAGCCAGTTGCTTGGCAAAGGTCACCGCTTTCTTCACCACGATTTGGGAAACCTCTGAAGGAATCGTCACGATTACTACCCCGTCCATGTCGGGCAGAAGCTGCATGACGCTCAGAGGCTCATCGCCCGTTCCCGGAGGAAGATCGATGAACAGAAAATCGAGTTCGCCCCACACAATGTCTGAAAGAAACTGTTGAATCGCCTTCATTTTGAGGGGGCCACGCCAGATAACAGGCGACTCATCGCTGGGGAGCAGAAAATCCATAGACACCACTCTTATTCCCAGAGGACCCGTTGCGGGGAATATGCCGGGAGGACCGCTTAGGAGTCTTTCACCTTTTATTCCCAGAATTTTGGGGACACAAGGTCCCGTGATATCTGCGTCCAATATTCCCACACTATTTGCATAGCCGTGGGAAGCAAACGCCATTGCCAGATTCACAGTCACCGTGCTTTTGCCTACGCCGCCCTTGCCGCTTATTATCGCGATTTTGTGCTTGATCTTATTCATCTTGAGTTTGAGACCCTGCAGTTCTTCTTCGTAAAGTTGCCTTCGTGACGTTGAGGCTTGAGAAGCTTTTCCACTATCATCTTCTGCGCTCATTGTTGTTCACTTTCGATGTCTCTGTTTCCATGAACGACGACGTCATGGAGGGTAAGTTCAAGACATAAACTATATTAATACTTTTTGTTTACAAAGTAAACTAGCTGGTGCACGGGCATGGACGATGTAGACCAGAAAATAATATCACAGCTCCAGCTGGACGGGAGAACTACCTTCGAGAAACTTGCCAAGATCATAGGTTTCTCGAACATGGGCACGATAAAGAGGGTTAACAAACTCTGCGAAAAAGGAATCATAAGCATTTCAGCGCTAGTCAACACCGAAAAAGCAGGCCTTCATGCAGCCCTCATATTGATTGAGATAGAAGGAGCCGAGGCCATGCAGAAACTTCTGGAACGCTTTAAAGAATGCCCTCGGGTCGTTCATATCTTCACCACTTTAGGCGGCTACAATATCATAGCTTTGGTAGTAGCAGAGAACCAGGACACTCTTGAAAGCATCTCCGTCGAGAAATGCTCGTTGAGAAGTAGCGAGGGAATCCGCAGGTCAGAGTTCTATCCCATTGGGAACATTCACTACGCCCCCCTTCTTCCGGTAAGAAAGTACCTTGCCCGCCAAGGAAAAGAGATTACACCCTGCAGCGTGGACTGCCGCCCCTGTGATAGATACAAGTCAGAGAGATGTGTGGGATGCCCAGCGACGAACTACTATAGAGGCACGCTGTAACTGGGGGATCTCGATGACTGAGAATCTCAGAAAAAAGCCAGGTCTCCCTGTCGCTCTGAAAAACGTCGATTCTGTGGAGATAATCAGCGTAATCGACAACTCCGTAGATTTCTCGTCTACTACCCGCAGAGAGGAAGTGAAACCGCTTCGAATGTGGGTGACAGAACGCAAAGGAGAGACCTGGATAAAGAGACATTTTCGCCTACCCAAAGCTGAGCATGGTTTCTCTATGCTCGTCCGCGTCGCCTACGCGGATGAAGTGCACAGCATACTCTTTGATGCCGGCCGCAGCCCTGAAGGAGTACTAGCTAATGCGCATGGTATTGGATTAGACCTCTCCGAGGTCGAATCAATCGTCATATCTCATGCGCACTATGATCATTTCGGAGGACTGCCGGAAGTCTTGAAAGACGTCAACAAGCCAACGTTGCCTATTATCGTGCATGAAGACATGTTCAAAACGAGAGGGGTAGCTGAGCCGAATGGAAACGTGCGCAGGCATCCAGAGTTCCCTTCAGAAGCACAGGTGAAACCAGCCGTATACGTTAGAACAAAGCAACCCTATCTTCTCGCGGATGATACGATACTTGTCACCGGCGAAATCCCGCGAAAGACGGACTTCGAACCAGGATTCCCACAACATCGCGTGCTGATACAAGGCCAATGGCAGCCGAACCCGTGGATTCGGGACGACCGGGCTTTGGTAGTCAAGGTCAAGCAGAAAGGGATAGTAATACTGTCGGGCTGCGCACACGCGGGCATCGTTAACACGTCCCACTACGCTCAGCAGCTCACTGGAACCTCCAGAATAGCTGCCATACTCGGAGGCTTCCACTTAGCAGGAAAGGAACACGAGCGTAGAATAGAGAGCACCGTGAAACACCTGAAAGCGCTAAAACCCGCATTAATTGCACCATCACATTGCACAGGATGGAGAGGTGCCTTTGCCATCGCCAGAACAATGCCCGAAGCCTTTGTTTGGAACAGCGTTGGCAACCTCTATCGATTCTGACAACAGCCAGACCCAATGCTCCGTCTAGTGTGCGAAGCTGAGCTTGATGAACAACATAAGAGCAAACCCGGCGATGAAAACGGCGAAGGACGCCCAAGATCTCCGAGAATCAACTTCCTTGTGGAGCTCTGGAATCAAGTCCGAGGCGGCGATGTAGATAAAGCCTCCAGCTGTAAAAGGCAGAAGGTAGATAATAGACTCTCCCACGAGCGATGACATATAATAGCCTGCGACCCCACCGACGATGACCGAGAGAGCAGTAATGAAGTTCAAAATGAGGGCCCGTGATTTTTGCATGCCTGCATAGACCAAAACCCCGAAATCTCCGATTTCCTGAGGTATCTCGTGAAAAGCAACTGCCAAAGAAGTAACGATTCCTAACTCCACGCTGCTTAGAAAACTGGCGGCGATGACCAGGCCGTCGATGAAGTTGTGAACACCATCGCCGACGAGGTTGATATAGGCAAAGGGGTGGATCTCGCACTTGCCCTTGTGACAGTGACGCCACAATAGTTTTTCCAGCAAGAAGAAGAGAAAAAAGCCAAAAGACAGCGCCAGAAAGACATCCATGTTAGTCGACTTTTGTACAGTCTCGGGCAGTAAGTGCAGGAAAGCTCCACCGATTAAAGCACCCCCAGCGAATCCCACTAGGCATAACAGGATTTTGTCAAGTAACTTGTCCTTAAACGCGAGACTCGCGATGCCTATAAAGGCGATGAGACTTATCAAGAATGAACTGGCAACGATTAGTAGCATCATAGGCCTGTTCCACTGTTTGAACTGATGACCGCACAATTAACTTATCCTTTTCTATATCTGTCAGCGCAACGCGGCAGAAACTGCAATAGGACAGCCATGGACGTGCAAGAACGGCAGACCTTTCCACACCACACAGACGCACGGTTAGGAGAGAAGTGAGGGCGTGGTGTCTGTTTCAGTTGATGGTGTGCATCTAATTCCGTAGGCAAGTCCGAGAGTTGAACGGCAACAAACAATAGCCCCAGCGACAGAGTCGTGTTCACTCTTTTCAAAGCCAGGCCTATGGCAAAATGCCCAATGAACATGGTGTTCATCTACCTGCAAAGTCTCATGTGCTTCAGTTCTTGTTATTTGCGGTAAGATGGTGCGGGGGGT
>CAYNAW010000068.1:0-4436 GCA_964395545.1 uncultured Candidatus Bathyarchaeia archaeon | reverse complement strand
CGTCTCCTATTCCTTCGTAAACACGTCGGGGTGGATGATGCGGACGCCATGGTCGTCCACGTGCACAATCGGCGCGACTTTGCATTGGAGGCTGTCGCGTAAAACGTTGGCGCAGCGCGCGCATGGCTACATTTTTTCGGGTGCTACTATCCCTATGAGGTTCAGCGAGTTTCTGAGCACCACACTGGTCGCCTCCACTAGCGCCAGTCTAGCATTGCTCAGAGCCTTCGGCTTCGCCTTTATTACGGGGAGCGCGTTGTAGAAGCTGTTGAACTTGTCAGCTATGAGGTTCACGTAGTCTGCTATTACGTTGGGTTTCAGGTTCTGGGCCGAGTTGATGAAGACTTCAGGAAAGCGGGCCAACATTAGGATAAGGTCACGTTCTAAGGGTTCGGTAAGCAATGAGCAGTCACGTCTTCCACGCTTGGCGGCTTTCCTTAGTATACTGCGGGCGCGCGCGTGAGAGTACTGGATGTACGGAGCGCTGTTCCTCTCAAAGTTGATCACCCGGTCCCACGTGAACTCCACGGGCTTCACGGGGTCGACCTCGACGAGGGCATACTTCAGGGCGCCCACGCCCACCATTCTTGATATTTCATCCTTCTTTTCCTCAGACAGCTGGGGTGACCGCGTCTCCACTTCTTCCCGTGCTCTTCTCACCGCTTCGGCTGTGACTTCGTCGAGAGTGACATATCGCCCTCTGCGGCTTGACATTTTGTACCCCGGCAGCGTCACCAAGTTGTAGGGAAAATGTGTCAAGTTCTTCGCCTCGTCGCCGTGCCCTAGGGCCCACAACATCAGCTTCAGCTGTAGTTGGGGCAGCTTCTGCTCCATTCCCACGACGTTGATCACTCTGTCCGCTTTCTGGAACTTCCACAGCGTGTACGGAACATCACGCGTAGTGTACAGGGTTGTGCCGTCTCCCCGCACGAGTGTTAGCGATGGAACTTCATGTGTTTCTCCCACGCCAAGCGTCTGCTTCAGCTTGAAGTCTTCGGCCACCTTGTCCGCGTCGAATTCTAGGACATTGCCCTGCTGGAACACGTAGCCCGTCCTCTTCAATGCTTCCAACGCCTTTGAGACCTCGTTGCTCCAGGCGAAATCGCTCTCCCAATCCCACGAGTCGAAGAAGATTCCCACGTTGGCAAGCGTCTCCTTTATGCCCTGCAGGCAGAGTTCGCAGACGGTGCGCACTTGGGTTCGTGTCTCTTTCTTGCCTGACTCGTATGCTCGGTTTATGCTATTCACAATAGACTCGCTGTCTTCGTCCATGGCTGTCTCGAGTAGCTGGCTGAACAGCTTCGGATGCTTGTTCTCCAGCTCGGCAGCTATTGAAGTCCACTCGTCCAGTTGTCTGCGCAATTGCTGAGCGTTCTCAGACGTTGTGTCTTGCTCCCTCTCTATCGCTCGCTTTAGCCGGCTGACCTCTATGATGCAGCTCGTCACGGTGTAGATGATCCCGATATACTGGTCAGGTTTGCCCTCCGCCACGGGTCTTCCAAGTTTTTCGTAGCCGTAAGCGATCACCGCGGTCTGGCGTCCCACATCGTCGACGTAGAAATGCCGAAACACTGTGTGCCCCCGAGCAGATAGAATGCGTGCCAGGGCGTCTCCCAACACCGGGTTCCTCGCCTGCCCTATGTGAATGGGCGATATGGGGTTCTTGCTCGTGTGTTCCACGATGATTCTCTTGGATTCTTCGGCTCTCACGTACCCGTAGGAGGTATCCAACGTCAGAGCAGAATCGATAGTCAACTTCGAGAGTTGGGCCATGTCGGCAAAGAAATTCACGTATCCGCCTCCCGCGACCTCTACCCGGCTTATGAGTGGAAAATCCTCCACCCTGATGTTGCCCACGGTCTGCTCTGCCAACTCCTGCGGCGGCTTCCTCAACTCCTTCCCGAGTTCGAAGAAGACGGGTGACGCCAGTTCTCCGAATTCAGGCGTCGGCGGGGCGCTCAGCATGAAGGACTCGACTTTGCGCGAGGGAAAAAGCTTGGTGGCGGACTTCTTCAGAGCCTCCGCGCACTCCTGCTTGAAGTCACCATAGGGGTTGACTGAAGTCATGCCGTATCCACTTGCGAAAACTTGTGCAGAACATCCTATTCTGAAGTGATTAATAAGTTGTTTGAGTGCGCGAAAATGCTGGTCGGAGGACCCTTGACTCCCGTTACAGTCTCAGCAGCTTCGGTGGAACATTGTCCAATGATAAACTCGCATGTTTTCCCGCCACCTTTTGCACCGTCCAATGCAGCACCTCATGGGCTAAGACGTCCGTGAAATTGCCGTCATGCTCGCCGAAGACGTAGATTTCACCGTTGCCCGTATCGTAGATGCCGTAGATAGGCGGGAAGTGGAAGTTGAACTGCAGCCGTCTCCGCATCTCCAACGTCCTCTGAAAAGAACAGAGGGCAAAAAGCAGATATATCCATGCTTTCGAACTCCAAAATATTCCCACGGTGGACACAACTCAAGAAGCACGGTGTAGCGGTGAAGATGGATGGCGGGCCCGAGCAGATTCAGATTCCCATTTAGATTCCCCACACTAAACGTCAAGAGCGGGAGTTCGAATCTCTCCCGGGCTACCACTTAATTTTTGCCTTTTGTTGCTTTTTTGGGGTTATTTTGGTGAAAGGGTTTTGTTTACGCGCGCAACACGTCGCTAGCTTATAAGTAGCCCTTGGGGAGCGTTCGTGTAGATGATCAAGCTTCCGAACTTCTCGGCAGGCATATAGACAATCTCTTCTTCAACCAAGAAGTCGATTGCCCATGCGTAGGCAACATGGATGTACCAGCATGCGAACTCGTAAACACTGCTTTTTCCATATTTGTTGGCTTTCAGACTATTATAGAATTGAAGAAGCTCGCTTTTTTTCTCCTTTATCTTCAACAATATCTGATGTGCTACACTCTTGGCAGTTTCTCTCCATGCGAGCGAATCTTTGCGGGACAGGATAGGAACATGTAGCTCTTCCGCCAGCGCTTCGAGTTTCCCTAGCTTATGTTTCTCCAATATCTCATCGCATCTTGCCTCTAGGTCTTCTCGCGGAAGATTCCTTTTACCTTGAACAATATTTTGTCCAAAGGTGACAAACTTCCAATCTGTCCATGGCAAATCCTTCGAGTCTTCTCCGTATTTGCCTAGATATTCGGGCGGACCGTCGATCATGAAAAAATAATATTGGGCGTCAGGTCTGTTCGGGCTTGGGCGTCTCGGGGCAGGTCTCAGCAATGTGCGATCCGTTGCTACTACTTCGAGCAGAGCAATATCCAAAATCTTGGAGCCAATTAACACTAATGAAAGCTCATCAAGGGTATACCGCCCACTGACTTTCAACTGTGAGAATTTACTCGTGACCTCTTCTAGGTTATTAATGAGTTCATCGGCGATTATCCGTCCATATCTCTTAGCATGATGGAAGGTTTTTCTGGTTTCCTTTGCGTCAGCGATTAGGAATGTCGGGCAATATTTTTCACGCTCCTTTTTCACAAGGTTCGCATCTATCAGCAACTTTATCTTCTCCAGAAGGTCGTCTTCAGATATCTGGAACATTCTCTGGATTTCTGGTAGCGAATAGCCGTCATGCAATGCTCTGAGGGTCAATTTGCTAGATGGTCGAAGATAACTCCAAGGGTCACCTGAACCAGCCATTGATAACGTTATTTTACTGTCAGCATAGATGTCTGGAATTCTCAAAGTCACACCAGCTTCGGCACAGACATAGTATAATAGACCTAGATGGTTTCTAGGTATTATGTATAGCGCGCGCATAGTCAGAAGTGAGAAATTTGAACGAGATAAGTCACGTATCCCGGGCTACCAAAAGCGTTAGCCAATTGATGTTTTAGACCGGTACACTTTGTTTAATGCATCCTTGCAAAAATGCAATGTCTTACTGAGCTTTTTTCATCATTTGCGGTTCAAGCTCTATCCAAGCCTCTTGTACATCGCTATAAGCAGGAAAAAAGCTGTAGCAGTGAAGACGATTACGCCACTAGTTGCAACGTTGTAGATTGCTGAGACCAATATGCCGCTTATCATGCTTGAAATCGCAAAGCCTATGGTTGCCAGCACGGTCTTCCTGAAAGATAGGTGGAGTTGCAGCGCCGAAAGTCCTGGTACCACAAGAAGGGCAACCACGAGAACTACTCCTATAACCTTTATTGACAGTGCGATTGCAACTGCCACGAGTATGTTGAACGTCAGTGATAACGACCCGACTGGCAAGCCTCTCAATTTCGAGTCTTCTTCATCAAACGTTATAGAGAGAAGCTCTTTATAGAAAACTCCCATGAACGACGCCGTAGAAGTCCCCATAACTGCGATAATAATTAAATCATTCTGACTGATCGTGAGGATCGAACCGAAGAGATAGCTGAAGAGTTCCACGTTGAATCCGCCTGCTAAACTTATTATTATGAGACCTGTTGAAAAT
>CAYNAW010000067.1:0-4701 GCA_964395545.1 uncultured Candidatus Bathyarchaeia archaeon | reverse complement strand
GGGGCGGTGGTTGGGCGGCGGGAGGTTATTGAGAGGATGGATGCATTGCGCTTCGGTAGGGAGGAGTTGTCGTTTCACGGTGGGACCTTCACGGCGAACCCTGTGACTTTGTGTGCGGGTTTGGAGATGCTGAGGGCGTTGGAAGATGGGACGGTCATTGGTGGGCTCAATGATGCGGGCTTGCGGGTTCAGAAGGGGCTGGAGGACGTTTTTGAGAGAGGCGGAGTGGATGTCCGGGTGAACCGTGCGGGCTCGTTGTTCCATGTTCATTTTACGAAAGAGGATGTTACGAGTCCCGAGGTTGCTTCGAGGGCGGATAAGAAGCGGCTCGCGGCTTACCATTTGGCCTTGGCTGAGAGGGGCATTTTCTTCTTGTCGGGCAAGACGGGTGCTATAAGCAGTGCGCATTCGGAAGAGGATTTGGATGGGCTTGTGGTTGAGACTGAAGGCTACGTGAAGCATTGTAGTGGCAGTGTCTAGAGGAAGTATTCTTTTTCGAGCGGTCGGAGCATGTCTTTGAGTGTGGCTTCTTCTGAGGGCTGATATGGGTAGCCTCGTATGATCGCGACGGGAATGGCTTCCTTTGCTTGTCCAATAACGAGTTCTGCGGCTGACGCGAGTTCGTCGGCGACTGCGGTCCGCTTAATTTTCAGTGTGTAGCCGAAGAGGTCTGCTTCGCCTCGTCTGTCGCGCAGGGGGGCGATGCCTGCGATGCCTATGGCGATGTTGATTTCGCCGTCTCTGAGGGGTCTGCCGTGGGTGTCGGAGATGATTATTGCCACAGTCTTGCCCGTTTGTTGTTTTATTTCTTGTCTGATTTGCTTGGCTGAGTGGTCTGGGTCTTCGGGGAGCAGTGCGACGGTGCGGTCTCCGGGGACGTTGCTCTTGTCGACTCCTGAGTTGGCACATATTAAGCCGTGTTTGGTGAGTGTTATGATGCTGCCGTTCCGCATGCGGATGATGCTTTCAGCTTCTCTGAGGACGACTTCCACGAGGGCTGGGTCTTTGAGGGTTTTTCGGGCTATGTGCTGGGCGAAGGGTGATGGTTGGATGGTGTCAAGGTTTACGGTGGCGCCTTCTGCTCGTGCGGCTACGACGTGTGTGATGACTATTACGTCGCCGTCTTGAATGGGTGTTTTCTGATTGTCTGCGGCGTCGCAGATGAGTTTGGCTAGTCTGTCGCCTTTTCTGATTATTGGGAGTCCTGTCACTGGGATTACTTGGACCGTGTGCATGGTGAAGTGTGTTTTGTGCGTGGGCTAATAAGCATGGCGTTTCACGATAGCCTCAGCTTGTCGGAGGTCGTTGAGGGTGTTTATGTTGAAGAAGGTTGTGAGTTTTGGGTTGAATTGTTGGAGGACAATGGTGGAGATGTAGCGGACGTTGCGCATGCCCTGTATCATCGAGCGCATATCGAGTTTTCCGCTTTTTATGGCTGCACTTGCGGCTTCGGCAGCTGTCTGGGCGTGGTAGGCTGCATGGAGTGGTTCGATGTTGCCGTTTGGCCATCGTGGGATGGCTGCGCTTCTGTTTGCGCAGACCTCAAGGAGGAAGTTGAGGATTTCAGGTGAGATGAAAGGGGTGTCGCATGGGAGGAGCAGTGTGTACTCGTTTTGGACGGCTTCGAAGCCCGTTAAGGCTCCCGCCAGAGACGTGTGGACGTTTACTTTGTCGACCATTACTCGGGTTTTCTTATGTATTGCTTGGGTCAGGGTCTTCTTTTGCTCTTCTGAGTTAACGATAATGATGATTTCGTCGACGATTGTGTTGAGTTTGTCGAGCACGTGGTGGATGAATGGTTTTCCCGCTAGCGTGACTACGCCTTTGTCTTGTCCGAAGCGCTTGGAGATTCCGCCGGCGACAACTATTGCTGACATGTTGTGGCAGCTCGGCTTTTCTGTGTTTTGACTAGTCTTTCCATATCTTTCGGGTTGATTTCGTGTATCAGTTGGTTGACTAGTTTGGTTGCTTGGCGGTATTTCTGTTGGAGGTCTTTTTGGTCTTTGACGAAGTAGAGGTGTTCAAGTGTCTTAATCGTTTCTGGGGGGAGTTCATAGTGTATGTAGCGCATTCTAAAATCATAGTGAAGTGGGTGGTGCTTCATGCGTAGAAGTTCAACCAACGTGGCGAGTGTTATCCCGTGGTAAAACTCTGTGGCTTCCAAGTAGTTGGTTCGGTTGAGTTCTTTCTGGACAAAGTTGTTGAACATCTTGAACCTGGTTTGCAGTCTGTCGAGTCGTGCGTTGAGCTTCGACAAAAACGCTGTATTGTTCAGTCGAGGTGGTTTGATTCTACCCTTTTTGTTAAGGTAGAAGACGTTGTTGCCGTGTATCTCTGGCGCTAGGAATTTCTCTGGGCTGCTAAGCTTTAAGATGCAGAGGTCGATGAGAAGGTACTCGCTGGTGTTCTTTAGAAGGTAGAACGCTTGGGAGACCCCCTCCCACCCAGTTTGAGGTACGTTGAGTTCTTGTTTAATTGGAGATAGTGACTTCAGAGCGTTGTCAACTGCTCCAAAAGCTTCTTCGATTCTGTCGTCGTCTGCGGCTATGTAGAGGTCGATATCTGACCATTCATCCACTCTGTTGAAAGCTATGGCACCTCCTTCCCAAAAGGCGTGTATATAGTCAAGCGGTTCCAATGCATTGGTGAGCGTCAGGATTAGCGCGTTTCGATCTATTTTTCCCCGGTTCATCATGCGCTACCTGCTTGAACATAGCTGTTCTGGCGTTAATAAGACAGCACCTCGCCTCCTTACTCTTTACGAGTCGTCCTGATGAATTTCAATACCCAAAAGCTCGTTCTTCTTCCTATCGTCAGCTGTTGGATGGGAGTGAATGGGCGTGCAGTGCTAGGCACTTTGTAAGAGATTTTTCTCCAAGGTATCTGGTTAGGCTGTTTTCAACCCTTTTCTTGTGAAGCTTTAGAAAAACAATCAACAATGTGTGCATGAAAGAGTTTATTATATTCAAAACATACTGGGTATCTGCCTACACAGAGGTAGTTGCCTATGATAGACGTCTATGTTGCAGGATCAGACGGTATGTGGTTCGGCGTCGCCCATGTAGGGGAGAAGATCGTCACAACGGTTTTCAGTTCTAATAGGGACAGAGCAGTTGAGATTCTTCTCAAAAACCTTCCTCTTAACGTGAACTACAGAATTGTGGAAAAAGGGTCAGAGTTCGCTCAAAGAACGATCTTTGCTTTGAAAGAAGCCCACCTGGGCGAACATGCATTCGGAGATTTTGCCTTGTCCGAAGAGTTCGTCGAAAAGGCAGTCGCCCGAGTTTTGAAGGTTGCTGCGAACATTCCCATCGGTTACGTCGCTTCATATGGTGGGATCGCGAAAGTAACTGGTTCAACTCCCAGAATGGTTGGGCGAGTCATGGCGTCAAATCCATTATACCCCATTGTCCCGTGTCACCGCGTTGTGGGTGCAGATCTTTCGCTCGTGGGCTATGGAGGCCGCAAAACCCCTGAGGCTCTAAAAGCCAAGCTTGCCCGATTGACTGCAGAGTCCAAGGGCTTTAAATCAGAGAAGGATATTGCAGTAGACGGAGCAAAACTGCGGGTGTTCCCAGTTGAACGCGTGATCAGAACGGCTAAGGAGCATGGTACTACCCTGTCAGCTAACAAAGGGCACACACTCGCAAGTTATCAATCATTCTGACAGTCTCAGAAAAGGTCTGAGGTTCCTGTTGCAGTACGCGCGCAACCGACGCAAGTCTTGACGGATTGCTCCAGAAATTCAGACAAAAGATCGTGTGGACGAGGTACTTTGTCTGAACTTCATCAATTGCTGAGTATTCAATGCTGGTGCGAAAGGCATTAGTATCAGAACAGAACGTCCCAGTCCTTGCGCAAGGCATACCAACCTGACTAAACCGAGCCCAACGAACACCTCAGGACCTCTTCGTCCACCTTTCCAAACCGAAAAACCCGCCCACTAACAACATCATTAACCACGAAGACTGCCGGTGCAAACAAGCTAGGATCAACCTTGTAAAAATCATCACCGGCCTCCTGAAAAATCGTCCTGAACGGCTTACCATACTGCCCAGACGCTGAAGAAGGAGCCCGCTTCAAAAGATCCTCCAACACCTCAGCATCTCCATGCTGCACCACAAAACCCGCTACACCACCATACAATATCATATCATTCCCCTTACCCATGGCATCCACAAACCCCGGATGAACAGGAGCAACAGGCGCGCATCCCCACCCACTTAGAACACACCGCGGGTCCAACCCCAACTCAAACAGCTTATGCAAACCCGTCTCCGCCACCCGACCAGAAACCTGCACCATCCCGGCTACACTTGCAGTTGGGACCAAAAGCATGTACAGACCCTCAGCACCAACACGACACTCACGACAAAGCGACTCCACAACTTCCTCAGGCGGCTTCTTTGACGCCTCCAACACCACAACAGCAACATCCGACTTATCTCTATACCCGATCCTATCATACAATTCCCGAGGCTTCAAAGCCAAAGCACGCGCAGGACCCGAACCGATAGCAGAAAAGCCTCTAACCTTAATCCGCCACCCACCAAACTGAGAACCCAAAAGAGCCACAGCTGGATGATCAGTCCACACAGATATCGTCGGAAGCCACACATCACAATACACCCCAGAAGATAAACTAGCCCCGCCGAGACCCCCCATACAAACCTCCGTGATAACCCTACCCGCCTCAAACCC
>CAYNAW010000066.1:0-4877 GCA_964395545.1 uncultured Candidatus Bathyarchaeia archaeon | reverse complement strand
CTCGTGAGACAAGATCCGTGGGAATGCCTAGTTTCCTACATCTGCGCCACGTACAAGAACATACCCGCCATCAAAAAAATGATATTTGAGCTGTCAAAACGCTTCGGTCAGGAAATCGCTGATGAACGCTGCCTTATTCACGCGTTTCCAAAGCCCTACAACTTGGCTAAGGCTTCTATCGCTGAGCTTAGAAACTGCGGGCTGGGGTATCGCGCCAAACTGGTTCGAGAGGCTGCTCAAATTGTCGTAGACGGCGAGGTTGACTTTGAGCAGTTGAGGACGGCTGATTATAAGGAGGCCAAAGAGAGGCTCATGCAGGTTCCCGGGGTTGGACACAAGGTGGCTGACTGCGTCGTGCTGTTTTCCTTGGATAAACTTGAAGCCTTCCCAGTCGACATATGGGTGAAGCGGATAATCGAGAGACACTACTCACGCCATTTTGACAGGTCCTTCATACATAAGATCTCAACAGCTGACTCCTTGTCGAAGAAAGCCTATGACCGTATAGGTCTTTTTGCCCGTAGCTACTTCGGCAGGTATGCAGGCTATGCTCAGGAATATCTATTTCACTTTGCCAGAAGTCACGCCATCAGAGATCGAGTCTAACTAGGACGTAGTCTGAGTCCATTTCCAACTGCTCTTTGACGTGAAAGCCCTTCTTGAGATAGAATTGCACGGGGCCTGATGGGTTGTTTTCGGAGCTTTTTCTGGTGAAGGTTTCAACCGCCTTGAAACTGCGGTTCTTGAGATCCGTCACAGCTCGGTCTAAGAGTTTTCTTCCAAGGCCTTTCTTCCGCAGATCTTTGTCGCTGATGTATAGACATGAGATGAAGACTGTTTTTTCCTCGGCAGTTCCTAGTTTTTGAGCGCCGTATCCTCGACTGTTTGGTAGCATACTTTCATACGCATATTGAACGTAGCCTACCGGCAGGTCGTCCACGTATAGTATTTTTCCGCAGTTCCCAAACTCCGTAAGCGCTCTGAGAAACCATTTTCTCTTCGCAGCTTCATGCCGCTTCTTATCGATTTTCGACAGCTGTTCATTTCTTGCGGCTGGGTTTTCCCAGTAGAGGCAGCTTCTGCATGGCTCGGGAATGTCTACCATGTTTTTTTTCGTGATGTCTCTTATGGTGACTTGCATGTTCTCAGCCGTGTACGATTTAGGGAGGCGGCGGTGGCTGTGTTGGCGGGGCTGTTGTCAAAACGACAGTCGTCCCAGCGGCGCGGTCAGTTGCTTTTTGGTGGGGGTCACCGACCATGGCTAAGCCGATGATCACGTCTAAGAGCAGCAGGAGCCAGTAGATCTTGCTGATGTTTCGGATGAACGTCGCGTCTAAGGGGGGTTTCTGCCCACTGATTTTTGTAATTTCCAAGTTCATGACTTTCTTGCCGAAGGTCCATCCGTACCATGACTCGAGTAGGGCGAAGTAGAGGACGCTCAGGATTCCCATGAAGAAAGGTGTGGTGAAAGGATTGAACGCCCACCAGGGCCAGCCTGTGATCAACGTCGCGACAGTAAGGGGTATGAGAATTATCGCTGTGATGATGAGAGTGCCAATCAATACGATGATGCTGTCTATGATGAATGCCACGAGCCTCTTGATCCAGTGGTCTTGAAGCTGTGCGTCGGTTCCGATTCTTGAGAAGCCTGTGGACATAGTTTTTCACAAGCAGTCTTCTGGCTGCTCTAAGGCTATTACGTTTTCTGTTTGAGAAGAAACGGGAAAGACGTAGAAGCGTTTAGCCTTTCACGACTGCTATGGGCACCATCTTCGCCACGCGTGTAGCGATTCCCACTTTGTCGCTGACGTCTACCACTCTATCGACGTCCTTGTACGCTGGGTCGGCTTCTTCGGCTAACACGGCCGCACTCGCTGCTCGGACGACTATGCCGCGCTGTTCAAGCGCCTTCTTTATGTCGCTCCCCCAGAAGCTGCGTTTGGCTGCAGTTCGACTCATCATCCTGCCCGCACCGTGAGCTGTTGACCCGAAAGATATGGCCATGGCTTTCGCCGTGCCCACTAGGAGCCATGAACTCGTGCCCATGCTTCCTGGGATAATGACGGGCTGTCCGAACGGACGGTAGTCCGCTGGAATCTCAGGGCTTTCTGGCGGGAAGGCTCGGGTGGCCCCTTTTCGATGCGTCCAGACCTTTTCGCGGTGGCCGTTCACTTGGTGCTCTTCGATCTTTGCGATGTTGTGTGCCACGTCGTAGACCAGTCGAAGCCCTAACGCTTCGGCTGACTGTTTGAACACCGTCTCGAAACTCTGCCTCACCCAATGCATTATTGCTTGGCGGTTAACGAAGGCATAGTTGACCGCACAGGACATGGCGTGAAAGTAGTCTTCTGCTTCCTTCGATGTTCCCGGGGCGCATGCTAATTCTCTGTCAGGCAGGTTAATCTTGTACTTATGGACCGCTCGTTCCATGACGCGTAGGTAGTCTGAGCAGATCTGATGCCCGTATCCACGCGAGCCGCAATGAATCATGATCGTGACTTGTCCTTCTTGGGTCAGCCCGAAAGCCTTCGCCACTGTGGGGTTGCAAATCTTGTCTACCCGCTGAATTTCGAGGAAATGGTTTCCAGAACCCAGCGTGCCTACCTGTCCTGACCCACGGTTCTTCGCTGTAGTCGAGACCTTTTCAGGGTTCGCCGTCTTCATACGCCCTCCTTCTTCGCAATGTTCAATGTCTTCTTTCCATCCCATTCCCTGCTCAACGAGCCATGGCACTCCCTCTGTGGCTAATCTGTCGAGGTCGCTGGCTGTTATCCTAAAGTCTTTTCTTCGGCTGCCGAGCCCACTGGGAACGTTGTTGAAGATGATGCCTGCTAACTCGGCTAGCTTCGGTCGGATTTCCTCTGCAGTGAAGTTTGTGGTAAGCATTCTTACACCGCAGTTTATGTCGTAGCCCACGCCACCTGGGCTGATCACGCCCTCCGAATAGTCCGTCGCCGCGACTCCTCCGATGGGGAAGCCGTATCCTTCATGCCCATCGGGCAGAGTAATGGCATATTTGTAAATACCTGGTAGATGAGCAACGTTTGCACATTGTTCTAACGTTCTGTCCGTCTTCATCTTCTCCAATAGCTCTTCGTCCGCGAGGACGATTCCGGGGACACGCATTCCCGACTTGTAATTTTGCGGTATACGCCACGAGTAGTCGTCAAGCCTTTCGAGCGGAACTCGAACCGGCGAGTCATTAAACCGTCTTCCCTCGCCCAACTGTTTTCACCTTAAGAGAATGTGGGTTGAAGGCTAAATATAAGTAATTTTGGTGTAAACGCCAAAGGTTTAAGGAGAACTCCGCGTTTTCACGTATTCAGCAAAGCCGCTGATGCTCTGCATCATCGCACCTCTACCTAAGACAGGGTGAGCGGCGATGTAATCCTTCACTTTTCTCAAGGCGGGGTCCCGTCTCTCGATTGCCTCTTTCATCTTCTCCAAGCCTGCCTCTTCTCCTATCTTTTCAGCCACCACCTCTGCCCACAGCCTCAGCTGATCGGCGTGGGCCTGCAACTTCTCTACAGCTCCAGCCGCCCGCCCGAAATGAGAGTAGAAGAGAAGCTTCGGATTCAATAGCTTAAGTTTCTCGATGGAAGCTAACGTGGCCTCCATGAAGAAGGGCGGAGGAGTAGTAGGTACTATCACGTCGAAGTCGGGTATGTAGATGCCTGCGGCGTCTCCGGGAAAGACGCCTCGGCTCTTCTTCTCGAAGTAACTCTGGTGATGAGAGGCATGACCCAAAGTCTCCACCGCCATCAACTCCACCCCGTTTCCTAAGTCAAAGCGCATACCGTCTTCCCCCGCAATAATGCGTTCTTCGGTGAGAGGCACGGGTTCCTCGTAGAGCTCGGCAACCTTACCCAACACCAGCTTAGCCTGCGCCCACAGTTTCTCGGGCCTTGCCATGTGTGGGACGCCTCTCCTGTGGACGACGAGCTTCGCGTTAGGCAACAGGTTGAGCAACGCTCCCGCGCCTCCTCCATGGTCAAGGTGAACGTGGGAGACTGCCACATAATCCACATCCTCGACACCGACACCTATCTCCTTCAGCCCTGCTAACAGGTTCGGCAGAGTCACGACAGGTCCGCTTTCCACAATCGCTACCCTCTCGGCCTTGACCACGTAGGAAGCGATGAAGTGGCTGAAGCCCGCGGGCCTAAGGTCTATCAAGAAGATGTGAGAGTCAAGCTTGGTGCTAAACATGTAGCCTCACGACTATGCATCACTTTGCGACTTTTAACCCTTTAGAAGAAGATCACACGGCCTTTGAGACGCTATTCTTATTAGTGACAGTCACGTAATGTTTATATCGGGAGATCCCGACTCTGATTTCCCTTAGCGACTAGTCATCGCTATCAACGTCAAAAAACACCCCGCAACTCTCCGGCGGCGGCGTCAACCCAGACACTAAAGGCGTCTACATCGCCCTATGGATGACCAAGCGGTTGACCTCCAGCTGCGGGGACAAACATGATGGAGACCTGACGAAAAAGAGTTAGGTCTAACATGGGCTTAGCGCACATACCCCCAAATCCAACCCACAGCAGAAGCGGCAGAGAACTCCCGAACAAATCCGGTTGATCCTGCCGGACCCTACTGCTATCGGGATGGGACTTAGACATGCTTGTCGCGCGTCTCTAAGCCATGATGGAGACGCGGCATACGGCTCAGTAACATGTGGTTAACCTGCCCTTGGGACAAGGACAACCCCGGGAAACTGGGGCTAATCCTTGATAGGCGTGGGCTCCTGGAATGGACCCATACCCAAAAGACGTCTGAATCATGCTTCAGTCGCCGCCTAAGGATGGGGCCGCAACCGATCAGGTTGTTGGCGAGGTAACGGCTCACCAAGCCTATAACCGGTACGGGCC
>CAYNAW010000065.1:0-5780 GCA_964395545.1 uncultured Candidatus Bathyarchaeia archaeon | reverse complement strand
CGCTATTTCGGCGGCAGAGGCCTCATTGCATATTATCTACTCAAGGAGCTCGAGGCCGGGATCGACCCGCTATCCCCTGCCAACAAGCTGATCTTCGCTTGCGGACCAGTCACCGGCGCGCCGATCAGCGGAAGCGGGCGGAACAGCGTGGGCGCCAAGTCGCCTCTCACTAGCACGTACGGGGAAGCGGAAGCAGGCGGATTCTGGGGTGCTGAGCTGAAACGCGCAGGGTTTGACGCGATCATCGTTGAAGGCAAAGCGGCTCACCCCGTCTACCTCTATATCCATGAAGGGAACGCGGAAATCAGGGATGCTGCCCACGTGTGGGGGTTGGAAATCAAGCAGTCGCAAGAGACAATTCGGCAGGATGTGGGAAACGCGTCTGTGAAGATAGCGCAAATCGGCCCCGGAGGCGAGAAAAGGGTCAGATACGCCTCGGTGGTCAACGACCTCAACCACGTGGCAGGCCGGTGCGGAATGGGCGCCGTGATGGGGTCAAAGAACCTCAAGGCGATAGCCGTCAAAGGAAGCGGGAAGGTGGACATCGCAGACCCCGAACGTCTTCGGACACTTGCTCAATGGATGGCACAGAACGTGGACCAAGTCGCTCACGACCTGCACACCTATGGAACCGGCTCAATCATGGACGTCTATGAAGCGACTGGCAACCTGCCCATTAACAATTTCCGCGATGGCCGCTTTCCACGAGTCGACTCTATTTCCGCACAAGCAGTAAAAGAAACCCTACAGACTCGAATGGGGACGTGTTTTGCCTGCGCTGTTCGCTGCAAGAAAGAGGTGCAAGTCGGCGAGCCGTGGAACGTGGATTCGGCGTATGGAGGCCCCGAATACGAAACGCTGGCGGCGTTGGGTTCCAACTGCGGAGTCGCAGACTTGAAGGCGATTTGCAAAGCAAACGAGCTCTGCCAACAGTACGCTCTGGACACGATCAGCACCGGAGTAGCGATCAGTTTCGCCATGGAATGCTTTGAGACTGGCCTAATCAGTGCAGAGCAGGTCGACGGCCTGGACTTGCGCTTCGGGAATGCTGAGGCGATGGTTAGGATGGTACGGATGATCGGAGAGAGACAGGGCTTTGGCGACGTGTTGGCAGAAGGCGTCAAACGCGCCGCGGACCACGTCGCACGGGGCGCAGAACAATATGCGATTCACGTGAAAGGACAAGAAGTACCGATGCACGAACCGAGGTTGAAGATGGGCCTGGGCCTAGGCTACGCAGTATCGCCCACAGGGGCAGACCACGTGCACAATATCCACGACACGCTGCACGAAAAGGCCATCTCCAAAATCGACCGAGGACTCGGAATCATCAGCGGAGTCCCGGCCGACGACTTGGGACCCCGAAAGGTACGCTTGTTCAAGTACTTCATGATGTGGCGTAGTCTAAACAACTGCCTCGTAATGTGCTTATTTCCACCCTGGACCGTTCAACAGAAAGTGGACATAGTCACCGCAGTAACGGGGTGGGACACCTCGGCAGCCGAACTGCTACAAGTCTCCGAGAGGGCGATTAACCTAGCGAGACTATTCAACCTCAGAGAAGGGTTCAGCAAAGAAGATGACTGGCTTCCACCCCGATTCTTCCGTCCCAAAGCATCAGGGGCCCTCTCGAACACTTCTGTTGACCCTGAAAAACTGGAAAAAGCAAAAGCCATGTACTACGAAATGATGGGCTGGAGCGAAGACGGAATACCCACGCAGACGAAGCTCGAAGAACTGGACATCGCATGGGCAGGTCTACGGGGGCAAGCTGACTGCTCAGAAGACTAGCAGACACGCATACAATGGTGATGCCTATGCAGGATCACGACGCGCGCGCAGTCGCACCATCAATTATTTATGCCATGAACTCCTATTAGATTGTGGTGATGATTTATGACCAAAACCTCCGAAGATATGGGCGATACCTTGATAAAACTCATAGACAAGCTTGCGGGAAAAGAGTCGGACATCAAACTGAGCTTTCACGACCTCACATTAGACATGGGCATGGTTAAAGCCAAAATCAATGGTTCAATTGTTCTAGACGTTATCTACGTGACCGACGTGCCGAAAAAGTAGCTTCTCTACAAGAAGAGTGAATCCGTGCAGTTATCGACGTGGCTAGGGCACGTTGTCGAATCTGGGAAAGTCACTCTATTCACTGGTGACGTGGAAGCCCTTCACGTAAATGTTGACGATAACAGAATTGAGCTTAGCATAGTGGACAGAGATTTTTTGAAAGATGTCCTTGGAAGCGCAGGCGGCGGAACCTCAATCAGGAGCAGACTCGCCCAACTTAAGAACATTGCTAAGGAATTGAAGGATGAAGGCCTCACTGTCACGCTCTCGTACCAAGGAGACCGGTTGGTCACCATGGGATCAGAGGCAAAACCCAAGCTCTCACGTCTAGTAACGAGAACGGATGCTGTGGAAATCAATAACCTGCGCAGACTGATGGAACTAGGCATCTAAGCACGTCCTAAGCCTAACTGCTTTCTGCACAGCTCCTTTCATCTTGCCTCTGTGCGCGCACATCAGTTGGAGCATCCCTTCTTCTGAATTGGATAGAAAACACTGGTGTAGGTTCCGCGTATTTGTTGTAAACCTGGTCGAAGCGCGTCTCTCCCCTTCTTTTCCTCAGTCGCAGAAGAGAATGAAGAAAACAGGGATACATGGCCGCCCTAGGAAGAAGGGTCACCAAACAAAATGGTAAGGCGGTGCCCGCGGTCACAGTGATAATTCCGAAGGTCTTTGGATGACGACAAGAAACACATGCTTCTCGGGTAACGAGTTCCGTGCTGTCTGAGGATTTGGCGAGTCCCTTATTCTAGCTCGTTCCAGACTCAAAGCCATGCCCTACACGGTAAAAGTGCAGCCGAGATTGCTTAGAGACTGTCCACGTGAAGAATGCTTTAAACGAGTGCAAGGCAAATGAACAGCGGAAGAAGCGTATGCACGCTATCGGATTGGTGCGACGGTGACATGATGAAACCTGAATTGAACGTTTCAGACCGCGGAAGCAAAAAGCTGGTGGTCTTCGATGTTGAAGGAGTGCTGGTTCCTAGGAACCGGTATCTTTTTCTCGACCTAGGAAAGAGACTGGGCTATCCGCAGTTGGCCAAGATGGTTTTGTATGGAGCGCTTTACGAGTTAGGCGTAATCTCACTGAAGAGTGCGATGACGCGTGTTTTCCGGTTTTTCAAGGGCTTCCGAGTGGAAGAGCTCCTCTCAATTTTCAGGCAGGTTCCAGTGATGGCTGGCATGCCCGAGGCGCTTGGAGCGCTCAAGAGCCGTGGATTCAGGATTGCGTTGATAAGTTCCGGTTTACCCAGGTTTGTGGTGCAGGACTTGGCGGCACGGCTTGATGCTGATTACGCCTTTGGCTTTGACTCAGAAATAGAAGACGGAATGGTGACAGGGCAGATCAGCGGAGCCGTTATCGAGCGTAACGGAAAGCTTCAAGTTTTGGAGAGCATCTTGGAGGCGGAAGGATTCGCTTCGGAAGACTGCGTGGTGGTGGCAGATGACCGTAACAATGCTCCGATGCTTCTTCCGAAGACGCTGAAGATCGGGTATAATCCTGATTTTGTGGTGCGAATGAAGGCAGACCACGTGGTTGGGGGAAATCCGCAGGAAATCCTCTCCCTCATTAGCGGTCGAGCACCAGCAAAACGGAGGACGCCGTCCGCAAACGAGATCGTTCGCGAAGTGATTCACGCAGGCGGGTTTGCGGTGCCGTTCATCATGCATGCGATAGGGCTCTCCCGCATTGCCTTTCTCATCTTGCTAGTGACCGTGCTGTACGTGGTCTCCGAGTTCATGATGGTGGAGAAGAAGAGCCTTCCGGTGATTTCGTCGATAACTCGACGTGCCGCAACCCTCCAAGAACTCCACGAGTTCGGCGCTGCACCGATATTCTTCGCAGTCGGAATTTTGCTCACCCTGATCATTTTCCCTACGCCAGCCAGCAGCGCCGCTGTGGCGATCTTCACGATCGGAGACAGCACGGCGTCGATCTTCGGAAAGATGTTCGGAAAGACGGAGTTATCGTTCAACAAAGGAAAGACGTTAGAAGGCTCGCTGATTGGATTGGCGTTGGCTTTCTTGGCAGCAACGGTCTTCGTGAGCCCGTTGAAGGCATTTGCAGGAGCCCTCGTGGCCATGGTGATCGAAAGCCTCCCGTTGCCATTGAACGATAACCTGATCGTTCCTTTGGCAGCGGCTGTTACCCTCACGCTCCTCGCATGACGCCGCGTACTATAGCAGCTGGATTTTCGGCGATGCCTTCCATTTACTGATGAGCTCCAAGATGGTTTCGTCATAGGTGAGGTCGGCCTTGCCAGTGCGGGCCATGAGTTCGCCTTTGACTTTGGTGAGCTGTCGGTGGACTTCGTCAGAAATCTTGAGAGTTTTCATGGTGACCACGGTCCTATTAGGTGTACGTAGTTATACTACTTAGCACTTGGCAGTGATTCGTTCGCGCGAATCCATAGCTCTTTCCGTGAGTTCCACATGCGCGAAACGGAGCGGGAACACAGCGTGGTACACAAGCAATCAGAGAAGCCGCATGCCGAGAACGACTTCAATGGCATCAGCGCGCAGCAGTTGCACTCTCATAGATGGACGCGCATGTTACATAATCTTAGGTAGAAGTTGCCGCGAACCATTAAGGACTGTCACGCGAAAGGAGTTGAGAAAAGCGTTGTTCATAGGGTTTTTTGAGTACAACGCAGATGATGCGGACAAGGTCATCGAGAAGTTCACGCGGATAATGGCAGAAAGGCAAACAGGGTCTGAGAGGTTTGCAAGGCGAGCCTTTGGACCGTATCATTTCGACGGCGAGATCAAGGGCTGGGGGTGTACGAGACCGACGACCTGGACAAGCTCATGAGCCTCTCAGTCTTCTACACACCGCTAATGACGTGGAATTTCGTACCTCTAATCGACAGCGGAAAGGCCGTAGAACTCTGGGTCAAAATGAATCTATTGCCCAGAACGCCACATCCGTAAATCCGGTTTGCCTCTTGTCACGGCGAATCTTCCGTCCGCCCGTGCCTTAGATTAGCTTCGCCCCACACCGGGGACACGTGGGCGGGTACGCGTTCAGGTTGAGTACGCAGAGAAAGCAGATGCACGCCCCGCAGCCTGAGCAACGCCAGTTGGCCCCAGTGATCCTTTTGCTGCATAGGGAACAGGGCTTGGTCAAGCACTCGTCCACGTTTCTAGTCCTCACATGCTCATCTCAGGGCTCCGAATATTTAGCGCCTGCCACCCAGCGACACGCTGCCCCAGGGAGGGTGAGAGATAGGTGAAACAGAACTTTGTTCCATGCTTCACTCGTTCTCACGCATTCCTGACATGCACACATCCGCATCCACTTCTGTCTCTGCACCGAGCAAACCGTCCTTCGTCTGCTCAACCGCGGCGGCTCAACTAATCTCCGAGGGGGTGAGGACCCACCTATACAGTTAGTACGGCATGGTGGCGACCGGAAACCATACATATAGGCTGATGACCCCCTTCTTTGGGGGTAAGCCTCTTGAAGACGGCTGTGAAAATCGGTCTAGGGCTCTTGGTCATCGGGCTCGTGCTGCTCGCAGGGCTAATCTGCTTGGTAGTGAGGTTCGCCGTTGGAGGTTCGCACAATCCTCCGCTGTCCTCCCCGTTACGGGAGTTTATCACGTTCTTCTACTGGCTGGGAATGTGCTGGTTCGTCTTTGTAGGTGTGGGTGTGGCGCTACTCGTAAGCGCTCGCGCGTATGACCTACGCTAGTCTC
>CAYNAW010000064.1:0-6143 GCA_964395545.1 uncultured Candidatus Bathyarchaeia archaeon | reverse complement strand
AGCGGGCGGGGTGGGATTTGAACCCACGACCACAAGCTTAGGAGGCTTGCGCCCTGTCCGTACTAGGCTACCCGCCCCGTGTCCCTTCTGGTTAAGGGGAGTTAAAGCATATAGATTTTGGTAAGCACCAGACGGGACAACAAGCGGGGTTCCAAACTTCGCTCATGGTCTTAGGCGCTCACAGTTTTCGGTATATTTCAGCATTCCTGGCCTATGGCCATAGCAAAAGCTCGAATGGAAATGAAACTCGCTAGTACGCTACCGATTCTGCAGAGCCATGGACAGGGCACCTTTGAGAGGTGTCATCTTCTCTGAAGGTATTCACAGCAGTTCTAGACGGATTCTCCATAATCCTTAACAGAGAGGCTGTCAAGGAGCATAATAGGGAAGGAAAAGGAGAGGAAGCCATCGTCAGAAGCTTCCAACTCAGCAGAGTGGCTTGAGATTTCGCTAATAACCCTACTGGTAGTTCTAGCCGGGGTCAGTCGCCCAGGTCTTCTCGCTTTGGGACAGCCAGAGTCCACCAGTCTTTTCGTGACGCCTTTTGTGCATGTTGCCAGCCAGCCTGGAGAAGTCTTTGACGTTGCAGTGAACATTTCCGCAGTGGAAGACCTGCACAGTTACAGCCTAATTGTGACCTACGACACGGCGCTACTCGGCGCAGTCCAGGTTATCCGAGGTGGCTCTTTCCCCGAAGAATCTTCTTTTGAGTTCACGATTTACGAGCCAGAAGGCTTAATTGAGGTTAACGCGTCGTTCCCCCCGTCCTCAACTGCCCTTTGGGGAGACGGAACGCTGGCCCGCATCAGCTTCACCGTCGCCCAACCCTCAACAGAAAACGCTCAATACTGCATAATAAGCCTGGAACAAACCCAGATCTATGACACAGAACTCGAGTTAATCGACTACTGCCCAGTCGGTGGAATATACTTCTGGAAGGCGATACAGCCCAGCCAACTCCAAGAAGAGCGACTTATCGATATTTTCACCAAGAAGGGCGGAAAAGGTCCAGGAGAATCAGGAGGAACCTTCATACTCAATGAGTTGGTGTGCTTGACCGCGTATGTGACCTATAATGACTGGCCTCAACAGAACCTGCTAGTGGCGTTTCAAGTCATAGATCCATCTGGCGAGACGGTGTTCTTGGATGTCATGGAGACCGACGAGGATGGATATGCGACTGTCTGCTTCAGAATCCCTGACCTAGAGGGGAGCCTCGGGCGTTGGAGCGTTTTCGCTTCAGTCGATGTAGCTTGCGAGATCGTGTGGGATTCACTGGAATACGACGTTATCCCTATGCCTGTGGGAGGCACGTCACACGCGGTCGATGTATACGGGATATCCAGCAATGCAACACTATACGCGGTCGCAGTGATAGTCCTGACAGTTGGCTTGCTGGGCATCAGACGCAGGATGCGCACGAGCTCACCGAAAGAGGTCTAGAGCAACTCGTCGGTAGTCCCGAATGTCGACAGCTCTTTCTTCATCGAAAGCACGTGTTTAAGTCTGCAGTGTTTTTGGGCGCGCGCACCCGAGTAGCAACAACCTCGGTCAAGTTCAAAGTAACCAAACTCTTAAAGGCGAGGGATGTTTACTTTAGGAAACATGCCCTACAGGTTCAGCTTCGACCTTTCTCGTATACCCAAATCGTTCTTCAGGGAACTCGCTAACGTCACTAACGAGAAAGGCCTCCACCATAAGTTGGGAAGCAAAGCCAGACAGCTTGCTGAGAAGTTTAGGATTCATGAGATGACGGGGCTGGAAGTCTCCGACGCCCTAACGCTCGTGGAAGACCTAGTTGACATATACCTCCGAAACGTTTCAGAATCACACCGATTCAACAAAACCAAGAAACGCGCTCTATTGCTGCCTCACTGTGCCCGCAAACACATGGATAACCAATGCCAAGCCCGCTTTAACCCGGAAATCCCCTCGTACAGCTGCGCCCACTGCTCGCCAGACTGCATAGTTAATAAAGCCACCAACCTCGCCGAGGAACGGGGCTACGACGTTTTCGTTCTAGCAGGCAGCAGCTGCGTCCCGCAGATACTGAAGAAAAACGGCTATGAGGGGGTCATAGGCGTCGCCTGCAGCCACGAGTTGAAGATGGGAGGAGACTACCTCCAATACCTAGGCTTAACCGGACAAGCAGTTCCGCTAACAAAGAACGGCTGTGCCAACACCAAATTCAACCTTCAAACCCTAAAGAAAACAATGGCATGAGCCCCCTGCTAATCGCCTCAAGCCTAAGAGAAAAGGCTAGCAATATGCGGGCATATCTCAGAGAAGAACCAGCGTGTGTCTTCTGGCATCAGCTACGGATCACTTGAATCAGCCTACGTTTAGCGTCAAAAATCCGAACTTCAAGCGGCATCTGACCGACGGCGAAATGTGTTGCACATGCCATGCAAGGATCGTAGGCTCTGAACGCCATCTCCACCTTGTTCAGCAATCCTTCATCGACCACACCGTTCTTTATCACGCCTTTCGCTGCATCGCGAACAGACATGTCGATGGCGGCAGAGTTATTCGTCGTCGCCACTATCAAGTTAACCTTCTTCGCCAACGCGTCTTCATCCAGTACGTAGTGGTGGATCAACGTGCCTCGAGCTGCCTCGACGATTCCGACACCTTCACCGGGCACACCTACTGGGTTTCTGACATCCTTACCTGTGATTTCAGAGTCGAGAGCAAGTTCCATAGCCCTTTCAGAGGCGTACAGCAACTCGATGAGTCTCGCCCAGTGGAACGCCAGGGTCGAGTGCACGGGCTTCCCCAGAGTCCTGTACATCCGCTCAAACTCTTCCTGCGCTAAGGGCGTGGCCATGCCCTCAGAGGCATTAAGCCGCCCAAGAGGACCTACACGGTAGACGCCGCTCTCAGCACCGTCCACGAAGCCTTTCCAGCCGACTTTCTTGAGGTAGGGAAACTTCACGTAGGTCCACGGCTCCACACGCTCCTCGATGACGTCTAAGTACTCGTTAGGCGTGAATTTGATGAACTCGTGGCCCTGCGGGTCGACGACGCGCACTTGGCCATCGTAGAAGTTCACCTTGTTGTCCCGGTCCACCGTACCCATGTAATAGGTTCGCATGCTGTAAGCGTCGCTCTTAATCATATCAACGTAATCTGCGTTCTTCAAGACCACCTGGTCGAACAACGCTAGAGTAGACTTGGAGAACTCCACACACGACTTCGCCATCTTCTCGATCTCTTGCCTATCCTCCTCGCTTAGAGCCTTCGAGATGCCCCCGGGAATTCCACAGGCAGGATGCGTCGCCTTGCCGCCTAGAATTGCTGTTATTCTCTGTCCATACGCGCGATGCTTGATGACTTCTTTGCCAACGTCTAGACCCACCTTCTTGATCACGCCGAGGATGTTCCTTTCCGCCGCCGGCGCATCGGGTCCGACGACGAAGTCGGGTCCGCCGAGGAAGTAGAAGTGCAGGATGTGATCGTAGATGATGTAGCCGCTGTACATGAGTTCTCTGAGCTTCTTAGCCGTCTCCGTGGGTTCGACGTTAAAGGCCGCATCTAAGGCTTTAGCGCCTGCCATGTGGTGGGCTACGGGGCAGACGCCGCAGATCCGCGTGGTAATGATGGGCAGGTCTTCCGCCTTCCGTCCTTCACAAAACTTCTCGAACCCTCTCAGCTCTGGAATCACTAGGTAGGCGTTCGCCACATTCCCCTGGTCGTCCAGAAATATGTCAATCTTGCCGTGGCCTTCCAATCTCGTGATGGGATCAATGGTTATCTGCTTCACTTCTTCATCACCTTCCTGTTAATGATAGAGTGGGGTAAGGAATATTTGTAAAAGGTGCCTATCGGGTCCTTAATTTGACGCATTAGTTTCTCCGAGTCGTAGCTCTCTTCCTTCTCCTCGTCAATACCAAGTATCGAAGCCAAGGCACTCAGCATTGCCGCGCCCTGCTCCGGCTCGTTAGGACATGGACCACCGCAGCCCGTGCAGGGATAGTCAACATTTAAGCATTGAGCCCCGCAGCCGGCCCGTGTCGCAGGTCCCATACAGATAATCCCTTGTTCGAGAAGACATTTTTCCGGGTCAGGTGCTTTCTCGTAGACACGGTAGATTTTGGAAATCTTCTTCTCTTCTTTCTTTCGCGGACATTCGTCGCACACGGATTTCACCGGCGCTAAAACGGAGCCCTTTGAGGGCAACTCGCCCTTAGCAATAGCGTCAACTGCCTTTAGGATCAAGTCGACCGGAGGCGGGCATCCTGGCAGGTAATAATCCACCTTGACCGTTTGATCGAGAGTTTTTACCGTGTCATAAAATTCGGGTTTGTGCAGTTCTCCTTCAGCCACTTTGACTGGGCTGGTGGGCGTTGTTCCTTCTGAGTTTTTTGTCGACGGTGTTTCCGTGTAGACCCTTTCGAATATCTGCTTCTTGTCGTGAAGATTTGCGAGTCCGGGAATGCAGCCTTCGTGGGCGCAGGAGCCGAAGGCGATGAGGGTTTTGGCTTTCTTCCTGAGCAGTTTGGCCATGTGCTCGTTCTCGGTGGTGCGGATGGCGCCGTTGAAGAAGCAGACGTCGATGCTGTTGTCGGGCATGGCGTCCACGTCTCGGTATTTGACGTCCATGGCGACGGGCCAGAACACGATGTCCGCCAACGCCACGACGTCCAAAATCTTCTCGTTGATGTCCAACACCGCGATCTCGCAGCCACCGCAACTCGCCGCCCAATAGAACGCAAACTTCAACTTCTCAGGCATTTTCTAGACAGCCTCCACTGTGGTTTGTGTTAGGATTTTCGAAGCGTCAACTCGAAGCTCGCGAAGGGCGAGCTCTTCGGGCGTCATCCCCATAGCTAAGCCGAGAAGCTGAGGGTAGTGGAGCACTGGAATTCCATAGGTCTCGTTGAACATTCTCTCGATCCGCACCTGGTTAGTGTCGTACATCATGTGACAAAAGGGACAGATAGTTATTAAGGCTTGGGCGCCGACGCTCTTGATGTTGTTCAGTTTGTCCCGGGTGAGCTGTAGGGGAATCTTATCGTTTATACCCACAGAGGGCGCGCCGCAGCATTCAGCTTCATCCATGTAGTCCAAGCATCGAGCACCCGTGGCTTCGATGAGGCTTCTGAGCATCTTGGGGTCTTCGGGATCGTCGAAACCTGAGTATTCTCTCGGTCGGAGGACGTGGCATCCATTGTGCTCCGCGACCTGCAGCGTGGTCAAAGGGTGTGTTACGGACTCTTTTACTTTATCCAGTCCCACATCTTCGACTAGTGCTTGCACCAGATGCTTCACTTCCACCGTGCCCTTGAACTCCAAGCCAGCCTCTCGTAGACTGCTGTTCACATCTTCTCGGAGTTTCTTGTCTTGTTTAAGGGTCTGGTTGACTTTCCTCAAGGTTCCGGCGCAACCTGTGCACAGGGCAAGTATATTGAGACCTTGCTGCTCAGCAAGTGCAAGGTTTCGCGCGGCCATGACGAGCATCATCTCATGGTCAACGGGATCCATCGGGAGCCCGCAGCAGTTGAACTCAGGCATCTCGACCAGCTCTACTCCAAGTTTCTGCAACACTTTCCTCGACGAGACCTCGTATGCGGCTACACGGTACGGTATCGCGCACCCCAAGAAGATTATGTATTTGCTCTGTTTTGCCATTTTTCTATGCTCCCTTCTTCTCAAGTTGTCGAAGGAAAACCGTCTTCCGAAGCGCCTTATTCAAGTTCGCGGGGTTGCCCTTGGGCAGCGGGGGTAATCCCATCTCTGCCCGTTTCTTGATTCGCAGATCGGGGATTCGGTAGGCATATCCTGTGTCAAGGATTGACGTGCCAAGTTCCTTGTACACTTGGGGGACGTGGCCTCGTTGGGCGGCGAAGTTCCTTAGAACGCGTATAACGCTTGCGACTTCCACCCCTTGTGGACAGCGGTCGGTGCAGGTGAAGCAGGAAGCGCAGAGCCACAGGGTATCGCTGGAGAGCACGCGGTCTTTCAAGCCGAGTTGTGTCATGCGGAGTATCTGTCTGGGGCGGTAGGTGTCGCTGAACCGGGCGATGGGGCAGTCGGAGGTGCAGGTGCCGCATTGGAAGCACTTGAGGAGTTTCTCTCCGCCGTGGACACTGCTCACTTCATACTTGAAGTCGCTCTTGACTTCTGACGCTGGCACCCTTCTT
>CAYNAW010000063.1:0-6376 GCA_964395545.1 uncultured Candidatus Bathyarchaeia archaeon | reverse complement strand
CTGGTAGGGGGCAGGCCTGCTAAGCCTGTGGTCAGAAATGGCCGCGTGGGTTCAAATCCCACACCCCGCGCCACAGCGTTTTAAGATATTGGAACACGGTGTGACGAGGTTCTAGGCGATATTGGTCCAAATGTTCAGTCTTGACGTTTGGAGAGAGTGATTTAATAATGCTGACTAAGGAATAGAGAGTAGGGTGTCTGGTAGTGAAGGCTGTTCTTGTTATCGCTGACGGAGCGGCGGACGTTCCTCTTAGAGAGTTGAATTCGAAGACGCCGCTGGAAGTGGCTAAGACGCCTTCTCTGAATAAGGTAGCCGCGTCGGGCATCTGTGGGCTCATCGACGTAATCGCTCCAGGCGTGCCCCCGGGAAGTGATACGGCGCATCTGGCGCTCTTGGGCTATGACGTGATGGAAGTCTACAGTGGCCGGGGGGCGTTAGAGGCGATCGGGTCGGGTATAGACGTTCTTCCGAACGACCTGGCGTTTCGATGCAACTTTGTCACGGTCGATGCGGATTTGGAGGTTGTTGACCGACGGGCAGGCAGAATCGAGGATGCTGACGCGTCGGTGCTGGCGGCTGCTTTGGACGAATCGCTTCGGGTAGACCCTTTGGAAGTGGGTGGGCTGCTGTTCAAGAACACGGTTCAGCATCGGGGGATACTGCGGCTCAGTGGGCCGAACTTGTCCAACATGGTTTCGGACACTGATCCCCATGCGACTGGAGTGAGAGTGTTGAAGGCGCGTCCCCTCGATGAAAGTGAAGAGGCACGGAGCACGGCGGACATTCTCAACCGGCTTACACAACGATTTCACGAGGTGTTGAAAGACCATCCCTTGAACAAGGACAGGGAGAAGAGGGGGCTGCTTCCGGCCAACATGGTTGTGTGTCGGGGCGTGGGACAGCTGCCGGAGATTGAGCCGCTCACGTTATTGTATGGCATACAGGCCGCAGCAATTGCCGGGGTTCCGCTGGTGAAAGGGGTCTGCAAAGTCGCGGGAATGCGGCTTATCCCAGTTCCTGGGGCTCGCGGGACTTACGAGTCTGATTTCATCGCGAAGGCAGAGGCTGCGGTCCAAGCTCTGATTTCCTACGATTTTGTACTCGTGCACGCGAAGGCGACGGATCTGGCAGGCCACGACGCCGAGCCGGAGAAGAAGGTTGAGATGATCGAGAAAGTGGATGCTTTAGTTGGGCATCTTCTGAGTCACACGAATCCGGAGGAGACGTTTATCGTAGTCACGGCTGATCACACGACTTCGTCAGTGAAGCGGGAACACAGTGGGGAACCGGTGCCGGTGGCGATCACGGGGCCGAACGTCCGCGTTGATGATGTCACCGAGTTCGGTGAACGAACCTGCGCTAAGGGAGGGCTTGGGCGGATTCTAGGGCGAGAGTTGATGCCGATCGTTTTGAATTTTCTCGGAAAGGCTGAACATGCGGGCTCTTGATTACACGATCTGGAGAAGTCTCCATTCGCGGTAATCTGTCGCTACTCGTATATGTCCCTTCAACATTCTATCCACGTCAGCGTCGCCCGTGTCGACCCTCATCAGCCCACCCTCGATGCTGCTCATCTTACCTTTGGTAGCCAGCACAACGATTTTCTCTCGCCCAACAAGACTGATGACCGTGGGGCTGATCTGCTGGTTCCCGCGCCCAAACAGCATCCCTTGCCGTCCGATGGGGGAAACGACGATCCAAGTATTCGACCAGTCATCTACTTCCTTCAGGATGCGCTCCTCGTTGACGTCCTTAACCAGTTCGCCCTTGCGATAGATGTCGACTCCTAAGAGCGTCTTCTCCACGCCCAGCATGTCGGCGACGCATTTCACGGTGCTTCCGGGACCAAGAATATACGTGGCGTGGGGCTGCATCTCTTCCACAAAGAATCGGGCAACCGCCCTCTGGTTGTCGAGTTCATCATCAGTTTCCGGCGATACTTGTTTGCTTCCTTGAATTCGTGTGGGCATGACTGGCCCGCGTAAGAAGCCGTAGAAGCGGATGTTGAAGTGGTCACGTCTGACGGCCTCTTCATCTGAGTCCATCACTTCAAGGTCTTGCAGTTGAGCCTCTTCGTTAAGGAATGCTTCAACTACGTACGCCGCGTCCACGGGACTGATGGCGAATACGCCGCTATACATTTTCACGCCGGCCGGAATCCCCAGCACGGGCGTGGTGTGACCGTCGGACAGTGTGTCAAAGATGTCCCGAGCAGTTCCATCGCCGCCTACGAACAGAATGAGGCTGACTCCTTGTTCTATCATCAACTCCGCTGCCGTTTTTGTGTCTGCAGCCGTGGTCAGGCTTCCGATTTTCATGGGCAGAATCTCAGCCTCGAAACCCGCAGCGGTGATCTCATGCTCTCCCATAATCCTAGGGCATGTGACCCATTCAATTTTGCTGGCGAGCCCCAGTTCTTTCACTCTGCGGAGAAACTCGCGGGCTCTTTCAGGGGCGACAGTTTCGGCTCCTCTACTGAGTGCTTCTGTGAGGACACCGTCGGTACCTTTCAGTCCGACTTTTCCACCCATGCCCGCAATGGGGTTCACGAGGAAGCCCAACTTCACTCTCATTTTGCCCCAGTGTAGTTGCAGTATTAGGCTGAGTAGGTTGTTTTAGATAAGTTTTTTAGCATAAAAGCTAAATGGATTTACTTCTTTCACGGTTCACACGGGATTGAAGGGTATGCATGCGGTTGTTAAACGTAGACGTGCTCCAGGCGCCGAGTTGACCACGGTGGACCTTCCGAAGGTTGGGAAGGATGAAGTTCTTGTTGAAGTGGAGGCAGCGTCGATCTGCGGTACCGATGTCCACATTTGGGATTGGAATGCGTGGGCGCAGAAGCGGATAAAGAAGATTCCCTTGATTTTCGGTCACGAGTTCTGCGGCAGGGTGGCGGAGATCGGCGCAGACGTAGCTAGCATAGCTGTAGGCGACTTTGTGTCTGCAGAGACCCACATAGTGGATGGCACCTGTTATCAGTGTCAGACGGACCGCATGCATGTGTGCCGGAATATGCAGATACTGGGTGTGGACCGAGACGGCGTATTCGCCGAGTACGTCACTTTGCCCGAGCGAAACGCGTGGAAAAATGACCCGCAACTGGACCGGGGGATTGCGTCGATTCAAGAGCCGTTGGGAAACGCTGTGCAGACTGCTTTGCCCAAAGATCATGTTGAAGACGTTGCAGGGAAGAACGTAGCTGTTTTGGGATGTGGTCCAATCGGGCTGATGGCGATTGCGGTCGTGAAGACGTTGGGCGCGGCGAAGGTCTTTGCAACTGCGGGCGGTTTAAACAAGGTGCGCATCGAATTGGCTAAGAAGATGGGTGCAGACATGGTGCTGAGTGCACAGGAGGGAGGCCAGAGTGTTACCGAGAGGATTCGTGATGAGACAGAGGGGAACGGGGTGGACGTGGCCTTGGAAATGTCAGGTTCTCCCGCCGCTCTGAACCAAGCTTTCGAGATGCTAACCGCAGGGGGGAGAGTCTCTTTGCTGGGCCTCTTCGACGCAGCGGTTACGTTCGATATTAACAACGCCATGATATTCAAAGCCGCCACGGTTTACGGGATTTCGGGGAGACGAATGTTTCAAACGTGGCATCAAATCCGAGGGTTGCTCGCAGACGCAGGGTTTCGGGACAAAATTGCCTCGGTGATCACACATAGGCTTCCGATAAGGGACGTAGAAGAAGGCGTTGAGCTGATTAACTCTAAGAAAGCTGGAAAAGTCGTTCTGGAGCCTGAATGGTAAAGGCAGTCCTACTCGTTGCCGTCTTCTGGTGGAGCTTCGTCTGCCGCGGGTTCACTCTCTGCTTCAAGCGGAGCTTCGTCTGCCGCGGGTTCACTCTCTGCTTCAAGCGGAGCTTCGTCTGCCGCGGGTTCACTCTCTGCTTCACGGGGTTTTTCTGCTCCCGTAACCACTTCGGCCTCGGCAAACCGTCTGCTTATCCTCTTGATCCTGACTTTGACGTGGTCGCCAGGCTTCGTTTGGGGTACGAAGCAGACTAGGCCTTCGATGCGTGCTATGCCTTCGCCTCGGCGGCTCGTCTCAACGATCTCAACATCGTATTCTTTTCCGATCTCCACCGGTTTGGGCGTAAATCGTCTTGGACGATCGAAACCGCGACCGCCTCGTCTCTCGCGCCTTTCATAATACATGTTTTCACCTCTCAGCAGTTTACCAGACTTGTGTGCCATGATTTTTGTTGTTTAGATTACTGTCAGTTTTCCGAAGCGGCCGACGTTGAGTTGGATTTCTCCTCGGAACGAGGTAACGTAGCCGTTTTCAATCTTAATACTATCGTTTTCTCTAACTTGCTGTATTTGCTCGTTCCACAAGGTGAGCTTGATCTGCCCCGTGTCATCGCTTACGACAGCATCTGCCACCTGGTATGTTTCGTTCTTGTATCTGGACGTGACTTCTCGTGCGGGTGATTTCTCAACTACTTTGGCTTCTATATCTACTCGTCTCATACCATTCTTCAAGTCTTTTATCTTCACGAGTGTTCTCCCACCAAGTTTGCTCTTTCTGTTAGGGACGACCTCCTGTTACGTCGGATTCCGGCTAAATGGTTTTTCGTCTCTCCCATTCCTGTGTTCCCCGCAGGCTGTCTGCGCATTATGCTGTTCGTCCCTCAACACGGTGCTAGCGCCGAAACCTTACCATACGAAGGAGACTAGCAGTCACTCGTTGCATGGTGCAGTTATAGCCAGCTAGCGGTGTTGAAGGAAGTCTACGCTGAATATAAGTTTTGCTCACCCACCAGAACACTCGGTGCTACGTCAAGATACTATCATTTCTTCGAACGATTGTTGGTTCAATACGCGCGCGACGACCAACAAATACACAGCCAATGTCACGACGAATTTTGTGAATCCGGATTTCATACGGTCCACGAGCTGCCTTGCTCTCCAGTAGCTAATTGCGTTAGTGAGAAGAAAGCTTTTCGGTCATGGGTGCCCGTGTGCAGGATTGACCTGTTGAATAGGAACAGTTTCCACAAAATAGAAATAGTGAAAGACCGGATAGTGCTAGTGCATAGAGAGGAAGGAGAAATGAGGAAAACTCTAGCTGTAACAGTGGTTTTGCTGTCTACGATTCTGTTGCTCTCAACGGCTTTCAACGTAGGAAAGGCGACTACCTCACCAACCCTTGGGACCGCTGCGCCACTCTTGTATAGCGCTAACCCAGTCAAGTTCCACGAGATAACCAGCGTCGAAGACTCGCTGGCAGACCCGACGCCGTGGAACGTGGACATGGTTGACGCGGAAACTACGTCGAACGATGGAGAAGGCATCTACGTGGCCGTGTTGGACACGGGGTTGCTCTCAAACTACTTGGACTTCTTCCCGCCCAGCATGGTGGACATCAAGGAAGAATGGGGCAAAGGGTTCACTCACGACGTCTGGTATGACCCAGCGGGCGAAGGCAACTGGTCAATACAGTACGTCGATGGTGCGGAATACAAGTTCTCCTATGGATCGCTGCGAGATGATCGCGGCTTCATCACGCATGACAACGGGGCGCCCGACATGTATGGCTTCGGATGGGGCTCTGGACACGGCACCCACGTAACCAGCATCGTGACCGGGTATCGCTTCTGGAGAGGAACCGTTGACACTTGGATTACTGGAGTGGCACCGAAGGTGACACTCATCCCAGTCCTGGTCCTAGACGATTGGATCCGCTTCGCTCCTGATGGGAACGGCTGGTTCTGGACTGGTGGAACGTGGGAAATGGTCGCGGCCGGAATACGATACATCGGCGACCTAGCCGAGGAACACGGTGTCAAAATAATCATCAACTTGAGCTTGGGCGGCGGTTCACCGTCCGCAATGATTGAGGACGCCATTGACTATGCAATCGGCCACGGCGTCATTGTAGTGGCTTCCGCAGGCAACGAAGGCGAGGCAGGTATGGGGTGGCCCGGAGCGTTCCCGCAGGTGATTTCGTGCGCGGCAGCCGGTTGGACACAAGAATACGGCGCTGGATATTACGACTACTATTGGTGGTGGAATGACGTGCCCGAGAAGCTCAACACCAACAACTACGTATACGACCCTTGGACCGGAATCACGTACAAGAACAACTGGCACACGTATCTGATAGACTTCAGCAGCCGCCCGAACCGCGACCTTGGACAGGCGAAGCAGGACCTTGACGTGGCGGCCCCTGGCTGCGCTATTCGTGGTCCGTACAAGCCGTACGGGTCTACCCAGTGGGGCTTCTACGCTGTCTGGGGCACCAGCCAAGCCGCACCGCACGTGTCCGGCATTGCAGCGTTGCTCCTGCAGTCCTACCCAACCCTCGGGCAGGCCACGGTGGAATCCATCCTGAAAAAGGCAGCCACCAAGCTTCCGTTGCCGGCTGACGG
>CAYNAW010000062.1:0-6607 GCA_964395545.1 uncultured Candidatus Bathyarchaeia archaeon | reverse complement strand
GCAGGAGGTTGTGTTGCTCCAGAAGGTCTACAACGAGGTTTCGCTGAAGGCGTTTTGGGGGTTTTTGGAAGGGCTTTGCAGAGGCCTGAAAGTTGAGTTAAAGAGGGTAACGATGGCTCCTGGCGGCTGGGTTAAGGTTGAGATTTCGGGGGAGGATGAGAGGGTGGTGGTGAATCTCTTGGAGAAGGAGGTGGGGTTGGCGCCTGTTTCGGTGAAACGTGTTGAACGTTTTTCCGCTTTCCGGGGAAGAGTGGTTCATCCTGGGAGAAGCAAGCTGGAGGTTTTTGTCGATGTGGGGGTTTTTTTGCCCAAACCTGTTTGTGCAGCGTTGCCGTTGTCGACGCTGCAAGGACAGCTGGTTGATGGTAGGAAAGTTGCGCTCGAACGTATTGTCGGGTTGTTTGGGCTTGTTGATGGTTTTCCTCTGGAGGTGCGAATCGTAGGCGATCGTGTGAATGGGCTGGTGGCGGAGTTGACTGAGGGACAGTTGACTGTCTTCGGTCGGTGGGTCGGTGGACGTGTAGACCGTTTGGTTGTTCTGGGAGCGTCGGGTGAAGCAGTGGTTAGGGCTGTTAGGAGAGCCGGGATCGGGCGGGACGTAGTAGGTGTGGAGTCTTTGGGGTTTCTGGAGCATGCTGTTGTTTGTAAGCTCGGGACTGACGGAGCCGGGCTTGTGCCACAATTGGGGAGATGGTTGCGAGGGGCGGGTTTTGTGGTTTTTTCTCCTCGTTCAATATTAGGCCTGTTGAGTTAATACGAGTGTTTCTGAGCTTTGTGCAGCGGCTTGACCGATGGGTGCACAGCGGTCTTCTCTCTGAAATCTACTTTGTCACTTTACCATTATCAGGAGCATCTTGAACCTTCGGATTGCTTTCAGAGAGTGCGGCTTGTTGGCGGGCATGAGAATCATTTCGCCTCCTCTCGTGTGTACCGGTTTACCCGCGATTGTTATTGTTGCTTCGCCTTCAAGTATGTAGACTAGGGCGTCGAACGGTGCCGTGTGTTCGCTTAGACCTTGGTCTTCGTCGAATGCGAACAGGGTTACGGTCCCTGCTTTCTTGTCGATTATCGTCTTGCTGACCACTGAGCCTAGTTGGTATTCTATAGAGTCGGCTAGCTTGACAGCTTTTGCAGCTAGTTCCTCGGAAGGCTTCACAACGTCTCCCTTCTAGCAGGACTAGGACACAACCTATTAAACAAAGTCGCTTTTTATAACTAATCTGGTCTCGACTCGGTGAGCCTAGTGAGGGTCTATGGGAAAGTACACGTTGATCATCGCTGAGAAGCCCAGCGCCGCTGAACGCATCGCCAAAGCCTTGGACAAGGACAAGGACCCGAAGAGGCACACTGAGAAGGGAGTTCCCTACTTCGTCGCCCAGAGAGACCGAGCGGTGGTTGTGTTTCCAGCCCTTGGACACCTCTACACGGTCATTCAAAGAGGAGGCAAAAGGTCACAGTATCCAGTCTTCGACTTTGAATGGGCGCCGAGGCACTTGGCCGAGAGAGACGCGTTTCGGACGAAAGCGTGGATAGAAACGCTTTCCAACTTGGCTCAGGACGCTAATGAATTCATTGATGCCTGCGACTACGATGTCGAGGGCAGCCTCATCGGCTACAGCCTCCTTCACTACGCCTGCGGCAAGGCTGAGGTTGCCAGAAGGATGAAGTACTCCACGCTGACCGATGCTGAACTGGAGAGTGCCTACGAACACCTCATACCCACCCTCGACTTCAGCCTCATCGAGGCCGGGAGGACAAGGCATGAGGTTGACTGGCTCTACGGAATAAACCTCTCCAGAGCGTTAACCTCTGCAGTGAGACACGCAACAGGCACCTACACTCCCCTCAGCACCGGCAGAGTGCAAGGTCCCACGCTGCGCTTCTTGGTTCAAAGAGAAGATTCAATAGCATGCTTCGTCCCGACGCCCTACTGGACAGCAAAAGCCCTCGTGGAAATCGGCGGCAAAGTCTACGAAGCAGAATATGAAAAGAAGAGCATCGAGAAAAAGACAGAAGCAGACGCCGTAATCGAGGCGTGCAGAGGAAGAGTGGGCAAAGTTGTCAAAATCGAGGAAAAATCGTTCAGCCAATTCCCCCCACCTCCCTTCGACTTGGGAACACTGCAGAGCGAAGCCTACCGCGTCTTCGGTTACAACCCGAAACAAACAACTGACATAGCCGAAAGACTCTACTTAAACGCCCTCATCTCCTACCCGAGGACAAGCAGTCAGAAACTCCCATCAACGATCAACTACAAGTCCATACTCGCAGGATTAGGCAGAGAACCCGTCTACCGACCATTGACCTCAGAACTCCTCGGCTACTCGAGGCTCAAGCCACTAGAGGGAAAGAAGGAAGACCCAGCGCACCCATCAATTTACCCCACAGGCAATTTACCGGAATGTTCACTGCAAGCATCTGAGCAAAAACTGTGGGACCTGATTGTGAAACGTTTCATGTCAGTGTTCGGTCAACCTGCCGTGAAACAAAGCGTGAAAGCTACGACAGACGTGAATGGTCATCGGTTCTACCTGTTTGGACGCAAGATTCTCAAAGAAGGGTGGATGCGCTTCGACAAACCCTACGTTCACTCTGACGAAGTCACGCTTCCAGACCTCAAAGAGGGCCAAGAGGCGAGGCTTCGAGTGGTCTGCGACGACAAGTTCACAAAGCCGCCAGCCCGCTACAACCCGAGCAGCCTCCTCAAGAAGATGGAGCACGAGGGAATAGGCACGAAAGCCACGAGAGCCGACATAATCCAGACCCTCTACAACCGAAAATACGTCGCCGGAGAAAGCATGCAGGTGACGGAGCTGGGACACGATGTCACAGAGATCCTTCAAACCCACGCGCCCTCCATAGTCTCAGTCAAACTGACACGCGAACTCGAGGAGAAGATGCAGCGCATCCAGAACAACGAGGAAAAACGGGAAAACGTCCTGACCGAAGCCATAGATCATCTTAAACCAGTCTTGGAAGAACTGAAAGCCCGCGAGGAAACCATAGGACTCGCCTTAGACACTGCAGTCAAACAGGCGAGACTACAGGAACGCATAATCAGCGACTGCCCCACGTGCAGAACAGGCAAGCTGATGATCTTCCACTCACGAAAGACGGGCAAACGCTTCGTCGGCTGCACCAACTACACACACGGATGCAGAACCACCGCGCCCCTTCCTCAAAAGGGCACGATCATGCCCGCAGGAGGCGCATGCAAAACCTGCAGCTGGCCAACCGTAACTGTCTTCGGGAGCCAGAGAAGACCTTGGACCATGTGCCTGAACTCAGACTGTCCCAGCAAACGTTGGAGGAAGAAGAAGTGGAATGCAAAGTCTGCCGCCAACCGACAGTAGACAGAGGTTATTGTCTGCTTCACGAAAAAGCCCATCAAAACTTGGCCGAGAAGTTCGAAGAATGGAAGGATGCGCTCGACATTTCCTGGAAAGACTATCTGAGTGAAATTGTGAGGAACCCGGCAACAGGTACGACGGCACGAGAAGTTGCAGAAATCCTACTTGCAGAGCCACAGTAGAAGGCTACTTTACCAAGCGACGGACGCCTTTTCTCCCGCCCACATAGACTACGTCGGCCAACCCCACGAACAAGCCGGTCTCAACGACTCCGGGAATCGCCTTCAACCGCAGATTCAACCCATTCGGATCATCGATAAGCCCGAAAGCCACGTCTAAGATGAAGTTGCAGTTGTCCGTTACGACTGGACCAAGCTTTCCCGCCCCCTCGCGGAGAACAGCTTTGCCCCTCAAGCTTCGCAACCTCGCTCTCACAAGGGGCAAAGCGAAGGGCACAACCTCGACTGGCACAGGGTGTTTTGTGCCGAGAGCCTTCGTCAGCTTCGTCTCGTCGACGACGATAATGTTCAGCCTCGACGCAGACGCCACAACCTTCTCTCGAGTCAACGCTCCGCCCATGCCCTTAATCATGTCAAGCCTCTCATCCACCTGATCTGCACCATCAACGACCACGTCGAGTCGAGGATGCTCGTCCAACGTGGTCAGCGGAATCTTGTGTTCCACAGCAAGCAGGAAGGCCTGATGAGACGTGGGAACCCCAAGAACGTGAAGCTTCTCTCTCTTTATCCGCTTCCCGAGCTCGCGGAGGGCGTAGGCTACGGTTGTCCCGCTGCCCAAGCCGATAACATGTCCCTCTTCAACGTGAGCCACCGCCGCTTTGGCGACGTCTTTCTTCGCCTTCTGCCGCCAGTCCAAGACTAGGTTTCAGCCTCCATCTGTTCAAGGCGGTCTAAGACCTTCTCAACCTCAGCCTTAATCCTCTCGATTCGTTCCTCAGCCACTGTCCTGCCTGCTCGCTGAGATGGTTTTCTCGCAGGCTTCTTCTTCACTCTCTTCAGCGATTCCTTCTCCGGTCCCTCTTCCACTGTTCCCTCCATCTGCGTGGGGATAGTCATCGGAATAGGGGTCGGGACAATTGCCTCACGGGCTTCTAACCCAATCCGGGTGCGCAGAGACTCGATCTTAGTGTTCAAGTCGTCAAAGCGCTGGTCAAAGAGCTTAATCAGGTCGTCCTGCATGGCTTCAAGCTCGTGGAGGGCTACGACTGATTCGCTTTCGCCAATCGCGTCTTTCACTTTCATCATCCTCGACTTGTACCGCTTAGCCAGATGCTCCCGCTCCTCCTCGGTTATCTTTCCTTCGGCATGGGCTTCATAGAGATGGCGAATGGCGTCGCTGAGAATCTCCCGCTCCAGACCTAGAGTGCGCAGCTCTTCGCGGGCTTCTTTGGCGTCTTCGACCGTGATGCTGCGTTGCGATCGGTATCGCCATCTTTCCGTAGCTCCCAGCTCAGAGGGAACCACGTCTGATGGCTCTTTGCTCGGGCTGCGTAGCCTAGTGTAATACAAGATGATGAGGACTGCGATGGCCGCTGCGGCGAGTGTGATGATGTATGGCAGGAGTTCTTCGAGAGCCACGAGCAATCCCCTCATCACTTTGCTTTCACACGTTCTATATAGAGCTTGTTCTTTCAAGAAAGTTGTCTATTTTTGTGTATAAAAAACTATAGGTTTTTCATCAGGCAGCAAAAACAGCGGTCACAATTATCCCTTAATGATGGAAAAGCTACGAATTCTTAGGCGTCCAGAAAGCAAATTGTCGTTTGCGCGCGCATTTGGAATCGCGCAGTGCTATTCCCAAAGCCTTTTGGCATAACAACACGAACGTACGAAAAGACGGGCAATGGTAATCGGAGGTGAGAGAAATGCCTGAGAAGAAGAAAGTGGAAAAAGCTGCTGAGAAAACTGGAGAAGCTGTGGGCAAGGGGCTTAAGAAGGGTTTTGGACTAGCAAAAGGGATTGGAAAGGGGTTGAAGGAAGGAGTAAAGGGGGAGGAGACGAGAGAAAAGAAGTAGAAATCACGCTCAATTGCCTCCACCTTCCCTTCTTTTTCCCTCCTAGAGCAACCTGCGGACCAATCGCCCGTAATGCATCAAGTTCGTTTTTTGAAGCCTCGGGCGGGATTTGAACCCGCGACCACCGCCTTACCAAGGCGATGCCCCACCGAGCTAGGCTACCGAGGCACGCGGCTAAGACTTACTTTCCAAGACGTTTTAAAGGGTTTCTGAAGGCTAGATGTTTATGCTTATATACAGTTACAATCTTTTGGATTGATGCTCAGCGCGCGGGGGTCTCCAAGCCAGGTCAAAGGAGCAGGGCTTAGGACCCTGTCGCGAAGGCGTTCGTGGGTTCGAATCCCACCCCCCGCACTATGGCTATAATTTCCCTTTTTAACGTGTTTTTGGCGATATACGCGAGCGTTCCCTTTTGTACAAGGCTTTGTACTCGTCTTCGAGAATGCTCATCATAATGAAATCGCTGTATTCATTGTCACAGTAATATCCATCTCTCTCGATACCCTCTTTCTTGAAGCCAAGACCTTCCCAAAACCTAAGCGCCCTCTCATTAAGAGCGACCACGCCTACTGAGACCCTGTGGAAGCCCAATCGTTCGAAGGCGTAATCAAGGAGGAGACGACCAGCCTCCGTTCCATAACCTTTTCCCCACGCGTCCTTCTCTCCGATGATGATGGTCATGTCCGTGCATCGCCAAGGCTTGAACATCCGCAACAATCCAGCCTCGCCTATTACCTGATCTCCTTTTTTCAAGACTATTACAAACCATACACGCTCCTTGTCAGCGCGGAGCTCTTTATAGAATTTCTCAGCCTCCGCTCGCTTCATAGGCGCAACCTCACCCGTCAATTTTCTGATTTCAGGATCATTAGACCATTTTTGAACATAAGGCATATCATTCTTGCTAAAAGGTCTCAAGTAAACTCTTCTACCAATCAGGAGTTCCTGTTTGCATGGACTCTTCTTAATGGACATTTTTTCACAAACCCGTCTTAACTTGCTCCTTTCATATAAACGTCTCTTGTTATAAAACGGAAACCTGTCGTCGGAAAATGTACGATTCTCTTCTCTTAACTTGTGCTAATGCTTTTGAAAGTTTATCTGAAAATGCGTGCGGAGGCACTTTTACTTCATGGTTTTAAAACCACTTCTTGCTTGACAAAAATTCCGAGAATTTAAACCGAGGTCTAAACCTAACCCCCCGCACTAAAGTTCGCGACGG
>CAYNAW010000061.1:0-6851 GCA_964395545.1 uncultured Candidatus Bathyarchaeia archaeon | reverse complement strand
AGGATCCGCTCCACCGCGAGTTTCGACCAGATGCGCTCGGGCTCGGCGAGCACGTAGCTTTCCATCAGATAATCCTGCTCGTCGTCGGTCTTCGCGATCAGAATCGCCTCGCCCACCTTGTCATACTTGGGACGCCCCGCCCTCCCCGCCATCTGCTTGTACTCCAACACGCTGATCGGGTAGTAGCCGTAGCCCATCTCGTAACGCCGATAATCATGCACGATCACGGTTCGAGCCGGCAAGTTGACGCCGAAAGCCAATGTCGGCGTGGCGGTGAGCACCTTGACTTTGCCTTCTCTGAACGAGTCCTCAAGCAGCCTGCGATGTCCTCCGCCTAGCCCCGCATGGTGAAACGCGACGCCGTGGCTCACGAGGTCCGCGAGCACGTCGCTGATCCGCGTGCGCTCTCCGGTCGAGGCGATTCGTTCCGCCAGCAGCTCCAACGAACGCTTCGATGGCTTCGAAATGAACTCATCTATCTCCGCCGCCACCTTGCGCGCCAACGAGACCGCGTTCTTCCGCGTCGACGCGAAAATCAGGGCTTGCCCCCCAGACTTCACGGTGCGGAAAGCAAGATTCAGAGCGGGGTCTCGGGCGAATTTGCCGACTTTCGCGGCACTGCCGTCTTTGAACTGGATTTCGTCATGAAGCAGGACTCCTTCCTTCAGCGTTACGGGTCGCCACTCAGTCGTGACGTGCTGGGCTTTGAGCCACTCGGCGAGTTCCTCAACGTTCTTGATAGTGGCACTTAAAGCTAAGACTTGCAGGTCAGGGTTTATCTGCATCAGTCGGGCCAACACCACCTCTAACGTCGGTCCCCTCTCGGAATCATTCAGGAGATGAACCTCATCCGCAACGACGAGCGATATCTCGTCCATCCACTTCGCCCGATGCCGGAGAAGCGAGTCCGCCTTCTCGTTCGTGGTGATAATTATATCGTACCTCTCCAGCCACGGGTCACTACCGTCGAAGTCTCCGGTGCTGATTCCCACACGTATCCGTCGTCCGCTTCGCTTCCGAATCCCCGTGTATCTCTTGAATTCCTCAAACTTCTCGTTGGCTAACGCCCGCAGGGGCGTCAGGTAGAGGACTTTACCGCCGCGTTCCAGGATGTGCTTTGAAGCGCAGAGCTCGGCGGTGAGCGTCTTTCCTGACGCGGTGGGGCTGGCCAAGACCAGGTCTTTGCCCTCGAGTGCGCCGGCGCGGACGGCTTCTTCCTGCGGGGGATAGAGCGTGGAGACTCCCGACTTGATGATGACTTCCTTCGCTTGTTCAGGAATGGGCAGCTCCTCGACCTTCAACCCGACATCCTTCGTCCTACACTTTCTTCAAGTGGCCTTCCTTGGGCTCGTAGATTGTCCCTTCTCTGATCATTCTTCCGATGAGCCGCTGAGTCTCTGACGCGTCAATCTTATGCTTGCTCGAGACCTCGTCTACGAGTACGTTCCGCTCAATCATGCCTGTCTGTTTAGACAACTCAATTATCTCGGTGAGGATCACCCGCAACTTGTCCTGCATGCTCTTAGGCTTTCCCACCATGATGACGTCGATGTCCCGCACGTTGGTTGAAAGGTCGATGCCGACTTCTTCCAGCGACTTGTTCATCAACACGATGGCGGCTTCCGCGTCCTCGGCCGTCACGGTCTTCCGAAGCGCCACCCGCGCCCTCGCCTCGGCCAACCGCACCAGCGATTCCAGCTGTCGGGCAGTTATGGCGATGGGTGAGCCTTCAATCTTCTCCGTGACTGCCCTCATCTCCAAGTAGAACTCCTTCAGCCGCTGCAACGCCTCGTCAGTCAACGCGGGCTTGATGTTCTTCGAGTAGCTGACGTATTTTCGAAGCAGATCCGCCGAGACCGGCGTCTCCACAGGCGCCGTGCCTTTTTTGTGCAGCTCCAAAATGTGGGCCGACATCTTTTCGTCTAGGTCTCTTTGAGGAATATCCTTCAGAATGAAAATCAAGTCAAACCGCGAGAGTATCGTGACTGGCAGGTTGATGTTCTCTGACACCGTCTTGTACGCGTCATACCGCCCCAACGCGGGGTTCGCCGCGGCGAGAATCGCTGTCCTCGCGTTAAGCGTTGCTACGATGCCGCCCTTCGCCACCGACACGGTGTGCTGTTCCATGGCTTCGTGAATCGCCACTCGGTCCTCGGGGCGCATCTTGTCTATCTCGTCGATGCAGGCGATGCCTTTGTCGGCTAGCACGAGGGCTCCTGCCTCGAGGCTCATTCCTCCGCCCCGTTCACGGAGGACAGCGGCCGTGAGACCTGCGGCAGTAGTGCCCCGGCCCGACGTGTACAAGCCCCTCGGAGCCACCGACGCCACGTACTGCAGTAGCTGCGACTTCGCCGTGCCTGGGTCGCCCACGAGCAAGACGTTAAGCTCGCCCCTGATGGAGATGTCGACCAACCGTTTGGGAACGCCGCCGAAGACTAGGTACATAATGCCTTCCTTGATTGACTCGTAGCCATAGATCGAAGGCGCGATTGATCGCATGATGTTTCTGTGAACCCACGGGTCGGCCGCGAGCTCCAAGATCTTGGTCTCCTCCTCGGGCGTGATAAACCCGGCCTCTGGTTCTTTGCTTTCGACGTCTAGGAAGTTGGCGTCAACATGCAGCCGAAAGACCCGCAGCTTCCCCGCCGTCGGAAACACCGGGGCCTCCGCGCGGACAACGCCCGTCACGGCAATGTGGTCGCCGGGCCTAGCCTTGTCGACGAGGTCTCGGCTCACCAGTTCCACGTTCAAGGTGCGGGGCAACTGCCCAGGCGGCAAGTCTTCGGGTCGTTCCTGGATGCGGACCTTCTGGTAGTCGATGAACACTGAGCCTTCCTGGACAAATTCGAAGGGTCCTTTGCTCTGGCAGTGGGGTACTTCGCATTTGAGCGGCGCTTTCAGGAAGGGGCCAGACTGGTCTAAGTAAACATTCTCGCCGCATCGCTTGCACTTGAACGCGGCCCGCATCACTTGGGGCATGACTGGGCTGGCGCGGACGATTATGCCTTCAACCATGACCAGTTTCCCGATGTTGGCGGCGCCCAGCATTCGTAACGGTGTCGATTCGGGCAGTTTTTTCAATCTAACCGTGACGCCCTCGATTTTCGACGCGTACTCGCTGTCCTCTATTCCCAACTGTGAATAGGCCGCTCGGTTGATATGCGTCAAATACTCGTCGGGCTTCTCCCTTAGGCTTTCCGCCAGCGTCATGTCGAAGACAACGAGGTCTTCAAAGTCCACGGTGAATGATGTGCCGTTGACGACCGCCATCTGGGAGATGCGTTCACGGTATTTCTCCCGTTTCAAGAAGTCTTCGAAGCGTTGCTGCGGGTCTATCTCGATTTCTTCAACCATGTGGGTCACTCTGCTTTGAGGATGGTTCTCTTCCACTCATCTATGAGCTTGTGGAGGCGGTGGTAGAGCGTGCGTTCTTCAGGTGTGAGGCTCTGGAGCGCAGGGGCGGTGAGCGGGGGAGACGAGGCGAGCGAGACGATTTTCTTCGCCCTGCAGTTGACGATGTCGAGGGCGACTTGCATGGACTTCTCATACTCCTTCAGCTTTTCAGAGCTCTTCTGTGCAGCCGTGTGGAGGGTGACGAGGAAGTGTCTGAGCTGAGGATAGAAGTCCTCTGAAAGGGTCGACACCTTGTTCGTGGGCTGCACGCGTTCTTTCCAATGCGTCTTGTGCAGTTTGACCGTGTCCAACGTGTCCTCTTCTCGAAAGCGGACGACTCCGGCCTTTTCGAGTTCTTGTGCCACCCAGAACCTGATTTCGTACTCTCTTCCCTCTTCAAACGGTCCAACTTTCAACCCGGCGAGTTCAAGCTCTGCCTCGTTGCGGTTCGCGGTAACCGTTACAGGCATGTTCTTGAACACGAAGTCTGCATCTGCGACTGAAATATGACGACTTGCCAGTGTCCTTTTCCCCCATCGAATGCCTCTAAAGAGAAAGGCGTCGGCAGATATAAAACATGCACTAAAAAAATGAGGAGCTAGATGCGACCCAATGCTTTCATGGCGTCAACGATTTTCTGCACGGCTGTGACGTACGCTGCGGTGCGCATGTCAATCTTGTAGTGCTGCATGCTCGCGTAGACGTCTCTGAACGCGTTGGCCATCGTGACACGGAGCTTCTCGTCGACTTCCTCATTGCTCCAGTAGTAGCCCATGCGGTTCTGCACCCACTCGAAATAGCTGACAGCCACCCCACCCGCGTTCGCCAGCACGTCAGGAAGGACAACGACACCTTTTCCTTGTAGAATCTTGTCTGCTTCGGGTGTAGTTGGGCCGTTCGCGGCTTCGGCCACCAATTTCGCCTTGACCATGCTGGCGTTCTCCTTCGTGATCTGGTTCTCCAAGGCCGCTGGCACCAGAATGTCGCAGTCCACTGTAATCGGGTCATTGACGCTGAGCTCCTTGCTTCCTGGGAAGCCTTTCACGCTGCCGTGCTCTCTCTTGTAGTCAGCCAGCTTCGCCGGGTCCATGCCCGCTGCGTTATACGCGCCGCCAGTTGAGTCGCTCACGGCCACGATTTTGCATCCAGTTTCGTGCAGATATCGGGCAACCGGCTGTGCGGCGTTGCCATAGCCCTGTACTGAAACACGGGCGTCTTTGAGTTCGATGCCGAACGCTTTTGCCGCTTCAAGAATCGTGAAGAAAACGCCGCGTCCGGTTGCGGTATCTCTCCCTCGAGAACCGCCGATGGCCAACGGTTTTGAGGTAATGACAGGTGGCAAATGTGCCCCTTTGATCTTGTAATATTCATCCGCGAACCAGCCCATAACTTGGGCCGTGGTGTTAACATCTGGCGCGGGGATGTCCACGTCTGGACCGACGAACCGAGCGATTGCTGCGGCGTAGCCCCTCGTCAGCCTCTCCAGCTCGCCCCTTGACATCTCCTTCGGATTGCAGGTGATGCCTCCTTTGCCGCCGCCGTACGGTATGCCGATGACCGCGTTCTTGATGGCCATCCAATATGACAACGACTTCACTTCGTCCAAGCTGACGTTCGGGTGATAGCGCATTCCCCCTTTGGCTGGACCGCGTGCGGTGTTGTGCTGCACCCGGTAGCCCGTGAAAACTTTCAGGCTGCCATCATCCATTCTGACCGGAATCGAGACAATCAACGCGCGTTCGGGTCTGCTCAAAACTTCCACGGCAGTTGGATCCAGCTTGATTATCGAAGCTGCATTCTTGAGTGGTTTCAAGACTTCTTCCGACAGGGACATTGCCCACACCTTTACATTTGTAAACTCTGACTAAGTTGAACACGGCGCTTGCTCTTAAGCCTTACTCTCCCTCTCATGGTTCCCAAGACATCGACGCCTCATCATCCACAAATCGTTCCAACAGACGTGGGCAGCTCGTTCGAACCCTTCAGGGTTGTTCAAGATGCGTGTTGATCCGGCGTTGCATTACGAGGGCTCAGTCAAAAAAAGAGAGTGTGTGGCTCTTCAGCTATCTGTAGCGGCTTACACCTGTGCTATGAAACGGTCACCACAGCTTCAGACACGAGATGCGGAATCGGCCAGCCAACGTAGTCGTGCGGCGCTTCCCAGTACCTTGAGGTGGCAAGCGTATGAACGTAGAGGCTTAGACCACTGTTGCCTTCGCCAACGGCTTCGAACGTGAACTCCATCAGCTCAACTCCACCGTTCTGCGGGGTTATCCCTGCCACCCAGAAGAGGTGCTCGAGCCGCGGGTGGACTCCGGCTATGAACTTCCACTGCGGAGCCTCGGATCCGACATACTTTATGATGTTGGAGTCAAACCTTAAGCCGATTTCGAAGCCATACAGGTTCGAAACGTCGTCCACAGACACTGTGACCGTGAAGGTTTCCCCGACAGCCACGTTAACCGTGTCGGGTTCGAAGTACACGGTGCATTCGGGTTCCTCGATTGCCTCGTGAATCTCAGCCAGAGCGCTTCTGTGCATCGTATACATGCTGGCGCCGACCATTATGATTGCGAAGACAGTCACCACAGCCACACCTTTGATTTTTAGCAATTCAAACGTTTTTCTGTTCCCCCTTTTCGGGTACACAATTGACATAGGCGGCATGATGTTATTTAAGACTTGGCTCAGCCAATTCCAGCCACTGTTCGGACGGCGTCGATTGTCTTCTCTACGGTGGCTTCGACGAAGAAGTGACGTGCAGACCCTCTGACCTGCCCTACCATCCTCAGCTCATAGGTAGGGTTCTGAAGCCGCTCCAAAACCGTCGGGTCTTTTACGTTGCGGACTAGTTGAAAGTAGCTTGCTTCTCCTGGAAGCATTTCTTGGGGGGACGTCACGGCCACTGTTCCAATGTCAATATCGTCGATCCAGAATGAAAGCGTTATCGCGTCAACTGTGACGGCAAGGTTAGACGGATTTTCCACCACGAACGTCATGTTCACGTCGACCGCGTCTGGACCGACCGCGGGATACTCTACTCGGTCCACGCGAAACGTGTTCAGAGACTGGTTCAACGCGGCGTGGAGGGCGCTACTGAAATTCACGTACACCGCTGCCAGCGCTATCACCGTGATCAGAGCCAGAATGAGCAATGCATAGAAGAGCTGCTTCCTTTTCCCGCTCGCTGCCCTTGGTTTCAACGCTCGGCCACCTGCCCCTCAAACGTTCGCCTAGGACCGTCTGTAGCCGTAGAAGGACGTGACCATTACCACGTCGAAAATATCGATCGTCCCGTCACAGTTCACGTCGACGTTGGGGTTGTATCGCGCGTCGCCAGTTTGACCCCCATACGCTGAGGCCAATGTCACGACATCGAAGATGTCCACGTCTCCATCCACGTCAAAATCGCCGGGATACGCAACTCTCACTCCAGTGAAGACGAGGCTGTTGTCGCT
>CAYNAW010000060.1:0-6864 GCA_964395545.1 uncultured Candidatus Bathyarchaeia archaeon | reverse complement strand
GCACGTTCTTGAATGGCTAAAAGCCTTCAGAAACAAAGTTCTATGCGCGCGCGAACTAGGAGGAAGTGGTTCTAGCGTGCCTTTTCTTCTTGTGCGGCCTGTGCATTCTCTTCAAGTATCTTTCCTTTTTCCTGCGTTTCTTCGCAGCCAACTTCATAGAAACCCAGCATGTGTCTATCTTACTTACCACATATTCTTTGCTCATATATTAAGAACTTGTCATGCTTGCGCGCGCGAGAAGCAGAGACGGGTGAAACAGAACATTGTTCCATCTTCATTTTTACTCATAGTCGGCGGAGTACGTACACAAGAGCAGCGCGTGCGGAGGTGATGTGTAAAATGAACCTTCAGCTTTAACGTTGGTGAACCTGGTTGCGGCTGTTGTGTTCCTGCTGACGCCTTTCCTCGTTGGCTTGACGACCAGCGCGCCGTACGACCCGTGGGCGGATTTAGATGCGGATGGTGACGTAGACATCTTCGACCTTGTGAAGATCGCAGGCAGTTACGGCACCACCGGCGACCCGAGCAAGAACGTCATGATCAGCGGACACGTCAACAAGCCGGTGTATAGCCTATCGGCTCAACTCTGGACGTCGGATCGAGCTACCAGACCCCGTGGATCTCGGTTGACGGGTACTCGAAGTTCACCGTCTGCCTCTACACTAACGTCGTTGACAATTTCTATCGACTGGTAACACACCGCGTAGGAGTAGGAGGTACTTTTTTCATGGATACTCAAGATAACTTGGAGACCGACCTTGTGAAGAGTCACGAGGTTCCAAATCAACAGATAGCCATTGTCTTCAAAAATGATGATGCCGTTCAAAGATACGTCTACATAGACATCTACCTCATAGCATAAACAGCAGCCCCCCAGCTCTCTCCTCTTTTTCTGCGCCGAGCAGGTTATCCTCTTCCCGCTGAATTCAGTAATTTTCTGCACGGATTCCCTAGTTTTATTGATGAAAGCGCGCACAAAGCCTTTAAAAAGCCTAAGGATGGTAACATCACTAAAGGTAGGCACCAGTCCTGGAGGTTAATGTATGCCTTCACTGAAAAAGAAGAATGCTCAAAAGAAGAAGAAGCATGCGAAGAAAGTGGGGAAATAACATTCTGCGCGCGCTCTGTTTCAGCGTTTGGCGACGTACATAAGACCCTAAAACGATAGCACTGTTCGCACACGTAGCAGGTTTTCATGGCGCCGCCCGGCGACTATACGCGACGTCTCCAGGGTCGGACACTTTGCCGCAGTAGTCATGGTTGCACTGAATGTCTTTCCCGCGGTTCTTCTTGGGTTTGGCCAAAAGGTGTCCCGTCAACACGACACGACGCCACATAAGCACTCGGTACTGAGATATAGGCAGGCATACCATATATGCTTTATATCTATTTAAACAGACAAACACCATCACAGGGCATTTTAGGGACCCATAGAAGAATTGCCGCGAACAACGAAACAATTTTCAACCGTAGTACCCGAGAACATATAAACCTTCTACAAGAAGGAAAAATCATGACACCTTCCCAGAGCACGACCAGAGGTCTGGGACGGCCACATCATCCCCACTGAACTCCTCTTATCTTTGTGCGGCATAGTTACCATTAGCCTAGTGCATTAAAGTAGTTCCTTCAGAGACGACGCGATGTAGTCAACCTGCTCCTCTGTCACCGCTGGATGGACTGGAAGAGAGAAGACCTGTCGTGCCGCTTTCTCAGTATTGGGCAACCGCCGCTGGCAGAACCTGCGATAGAAAGGCATACGGTGAATGGGCACAGGATAATAGACAGTGGCGCCGACCCCTCGCTTCCTCAACTCCCCCACTATCCTATTCCGCTTCCTCTTATCTCCATCTTTCAGCCTCACCGTGAAAAGATACCAACTATGCCCCAAGCCTCTGGGTACGGTTGGCAACTGCAATCCCTCAACACTCCGAAGGCGAGACGCAAGCCTCGCAGCATTCCTACTTCTCAGCTTCAGGAACCTCGGCAGCTTACTAAGCTGCACGAGCCCAACTGCGGCCTCCATCTCAGGCATGCGGAAGTTCCCGCCAATCATCGTCGAAACGTACTCACCACTTTCACCGTGCGTCCGCATGACGGGCAGCTTCGTTGCAAAGTCGTCACTGTTCGTGGTTACCATCCCGCCCTCGCCCGTCGTCATATTCTTGCTCGCGTAGAAACTCCAGCACGCGAGGTCCGCAAAGCATCCGGCAGGCTTCCCGCGGTACCGTGCACCGTGAGCCTGAGCCGCATCCTCAATGATTATCACGTTATGCCTATCCGCTGCTTCGCGAATGGGCTTTACGTCCGCGGGCAATCCGAACAGGTCAACGGGCACGACGGCGCGGGTCCGCTTCGTTATCGCCTTCTCGATCTTCTCGGGCTCAACATTATACGTGTCGAGGTCTATGTCGACGAACACAGGCGTCGCACCCGCCAACATCACGGTTTCAGCCGTCGCTACGAATGTAAAACTCGGCACCACCACTTCATCCCCGTGGCCGACGCCCGACGCTAGGAGTGACAGGTGCAGCGCAGCGGTGCCGCTGTTCACCGCAAAAGCATGCCCAGCCCCGGCGAACTTCGCAAAAGCCCTCTCAAATCGGCCCACCGCCGAGCCGCTCTCGGCACGACAGGTGAGCACACCGCTCCGGAGCACTGTAGCAACCGCCTTCACCTCTTTTTCATTAAGAAGAGGTCTGTTGATGGGAATCATATCCATCTGGCTGTTTCCTCAACAGCCATGTCAAACACACGGCTAATAAGACTTTCATCCTGCCATCGGCAACTCAGACGAGCCGGTCCAACAGCCTTTCTTCAGTAATAGATAAATGGTTCAAGGATTCCCTCATTACTCTACAGCCAGACCAGGACGGTTAGTTGTTGGTTCGCATCGGCGTCTACGTCTGCCACTGCGGATTGAACATCGCGGGAGTAGTCGACGTCAAACGCGTCGCGGAATACGCGGCGACCCTTCCTAACGTGGAGGTGGCACGGGAAAACAAGTACCTCTGCTCCGACACGGGACAACACGCCATCCAAGACGACATCAAGAAACACCGGCTCGACAGGGTTGTGATTGCCTCTTGCTCCCCCAGGATGCACGAAGAAACGTTCCGTCGAGCGGTGAAGGAAGCCCACCTGAATCCGTACCTGATGGAAATGGTCAACATCCGCGAACAAGACTCCTGGTGCCACACCGAGAAGCCGGAACGAGCCACGGCGAAGGCCAAAGAACTCGTCAAAATCGCCGTTGCCCGCGCAGCACACCTAGAACCCCTCGAAACAGGCATAATCAAAGCCAAAAAGAGCGTCCTCGTCGTCGGGGGCGGCATCGCGGGAATTCAAGCCGCGTTGGACATAGCCGACATCGGGCTCAAAGTCCACCTCGTGGAGAAAGCGCCGAGCATCGGCGGCCGCATGGCCCAGCTGGACAAAACCTTCCCCACCCTGGACTGCAGCGCCTGCATCCTCACCCCGAAGATGGTCGACGTCGCGAAGCATCCCAACATCGAGCTTATCACCAACGCGGAAATCACAGACTTGGAGGGCCACGTCGGAAACTACCGAGTTTCAGTCGTGAAAGAGCCTAGGTACGTGGACGAACACAAGTGCGTCGGCTGCGAACTCTGCACCCACGCGTGCCCCGTCACGGTGCCCGACAGGTTCAACGAAAACCTGAGCCAGACGAAAGCCATATCCATCTACTCGCCCCAAGCGGTTCCCAAAGTGGCCACCATCGACCCCGAGCACTGCTTGCGCCTGAAATACCAGAAGGACGTGTGCGGCAAATGCCTGCCAGCCTGTGAAGCCGGAGCCATCGACTTTGAACAAGAACCCGAAACCATCACCCTCACAGTGGGTGCCATCGTGATGGCCGTCGGCTCGAGCGTGTTTGACGCCTCATTGATGCCTGAGCTGGGCTATGGGCACGGCAAGAACGTGGTCACCAACCTGGAGTTCGAGCGATTGTGCAATGCCGCCGGACCCACCGAGGGCAAGATACTCTGTCCCTCGACAGGACAGCCGCCCCGAAGCATCGCCTTCATCCAATGCGTCGGCAGTCGGGACAAGCGGTTCTGCGAGTACTGCTGCCGCGTGGGCTGCATGATCACGTTGAAGCAGGCGATCCTTGTCAAGGAAAAGCTGGGCGACGACGTGGATACGTACGTCTGTTACAACGATATGCGGGCCTTCGGCAAGGCGTATGAGGAGTTTTACAATCGTGCCCGCCGGATGGACATCCACTTTGTGAAAGGGCTCCCCTCAGACGTGAAGGCCCAACCGGACGGGTCACTGCACTTTGACGTGTATGAACCGGACACCAGCAAGCTCGTCGAGGTTCGCGCCGACTTGGTAGTCCTCGCCGCGGGGCTGGTGCCCTCACCAGACTACTCCCAGTTGCAGCGCATCCTCCGTATACCTCGAAGCCCCGACGGCTTCTTCTTAGAAGTTCACCCCAAACTGCGACCACTCGAGACGCCGAGCCGAGGCATATTCCTGGCCGGTGCCTGCCAAAGCCCGAAGGATATCCCGGATACCGTGGCACAAGCCAGCGGCGCTGCCATGCGAGCCGCCGCGTTACTGGTTTCAGGTGAAGTGGAAATCGAGCCTCTCATCGCGACAATCGACGAAGACCTCTGCAGTGGCTGCAGCATCTGCACCTCCGTGTGTCCATACCAAGCCATTGAGATGGAAGTCAGGATGGTGGGGGCCGAGACGAAGAGCGTTGCCAAGGTGTTGGAAGCGGTCTGTCAAGGCTGCGGTGCATGTGCCGTGACTTGCCCCACACGTGCAATTGATATGCAGCACTATCGGCAGGCGCAAATCCGAGCACAGGTTCGGGCAGCCACCCACGGAGGAGCGGAAAAATGAGTCTCACGGATTTGATGACGATGGCCAAGCCGAACAAGGAACTGCGCAAGAAGGTCCTGAGCCAACTGTGGGGCATCCGCCCTGAAGAATGCTTCCAATGCATGCGTTGCACCAGCGGCTGCACATCCCTGAAACTTCTCGAGTTGAAGCCGCACGAAATCACGCTGCTAGTAGGCTCGGGGTTCGTCGAGGAACTCGCCTCCTCAGACGTCATCTGGACGTGCGCGTCATGCCTAAAATGTCGCGAACGATGCCCCCAGAAGGCCTCGCCGTACAATATTATCATCGCCCTGAGGAATCTGGCAGTTGAAAGAGAAGCCAAAGTGCCCGAAGCGTACATGAAAGCCGTGGCACAGATTCTGGAAACAGGTCTCACGCAGCCCGAGCTGACAGCGACGTCAAGGGACATGCAACCCTTCGACCGCGACGCGTTAGGGCTGCCGAAGATGCAGTACGCGGATGACCAGTTTAAGGCACTTTTCATGAAGTGGCTCGGAGGATGAAGGAGTGAACGTGGCAGTCTACTGGGGATGCAAAATCCCGACACAACAGTATGCCTACGAAATGTCCGTCCGGCAAGTGCTGCCTCGGTTGAATATCGAGCTGGTGGACTTGAAGGGGACCTCGTGCTGTGGCGGGCCGATACGAAGTGTGAACTCTTCGGCGTCCACGTATCTTTCTGCAAGAAACTTAGCGCTCACTAATCTCGCCGGCTTGACGGATGTGCTGGTGCCCTGCAACGAATGCCATTTCATGCTCACTGAAACGCAACACCGGATAGAGCGCGACCAGGAGACGCGCAGCAGAATCGACGCGTCCCTTCACGAAGAAGGACTGAAGTATCCTCCAAGGGTCAAGATTTGGCACATCATCGACCTCCTGCATGACCAAGTCAAAGTTGACACAATCAAAAGTCGTGTGAAGAGGCCGCTCAAAGGCTTGAAGTTCGCGGTGCATCCGGGATGTCAGGTAATCAGACCCAGCGAAATCGGGCGACCCGACTGCCCCGAGAATCCTCGGAAGCTGGATGCCTTGGTTGCCGCATTGGGAGCCGAGGTTTCAGACTATGCGGAGAAACTGGACTGCTGCGGCGCCGCGTTGCTGTACTCGCATGAGGACGCGGCACTGAGCCTTGCCGGTGCCAAACTGAAAGCGGTTCAAACACGCGATGTCGACGGGCTGGTCGACGTCTGTCCATACTGTCACATAATGTACGACGCCCGACAGAAAGACGCCGCCGCCACGGTGGGCGGCCAGCTGTCCGTCCCCGTTGTCTATTACACCCAGCTCCTGGGACTTGCCCTGGGAATTGACCAGACACAACTCGGGCTTCATCTAAATCGAAGCTTCGTCCCCGAGAAATTCGGTTTACAATCAGGCTAGATCATGCCTTTCTCAATCGTCGACCACTTGGCAACGCTTATATGACGGGCAACGAGACTATTCCCTCTTCGAGGGAACCTGTATGGTTGATTTCAGCTTCAACGAAGAACAAGACCTGTTCCGCACTGCCCTGCGGGAGTGGTGCCGGAAACATCTCCCCCTAGACAAGATCCGCGAGATGGACACGCACGGCGAGATTCCCCAGTCTCTAGTCCGACGCATGTCCGAGCTGGGCTTGCTGATCATGACCGCGCCCGAGGAACACGGTGGCGCCGGCGCCGACTGGGTGACCGCGTGCATCGCCGCCGAGGAGCTGGGCTACGCCGACCTCAGCATCGCGGTTCCGGTGTTTTGGCTGGTGGAATCATCGTGGGGATACGTCGTCGACAAGTATTGCAGTGAAGCCGTCCGCGAGGCCGTCATCCGCAAAGCCATCAAAGGCGACGCGTTCATCGGCATCGCGTCTACCGAAGCGAGCGGCGGGTCCGACGTGGCGGGCTTCAAATCCGTGGCGAAGAAAGACGGCGACCAGTGGGTGCTCAACGGCGAGAAAACCTACATCAGCGGCACCGAAGAAGCGAAGAAATGGGGCGGAGGCTACTTTGT
>CAYNAW010000059.1:0-7143 GCA_964395545.1 uncultured Candidatus Bathyarchaeia archaeon | reverse complement strand
CGTGTGAACAGCTTTTTCAGCTTATCTTCTGGGAGAGGCTTTGTTGCCAAGCTAACGAGGAAATAGGCCAGCGCTGAGCCCAACATGAGCAGCAATGCCCAGTAACCCCAATGGTGAAGGCCTACTAGTGTTCCATACGCCTTCGGATGGAAGATGGTGATGACCAACCCATAGCCTGTGGCGGCGATGGCGCCCCATTTTGTGGCCCGTCTCCAGTACATGGACACGCCGACGACGAAAAAGAAGATCCCCGCTTGGGCCACGGCTGAGCCGGCCATAAACTCGGAAAGAATCGGCGGCGGCGAAGTGACCGTCCACCACAGGGGTATGGCGATGAAGGGGATGAGCATCAGCTTGGTGAGCCATAGCAGGGTTCGCTGCGACGCCTGCGGACGAGCGTTGTGGATGAGGTCGCGCGTGATGTTGGTCGCCATAATCATAGTCATTCCGGCAAGGGTGGCCACGGAAGCGGCGAAGACGCTGGCCGCAAACAGCGATGCAAGGGGGGCACCGCCTGAGCTGATACTTGCGTACACGGCTGCGGAGTCGCCGTACATGGGGGCATACTGCTCCGTCATCAACGCGTCGCCCCACACGGCTCGGGCGGCGAAGCCGGTGACCCCGATCCAGAGCGGCGTCAAGCCTCCCGCGATGATTATGAGCAGCATCATCCAGTACTCCTTCTTGGTAATCTTGCGGGTTCCTAGAAAGCGGGCGATGTTGTGTGGGAACCCGGTTGCCATGAGGAGAAACATGAGCATGGTGGCTATGATGCCGACGTAATCGACCCCGGGGAAAGCTAATCCGCCTGGCGAAGGTAATGGCAACGTGTAGTCGCCCAGGGAGATCTGGGTTGAGTTTCCTCCTGGACTGGTGAAGTTCTGCGTGGCGATGGCACTTGATATTTGTGCCGGGCCCCCTGCCCAAATGAGCGTCGCGACGCCGATCGTCCAGCCGATGATGGTCATAAAGATGCCTTGGAAGCAGGCGACCCACTGCGTGCCCGTGTACCCCCCGATGACTAAGTATAGGAGGACGAAAATGGCCGTGGCGATGAGGCTTCCGTAGAAGGGGATGTTGGTTGTCAACGTCCACACGGTGGCCATCGCCTTGTATTGCCCCACGGAGTACACTATCAACAGGACTATCATGGCGACACCCGCCAGGGCCTGGACGATTTTGCTGTCAAACCGTACTCGCAGCATCTCGGGCACCGTCCGGGCGCCGAGCGCGACGTATCTCCGCATCCTGTACCCCATCACGAGAACTAAAGCGATCCCCATTGTGCATGTAGTGCCGATTAGCCAACTACCTGACCACCCGTAGGCATACCCTAACCCTGCGTTCCCAAAGATCGCCCACCCGCTCAAGTACGTCGCCACGAGCGCAAAGCCGGTGACAAGCGGCCCGATGTCTCGGTGACCCACCAGCCAGTCTTCGAAATTCCGCGCTTTCCTGCGCATCAAAAAGCCTAGGAGAATGCTTATGGTGAGAAAAGCGGCGATGGCTGCGATCACGCCGTACATAATCTCGGGGCCCGGTTCAGGAACGGCCGACATCAGTCTTCCTCCCAGTAATAACGGGTTTTGATGAAGACCGCGAGGCCAGCGAAGGCAATGGAGAGAACGGCGTGTCCCACGTAGGCATACCAGCCTCCCAGCACATATGCAGTTACGGGCACGAGGATCAAGCAGCAGACCATCAGCATTAATATGACGTAGAGTTTCCTCAAACCGGGTCCTTCCTCACTCTTGGCGGAAGCATACTCTAATTCTTCAATTCCTTAAAAGGCTAACCCTCTACGTAATCACGCTTCTCACAGGTCCAAACACAATTGGCTTGGGCAAGGAGAGCATACCGTTTAACGTCTCTTCTTCGTCTCCCGAGACTTTCGAGCAGCTCGGGAGCTTTCCCACAAGTATTGGAAGTAATCCCTCGCAAACTTCACCAAGCCGACGTGGTTGCTCCAGACGACGAGGCTGGGTTTGTCCTCTTCCCCGAGAAAGAGCAGTGCTTCTTCGCTGTCCACGATCACGCCGCCCCCGAACAGGTTGTCTCGCCCTCGAGCGTCCGCCACACCCTCTAAGCCCTGCAGCTTCCAATCCGCCGGCTTTCCGGCGACCATGACCAGGACCTTCACGTTGCTCAGCCGCAGACCTGCCAGCAACGGCAACGCCTTCTCCGCCAAACCTTGCACGAATACAGGTGCAGCAATCATAACCTGGCTTCGCGCTTTGCTCAGCATTTCCTGCAACTTGGCCAACACCGTGGCTTCGTCCCGGAGAATCCAGATGTCAGGTTTCTCACGCAACTCCCGCCTCTCATACAGAGACTGCAGTTCATCAGCAACCGTTCGCTCCAGGGTCCTCATCTTCTCGTCGAGCTCTCGTCTCACCGTTTGGAACGCTTCCACCGGTGATTTGGCAAAGTACCGAGTCGGTCGGCCCCGTTCGATTTCGACCCATCTCTTTCGCTCTAGGCTGTTCAAGACCTCGTAGACTTTGGAGAAGGGTACGTTGGCGCTTTCGCTTACTTCGCTTGCGGTCATCACACCGCGCTCTATCAAGCTTAGGTAAACGGCAGATTCATAGGCCGTCAGCCCCAATTCGCGTAAGACCTTCTTGGCTTCTTCGCCGACCACGGCGCTCACCCTCTCTTTCACCTTCTGAAACGTCGGAAAAGCTTCAAATACCTGCCTTCTTAAAAACGTTTTACAACTAGCAGTGGTGAAACATGACGAAGCCGATCAAGCAGACCCAAAGCATCTGTCCTGAATGCTTCGCAGTCCTCGACGCGACCATCTTCGAGAAGGACAACAAGGTCTACATGGAAAAAACCTGTCCAGCACACGGGAAATACACTGAGCTCTACTGGAGCGATTATGATCAATACAAACGTGCCGAAGAATACCGAAAGGAAGGTGGGGGACTCGATAATCCGCGCACCCAAACCGTCAACGGCTGCCCTCAAGACTGCGGCATCTGCCCCCAACACAAGAGCCACACTGGGCTGGCCATCATCGATGTTACGAACCGATGCAATCTCCGGTGCCCCGTCTGCTTCGCCAACGCCGCGGCCGCCGGCTACGTCTACGAGCCTACACAACGGCAAATCAAGGCGATGCTGCAGAACCTACGCCAAAACAGCCCGGTTCCAGCCACGGCGCTCCAGTTCAGCGGCGGCGAACCCACGATCCGCGAAGACTTGCCCGAGCTGATCAAGATGGCGAAGGAGCTGGGGTTTCGCCACGTGGAGGTCAACACGAACGGCGTACGCCTGGCTCAGAGCCTAGACTACTGCAAGTCTCTCGATGAAGCGGGTGTAAGCACGATTTATCTGCAGTTCGACGGTTTGACCGGCGACGTGTACCAGTTCACCCGCGGCGTCGATCTGCTCGAGACTAAGATGAAAGCCATCGCGAACTGCAGAGAAGCCGGTCTCCGAAGCTTAGTTCTGGTGGTGACTCTCGTCAAAGGCGTGAACGATCACCAGATCGGCGACATCATACGCTTCGCCGTCAAGAATTTCGACGTCATACGCTGCATCAACGTTCAACCCGTAAGCCTCTGCGGACGTTTACCCGAAGAAGAACGGGCGAAGATGCGCATCACGATTCCCGATTTCATGCGTCTCTGCGAAGAGCAGACCGGGGGCAAGGTGAAAACTGACGATTTCTACCCCGTGCCGACGGTTGTGCCGATAGCCCAAGCGGTGGGCGCGATGAAAGACAAGCGCTACGTCGAGTTTACGGCCCATCCACACTGCGGCATGGCGACTTACCTCTTCGTCGAGAAAGGCGAAATACTCCCGATTACACGTTATGGCAACGTGGACAAATTCGTCACAACCATGGAAAAAGTGTACGAAGAAGCACAAAAGGGCCACCGGACGAGAGCGAAGATACGTCTACTCGGCGCCGTACGACACGTGAAGCTGGGCCTGCTCAGAAGATATCTTCTCCCTGTCTTGCGGACCGGAAGCTATGAGGCCTTAGGTGACCTTCAAAGGAAGACGATCCTGCTTTCGTCCATGCATTTTATGGACCCGTACAACTTCGACTTGGAGCGCGTGCAGAGCTGCTGCATCCATTACGCCGTGCCGGACGGACGAATCATCCCCTTCTGCACGATGAACAGCATCCACAGACCTGTCGTGGAGAAAGAGTTAGGCGTTCCACTGGCGACGTGGCAGAAGAAGCGTAGACAGAAGGTAAGCGCGGTCGCATAACCGAAAAAGGCTATAAGGACGATGCCTCTCTTCAGTCATTCGAGGAGACAACCATGGGTGGAAAGAAGAAACTCACGTTGAAGCAGATGGAGAGATCCGAGGCAAAGAAGGCTCCCAAGAAGGAGAAGCGCACTGCAGCCGCGCCTGCTGAAAAGAAAAAGTCAGTGCCAGGGATTTCCCCGCCGAGTCTTGCGGACGATAAGCTCGTAGGCGAGCTGAAGAAGCTTAAAGTCCTCACGCCCTATACTGTCGCGTCCCGGTTCGAGCTGCGCATGAGCACGGCGCGAAGCTTCTTGAGAGATTTGGAGCGCAAGGGCCTGGTCGAGTTTGTCTCCAAGAGTCGTAACCTGACACTCTACAAGCCAGTCGACTGAGGTCAGACGCATCGTTCAGAGAAGAGACAGCGATGCCTCTCCGTTTTCCCAAACGGGTCTACACGGCCAAAGAAGTGGAAAAAGCACGCAGATTCGTTGAATCCGGGAGACGACATAGATTAACTGTGAAAGGCAGCCCCGACTTCAAGAGACAATCGGGTGACGCGGTGAAACATGTCGAGACCGCCGGGTTCGGTGACTTCTTGCGTTCATACATACGGCAGATCGTCGAGATAGACGGTTTCAGTCAACTCCGCGAGGATGAGGCCGCGATATGGGCAAACATGCAGCTTCTGGCCAACCCCGTTGAGGCGGCGGGGTTCTTTGTTCAAAAAGCGTGGCTCATGAAGGCGTTTCTAGAGGGAAAGCCTTACTATGGCGGATTGGCTGAGGCGAGAAGCGTGGAGCAGCGAATCGAGTTTCTCAAATCCTTGAAAGCGCGTTCCACAGACTCTACTGTGCAGGACGAGTGTGCGAAAACTCTGAAAAGGTGGGAAGATAGCACTTTCGTTTTCTGATGCGGCTTACAGCTTTTCAACCCGTATGCGTGTCCCGCTTTTGATCGACGCAAAAGCCTCCAAGTTTCGGGTGATTTTTCCGATGATGTTCACGGGGCTGTAGGGCTGGGATGTCCCGTAGAAGATGCAGAGGGCGTTTCCCATGGGCCAGAAGGCGATCGCTCCTTTCTCCACCTGGGGTTTTGCTTTTTCGTCGCCCATTTTCGCGGGGATTTCGAAGTAGACTTCCTCTTTCCACAGGGCCGCGCGGCCTTCGATGGGCAAAATCTTGGTGATGGTGTCCGCGGTTCTCGGGGCGAGGTGGCGTATCAGCTCGCCTTCGGCTTCGCCGACGCCTTCGATCACGAATTTGATGGGCACCCGTGTGATGCTTTCCGCGCTCATGCGTTTCCCTTTGCCAGGCGTTTCTTCAACACGTCTTCCAAGGTGGGGGCGCCGAGCTCTTCAAGGTTGTACTGCGCTCTCACCGCCGGCTTGTTGATCTGCAGCACCCGTCGCAGGTCGATGGGCGTCCCGATAACCACGACGTCGCACGGGGTCTTGTTGATCGTTTTCTCCAGCTCTTTTATCTGCTCCTGTCCGTAGCCGACCGCGGGGAGCAGGGTTCCCAAATGCGGGTACTTGGTGAAGGTGTCCACAATCGAGCCGACTGCGTAGGGCCTCGGGTCCACGAGTTGAGCTGCGCCCAGCTTTCTCGCGGCGAGGACGCCTGCGCCGTAGGCCATGTTGCCGTGCGTCAAGGTCGGGCCATCCTCGACGACGAGGACCCGTTTTCCTTCGACGAGTTCCGGGTTGTCGACAGTGATGGGGGAGGCGGCTCTGATTATCAGGGCGTCAGGGTTGACCCTGTTGATGTTGTTCTGGACGGTGTCGATGCCTTCGGGGTTGGCCGTGTCGACTTTGTTGATGATGATGACGTCCGCCATTCGCAGGTTGGCCTCTCCCGGGTAGTAGCTGAGCTCGTGCCCTGGTCGGTGGGGGTCGGCGACTACGATGTGGAGGTCGGGGTGGTAGAAGGGTATGTCGTTGTTGCCGCCGTCCCAGACGATGACGTCGGCTTCTTTCTCGGCTTCGCTCAGGATTCGCTCGTAGTCGACGCCTGCGAAGACGAGGATGTCATTCGCGATGTGGGGTTCGTATTCTTCGCGTTCTTCAATGGTACACTCGTGCGTGTCGAGGTCTTCGTAGGAGGCGAACCGTTGCCAAGTCTGCTTGGCCAGGTCGCCGTAGGGCATGGGGTGGCGGATCACAGCGACGCGATAGCCCAGTTTCTTGAGGATGAGGGCGATTTTTCGGGACGTTTGACTTTTGCCGGAGCCGGTTCGGACCGCGCAGACCGAGATGACTGGGACTTTCGCTTTGACCATTGTTGTATTTGGTCCCATGAGTCGGAAGTCTGCCCCGCAGGCGAGGACCAGTGAGGCTTTGTGCATCACGTATTCGTGGGATACGTCGCTGTAGGCGAAGACCACTTCGTCGATGTTGTGCTGTTTGACCAGTTGGGGGAGTTGTTCTTCCGGGTGTATCGGTATACCTTGCGGGTAGTCGGGTCCTGAGAGTTCGGGTGGATAGCGTCGTTTTTCAATTCCTGGGATTTGAGTGGCCGTGAAGGCTACGACCTCGTAGTGGTTGTTGTTTCTGTAGTGGACGTTGAAGTTGTGAAAGTCTCTGCCTGCTGCTCCCATAATGATGACTCTGGTCTTTTTCATAATTCGAGACCCCTTTCCTGCTGGACGTTCTCTTGGGGGTTTGGATAGTATCCTTTTTTTCATTCCATATAAACCTTTATTGGAGACTGGGTCTAGGTCCGTGCACATGCGTGTCGCGTAGACTGCGTCCTACTCCATAAGCGACAGCTGTGCTTCGAAATGAATGTTGGTTACGGGTGTGGTGGGGAATGTTTTATTTTCGCGTGAAGCATATTGTTCTTCGGTGCTGCCGGGATGGCAGAGTGGTTATTGCGCAGGCCTTGAGAGCCTGTGGCCTTCGTGGCCGCGTGGGTTCGAATCCTACTCCCGGCGCCA
>CAYNAW010000058.1:0-7298 GCA_964395545.1 uncultured Candidatus Bathyarchaeia archaeon | reverse complement strand
CCCACTTGCTGACAAAACCGCATGAAGCGATCAACGTGTTTCCAAAGAATCGGACACGTAGCCTTTCAAGATCCTCCCCTCTGCCCGACACATAGAGTCTCGGCTGAAACTCATCGACTAGCCGAACCCTTCCGCCGTCTTCACTGATAAACCATACAGTCATCTGCCCAAAAGCCGAAGGATAAAGATCAAGCAGCCAGCCTCTCACGCGCTTAAGGCTGGACGGGTTGCGTTCTAACTGCATGCAACTCCTTCTCCAGCCTGTTAAGAGTCCTCTGCTGATGAAGAAGAATCGACATCACCATCGCCTCAAACAAGACCGGACGCGTAGCGTTACTCCCTGCAGACGCATAATTCCTGCACGTGTCCATCATCTGGTCAAAAGCCGGTTTATCATCGCCACGCAGAGCCTTTCCGAATCCACCCCATCTCTGCAGCTCCCTGTCAAGCGCCACTCGGTAGGACTCGACAGTCTTTCCCACGGTTTCATGCCTCCGTAAACCTGCCAAGCGTAAGGTTCTCCGACGGAAGAAGTGCCTTTCCCAATGAAAGAAAGGGATGCTTTTCCAAGGCGAACTGCTGACCACGCTTAGAGTCCGTGATCGACGCCACAACGTTAGCCCTTCCACACGCAGCCCATCTGAGGAAAAGGTTCCTCTTCGACGGGCAATGCGGCGGATAGGTAGCAACGACTAGCACGTGGTTTTCTTCGGCAAACCTCGACAAGCGGAGACTCAGCTGGCTGAAAACGTGTTTAGCCTCTTTCTCAGGCACGTCCTTATCGAGGTACAACCCCGCGATGTCTGAAACTATGACCAGCTTGGAGCCACGCTGCTCAACCGTTTCCCGCAGTCGATCAAACACTATCGAGGTCATCTGGTAGGCTGTAAACGCCCTCGAAATGAAAATACGCTCTAAAACTTCCCTCGGGTCAAGCTCGTGAAGCTGGGCGACGGTTGAAACGTCGTATAGCCTAAAGGTGTTGCCGCCGTCGACAAACGTCACATTCGTTCCCAAGCCGCCCAACTGAGGCGGAAGCTGAGCTCGGACGCAGAGAAGCATCGAAAGAGGCAAGACAGCGGGCGAGCCGTGAAGCACGACGAAGTCGCCTAAGACGAAGCCTGGAAACAGGGCATCTATGTTTTCCATGTTTAGCGACAGGCGAGGTTGATGTTTGATGGTCTCGGCTGTCGTTGTCTGCAGCAAGTATTAGGCCTCCTTTCTCCTTGACGCCGGGGTTACCAAGAGGGATTCCAAAGCTCTTAAGAATTTGGCAGCAACAGATTTCCATGGAGAGGGCAGAGTAGAGTGAAAGTGAAGGCGTTCACGAAAACTAATGTACACCGCCGTGAAAGTAAAAAGGAGGGAGATTAATGGAATACCTCATCGGGACAGGCGGTTGGACATACTTCAAGGTTCCAAACAAGCCGTCCCTGAAGGCGTACTCTGAAAACTTCAACTTCGTCGAAGTAAACTCCACCTTCTACAAATACCCAAGCATAAGAATGGTGGAAGCCTGGCGACGTACTGTGCCCAGCAACTTCACGTTCACCGTAAGATGCCACCAAGACTTGACTCACAAAATCGGGCTGAAGCCCAACGATGAGGCCCACATGGTTTTCAACCAGATGGTAACCGTCTGCAGAGCCCTCGACGCGCCTGTCCTACATCTCTTGACCCCGGCAGGCTATGCCTTCGACGACAACGCGGTGGAACAGGCACGCGCGTTCCTTTCAACCACAAACCACAAAGGCATCCGCCTCGCATGGGAAACAAGAAGCCTAATGACCACGAAGCTCGCAAGACTCGTGCATGACTTCGACATTATCCACTCAGTCGACCTGTCAAAGGAAGAAGTCTCATACTACGCTGACACCGTCTACACTCGAGTTTTCGGAAAGGGAAAACACAACATCTACCAATTCACTGACGAGGAACTAGACGAAGTTAACCAGAAGATACTCAAGTCAGAGGCACGAATGGCAATCATAACATTCCATGGACTACGCATGAACACCGACGCAGCCAGATTCAAGAAATACATAGAATCAGGAACATTCATACCTGTAACCGCATACACCGGAATCAAATCTGCAAAAGCGGTCCTCGAGGAAGACGCCCAATTCCCAGCGACGAAAGCTCAGCTAATCGAACACCAAGGCTGGAAAGTAGTCGACCTGAACGAACAACAGAGAATCCACCTATCGAAACTGCTCAGGCGCATACCTGAAAAAACCTACCGCAACACTCAAGAAGTAACACGAGAACTGGAGAAAATCCTATGAACGATAGCAAGATTCTGCTAGGCACATCGGGATGGAGCTACAAGGAATGGGAAGGCCCATTCTACATGAAAGGCGAAAAACACAAGCTTCGAGCTTACTCACGAGTCTTCCCAACCGTGGAAATCGACTCCACATTCTACCGCTACCCATCGAAAGGAACCGTCATGGGATGGCTCCGATACTCCCCATCAGACTTCGTCTTCACCGCCAAACTTCCGAAAATAATAACCCATGAGAAGAAACTCGGCTTGAAGTCAGACGTAACTGCTGACCTCGAGAGCTTTCTGAGAGTCATGGAGCCGCTGCAGCTAAACGGAAAACTCGCCTGCCTGCTCATTCAACTACCACCCAGCTACGACTACAACCCCGACAACCTAGAAGCCTTCTTTAACATTCTGCCACCCCAATTCAGGTTTGCCGTCGAATTCAGAAACCATTCCTGGCTCAGAGAAGAAACATGGCAGCAACTGAAACAACACAACATCGCCTACACAAACGTCGACGAACCACTGCTTCCACCCGATGTCCACATCACAACCGACTTCACATACTTCCGCTGGCATGGACACGGCGAAAAGCCATGGTTCAACTATCTATACAAAACGGAGGAACTTGAGCCATGGATTCCAAAAATCGCGGAGGCATCGAAACAAGTGAAGCGTGTCTGTGGCTACTTCAACAACCACTTCCACGGCTATGCTCCAGAAAACTGCCTCAGTCTGATCGAAAGAATCCAACGTCTAACCCCACAACAAGCGGAAGCAAAGAAGAGAATAGGCAGAAAACAAACCGGTCTAAGCGACTATTTCTAGGCGGAGCTGCAGTCGAAAACGCCGAAAAGGGCAGAGTCCGCGGGGGCTATTTCCGCTGGTCACTGTTCCAACTTCCACCCATGCACGCGCATTAGGAATGGAAATGCAGGAGGACGTGCGGCCGCACACGCGCTGAACCCCCTACACGCGGGGTCATATCCATGCATTCAAAGGAGGCTTTTGACCCTTCGGAAGAGGAGACTTGTACTTCTTGCCCTTTGTTCGCTGAGCATGCTCTCTCTTAGCATCCTTAACGTACGCGTTCTTCGTGAGGAGATCGAGTACCGTAGTAGCCATTGTTTCTGCTGAAAAGATTAATGACTTGTGCCCAATTCCAACGCCGCTCTGAGCCACCGCCTGCCATGAATGAGCCGGTGTTCCCAGGATCCAAGTCGCCGTGCCAAACTCCACTGTCGGCACCTGCCAACTGACGTCAGCGACGTCGGTACTGCCATGTATGGTCTCTCCTTCGCCCCACGGTTCAGGAATCTCATCGTCTATCAATTTATCCATGAGCCTTTCCCAGTGTGGCCGCTTAGATTTCCTCAGTTGAGAAATCTTGGTGTCTCGGGGTATGGTTGCAGCAATTGCTCGCGCAAATTTCAAGTCTTCGTCGTCGTATTCGGGAAGCCCGATCTCCCGCATGTTCTTTACGATGAGGTCAACGATGGGCCGATTGGGAACCAAATCATAGATTCCCTCTAGAAACTCGGTCGTCACTTGTGTTCGCGTCATCATCGCTGCGCCCCTGGCGATGTCCAGAATCCAATCGTATATGAACTCTACTTGCTCTCGTTCGGGGGCTCGGACGTAATACCAACTTCTCGCGTACGCCGGAACAACGTTCGGCTGATCTCCGCCTTTTTCGATCACATAGTGTATTCGAGCATCTTGAATCACATGCTCCCTGAGAAAATTCACTCCCGTGTTCATCAACTCCACCGCATCTAACGCACTTCTTCCTTGGTCCGGTGAACCCCCAGCGTGAGAAGCTTGCCCCCAGAAATGGAATTTCGCCGAGTTCAAGGCGAGGCTGCTTCTCAAATCGACCGCATTCATATCATTGGGATGATGGCTTATGACGGCGTCGACCGCGTCGAAACAGCCTTCGCGAACCATGAAGATTTTGCCAGAGAAATTCTCTTCAGCGGGACAACCAAAGAATTTGATCGTCCCTTTGATCTTATGCTTCTTCATAGCGTGCTTGACGGCTGCGGCGGCCATCAAGCCACTTGTTCCATGAATGTTGTGTCCACAGCCATGTCCTGGCTTTCCAGCCTCCAAGGGCTCCTGTGAAGGAAGTCTTTTTTGAGACATTCCGGGAAGCGCATCATATTCACCCATCACACCAACAACAGGGCGTCCGTCGCCCCACGTCGCCACAAAGGCGGTGGGCATTCCTGCGATTCCACGTTGAACCCCAAAACCATGCTTCTCCAACTCATCTGCTAAGAGCAAGGAAGATTCGAACTCGACCAAGCCGAGCTCAGCGAATTCCCATATCCTATCGCTGATTCTGATATAGCGATCTTGGTTTCGAGAGACCCACTCAAGGGCAGTATTCTTTTCATCAGCCAAATGACCACCTTCAAAACGTGACACAATTACGCTTCAGCTAACTGCTCAAGCGGCACATATGTATCCCCTATTCTTGCTCTCCTTAAAACCTCTTCCCATAATCCTAATCCTCTTGGACTTCTCCATTTCAAGGGCGCGGGAATACCTGCGACTACCAACGCCTCACCCTTCTCGATTCTTTCAGCGGTTACACATCGGCCGGTGCCGAAATGTAAAGGGGTGATAATATCAGGCGCCAAGGCAACAAGTCTGCCGTCTCTGTAAGCCGCAAGCACCTCATTCTTGACCTTTAATTCCATTATGCTTCCAGTGCACCAACGAACTCCTTGAATTCTAATGCTGATGAAAGTGAAACCAGATTCAGTTGACTGCTTCACCGAATCCACAACGCCGTCGAAAAGGCTACGACCACCTGTTTCCTTTAGAACAGCCTCCAAAGGCTTCGTCGCAGTTCTCAGCAATCGTCCTATCTGCATGGACCTCGTCAAGCTCAATTGAACAGGCGAAGCTTGCACTTGAGCGCCGGTGAGAATTCTTCTCGCCGTATAAGCGCTTTGGCCCCATTCACCAGCAAGCAGACGAGCGATTCTTTCACAAACTTCGGAGTTCAACGTCTCTCTAATGATGACTACATTCCTTCCAGATACATCTGAAACGATCATGGGAGTCAGCGGAATATCGTCGATCGTATAGACTTTGAGATGAACCTCAGGAACGGACCGCCCAGCACCATCAGCATCCACTACAGGAATACCACATCTCGCAGCAACATCAACGGCCACTAATGTGTTAAAGCCCCCCAGCTCCACAGGAATTACGGCGTAGGCCGAAAAGCCGGCGAATTCTTCCAATGCCCTTAAAGTTTTCACCGCAGCGTCGGAGTGATATTCAATCGCACTAGTTGCGCCGACACATGCAAAGTTCACTACTTTGGCTTCTGATGGAACCTCAGAGGGCGCTACCAACTTTGACTCGTATCCTTCTGAGACTAGCCTATCAACAATTCTTTGACCGGCTTCAGGACTACCTCCTCCTCCAGCCGAAAAGACCGCAGCCCCGTCTTTCAAATCTAGCAGGTCCTGAAAGCTAAGGAGTCTCAACTCGATTCACCCTAACCAATAGAATAGACTTTGCCAAGATTAATTATGCTATCTTCACGCATGCATCAAAACAAGTGAACACGTACGCGTGATCCAGGCCATAAAAAGGCTTTAGATGCCTCCAGTCAGGTGAGCCTTCTGGACGGTCGTGATGAAAAGCCTGAAGCTGAAGAAATCCTGTGAAGAGACTTAACAATGGAAACTGCAATGAAGGTCGGAGACTTCAAAAAAGTCGTGGAACGGGGAGCCACTTCAGAAGACATAGATGGATACGCTGATTTTCACAGGAGTACAATTTCTGGCACGTGCTTATGCTCATCCAGAAGCTTGGTAGAAAAAGGGTTGAGGTAGCTGAGGGGAGGGATAGTTGTCATTAGCTCCAGTCGCTGTTTGTTTTCAGATTCCAACCGACTGTAATGGCTTCCACAACGTTTCCATCGGGGCCTATCCGGCGGTATACCACTCTGATTCTTCCGAAGGATATGCTGAACTCGTCAACGGGCATCGAGTCAAAAGGAGCAGCTGTGGTATCAAAAGAAGTGATAATCAGTTCTTCGAATCTCCACGTTATGTAGTCAATTGGACTTTCTGGCGATGACGTTTGCACTGAGAGAACGGCGTGACTTATGTACTTCCCAGAAGCGCAGGCGTGGAAAAGTCGAGGCGAAGCTCTGCTGAACCTCGCTTGGAATTGGAAGTCGCGCATGCTCACCAGACTTGCTCCCATGCCGCTTCGGCTTGGGATGACCGTGCTTCCAATGCTCTCACCCCAGCTGAAGGCCGTTATCTCAATCTCATCCGGATGGGCACTGTCCAATGATTCGCCGGGTATGCCATCTATCTCAAGAAGATGTTGGAATATTCAACTGTGACTTCATCGCTTGAAGACACGCCGACAGGATTCCCGCCGAGCGCAAACGCAGCCATAATGCACACCGTGGCCAAACCCAGAACCATGAGTTTCCTTTTCTTGAACATAATCTCACCTCCTCCTTTCTCAATATAATGTCGGCCAGTCGGCGTTAATTACTTATGGAAAAAATCTTCTAGAAGCCGATCGTGCGAAAATCGATGCGCGCACATCTAATGCTATGATCAGATCCGCCCGCTAACCTGTCGTTGCCATAGAGCCTCATGGCATGAGAACATCCACTGCAGAGTCTGCACACGCATTCTGAATTTTGACAAGCAATTCACAAAGGCTAAGTGAGTCTCTGCCAACTCAAGCAGGAACCAGAATGTTAATCGGCGACGCGAGGTTGGCAGCAGAATTGGCGTGGCAGATAGTCGCAACCTTCGCACTCATGTTCATGGGAATCACGATCGCAGCCCTCTGGTTTGCTCACTCTTCCTCGAAAATAGAAAGCGAGAAGGAAATCCGAAAGAAGAAAATAGATGTCGTGGATAGACACTTCAACGAAATGCTGAGGATCGAATGTCCATACTGCGGGACACTCTACAAGACAAGCGAGCGGGAATGCCCCAACTGTAAAGCCAACACGAAGAAAATACTCTTTCCAGAA
>CAYNAW010000057.1:0-7447 GCA_964395545.1 uncultured Candidatus Bathyarchaeia archaeon | reverse complement strand
GCACGCGACATGAAGATCAGAGCGGTTATGGATTCAGGGTGGGTTGTTAAATCACGTAGGAGCCAGAGAAAAGGGGCGAGGGTCCTGCGGATGCGCGCGCTGATGGCAGTCGTAATCTACAAGAGAAAACGTGCGCGACCGCTTAGAAGGGGTTGGCCCCCTCCCGTCGGTCTCGGTCTATGCCTGTGCTACCCTGCGATTTGCCAATATGCACATGCTGTATACTGCAGTTGCCAATGGCGCCCTAAATGTGCCGGGATTCCGCATGTTGCTCTCGACGGATGCTGGTTCCCAGAATCGCCAGTTGTGTATGGTCGAAGCCAACGGTCTTCTCGAGACCCATGAGCTTCACGCCCGTCATGGCAGAGGCATCCAGAGTCAAAGCACGTAGGTCTTCCTTATTCAGCTTGTGCACGTCGTCTTTTCCTGTCAACATGGCCAAAGTCCGCAGTTCTTCCGTGACGGCTTTGAGGTAATTTGCCACTCTGTTGGCACCTTCGTCAACGCGCAGATTCTTTCGCAGTTCCGGCGTGTGGGTGGCGATTCCCCATCGACATTCGCCTTTGGAGCATTGACCACATACGTGGCAGCCTAGAGAGATCATCACGCTAGTAGCGACGCCAACAGCCTTGGCCCCTAATGCTAACGCTTTGGCAACGTCTGCGCCGTGCTTGATTCCGCCTGAAAGGAGCAAGTCAACCTTGCCCTCCAACCCTATCTCCTGAAGGCCTTCAACTGCTTGGCGCATGATAGCGATTGTAGGGATTCCGCCGTGCTGGATGGCCACGGCTGGCGCGGCGCCGGTTCCTCCCTGCATCCCGTCCAGCATTATCGCGTCGGCTCCTGCTTCGGCCGCAAGTTTTACGTCCTCTTTCACCCTGGCCGCGGCTAACTTGACGATCACGGGGATGCGATAGTCAGTCACTTCGCGTATCAGTTCGATATGCTTTGAGAGGTCCAGTTTGCTGTGCATGTCCAAGTGCCGAGCGGGGCTGAGCGAATCAACACCCATCGGTATCCTCCGGATCTGTGATATGTCACTGGTGACCTTGGCAGCCAGCAGATGTCCACCCATGCCGGGCTTAGCACCCTGGCCGATCTTTATCTCAACAGCGTCTGCCGACCGCAAGTACTCAGCAGAGACTCCGAATCGTCCCGTCGAGTATTGAGCAACGAGTATGCGGGCGTTTGCCCTTTCTTCTGGAAGCATGCCGCCTTCACCCGTGTTGGTAGCGGTTCCCGCGGCACTGGTTCCCTTTGCGATAGCGATTTTCGCTTCCTTGCTCAACGCCCCAAACGACATGGCGGCAACGAAGATCGGGATTGCCAACTCCAGCGGTTCTTCTACTAGTGGATTCTTCCCGATGATCGTCTTGGTGGAGCAGGATTCACGGTACTTGTCCAGAGGAGAGACGGTGAGTTGCGCAGGAACTATGAGCAGGTCGTCAAAGGTCGGCAGTCTTCTGTTGCTGCCGCATCCCTGCACAAGGCTCTTGCCGGTGCTTGCTCTTTCGCGAATATCATCTACGGCATCAAACGTCCAGGTTCCTTTAAGGAACTCTTCTGGCTCGGCCGGAAGCACCTTGACGGCCTTGGTTGGGCAGACCTCTTGGCAGTTTCTGCATCCGACGCATCTTTCTTCATGAGCGGGATATGGCGCCGGATAGGGCTCCTTCAGTCGCTCTTCGAGAGCGTTGACGGGGCACGCCTTGACGCATAACAAGCATCCGATGCACTTGTATCGGTCGATTTGGACTTCAAACGCGCCTTTCACGGTTCGAGCATACATTCAGCTTCACCTCACATCAGCTTGCTTTCTTGTGGCGCGATTTTCTTGAACTCGTCTACGTTCATTTGAACGCCGTATTTGCGAAAAAGCTCTGTCAAATATGCCTTGTCATCATCAGTCAGCCCCGTTTGACTGAGCTTGTCTCCCAGTCTCTCACAGTCACCTCTGAGGTAGATCGCTCCAGCTATCATGGACGCGCCAAGGTCAAGACCTGCGTCTCCGCCGATGACAACTTTGCCGGCGATCATGAACGATCCAGCTAGGTCGCCAACGCTTCCTACCACCATCACCGTGCCGCCTTTGAGCAGCTGTCCAACGTGGTCAGTTGCGCATCCTTTGACTACGAGAGTCCCGCCGCACATGGCCGTGCCTGCGCCTTCTTCTGCGTTGCCTTCCACGACGATTTCGCCAGCGGTCATTCCGTCACCTACGTATCTTCCGGCATGTCCCTCGATCTTTATCGAAGCGCCGTCGTTTAGAGCTCCGACGAGATCACCGACGTCATTTCTTATGACGATGCTGACGCTTTTGTTCATGCCAACTGCGATGTTGTCCAGCTTGGGGGCGCTTTGCAGGAGTATTTTCTCCTCACCATTACCGTTGACGTTCTTCTTTATGGCGGTGTTCACTTCGCTTGTATCCATCAATTTTGCATCTATCTCTTTTTCCATGTTTATACCTCCTTTTTGATTCGAACAAGATGAACGGAACATGAAATACACGGATCGTAAGCCCGGACAACCGATTCGATGCTGTCCAGATCCTCCTGGGTTACCTCCGAATAGGACTTGTTGCTGAAACGCTCGCGGGCCGCCGCGTCGGCTGACTTCTCTATGGCCAAGGCATTCTGCGTAGTAGGCGCGATTACCTCGGCATCTGTCACTACTCCGCGGTGATCGGTCGCATACCGATGGTACAATATGCCTCGGGGTGCCTCAACGATTCCGACGCCGTGTCCTGCCTTCGGTTTCACGGCGTCCCTGGTGTGCGTGCCGATGCCGCCGCTCACAATTGCCTGCATTCTCTTCACGCACTCTTCGAGCTCCACGGCGCGGGCAATGTTGTAGGCAAGAGTGGACTGAGTAGGTCTGCGAAAGGCTCGGCTAAAACTCTGCAGCAATGGATTGTCCCAGCAGGCTCGGTTGATGCGCGCCAACGATCCGACTCGGATCAGCTCGTCTTTTCCCAGATGGTTGAGGTACGGTAGTTTGATGAAGGAGTGACTGACCACACGCTCAGCAATAGACGTCGAGTACGCTTCAGGACTCATAATCGAAATCTTTCCGTTGCTCAACGCCAATTCCAGATCGCGGTCCATCAGCGTCAGGTGTTTCTCCTGCTTCAGGCATAGGAAGCTTGACGTAACCTTGCCGAATCGTTCGAACAACGGCGCGTTTGATTCCAGAATCCTGAGCGCACGGTCCTTGACTATCTCGAGCAGAGTTCTAGCTTCAGTCAATTCCGTTTCGATCTTGCGCATTTCTTCTTTAGCCAGGGATTTGGTGTTTCCTCCCGGAATCACCGTGGCGGGGTGGATTGGTCGGCCGCCTATTGCCTCTGTTATACCTTGTCCGATCGCCCTAAGTCGAATAGAGGCATTGACCAGTCTGTGATCTCGAGCTAGGAGACCGACGACGTTTTTCTCGTCTGAAGTCGGGCAAACGAAATCGGGCATAGCCAACATGACCAAGTGCAGAGTATGGCTGTTTAGCAGGTTGCTTAGGAGCATTAGTTCTCTCAGTTTCCGGGCATCCTCCGGAGGTTCAATTTCCCAGCACTTCTCAATTGCTTCCGCTGCCACGACACTGTAGGCTGAGGAGCAGATGCCGCAGATCTTACTTGCCAGTCTCGGTACCTCTTCGCCCTCCATTCCTATGAAAATCCGCTCAAATCCTCGAGGCGGCTCATAGGATTGGAATCGCACTTCTTCAAAAGTGCCGGCATCGTTGAATCGGACGTTGAGCATGCCGTGACCTTCGACACGGGTGATTGGCTTTATCAACAGTGATTGGGTCATCACACGGTCCTCCCGCTTGATCTTGTCAAGACGCTTTTGATCTCGGGCGAGTCGTTCGGTGAAACTTCTTTCAAGACAAGACTGAACCCTCTGCATCCTTCGCACGGCGCACCTGCGCGAGGGCATCTTGCCGCGCATCCTCCGATCGTCATCTTTCCCATGCAGATGATTCCTTGTTCAACCAGGCATAGTTCAGGATCGATGTCATCGACTTCGATGATTCTTTTGAACTGAAGTGGCGATCGCCCTGTTCTCTTGCGTGAGCATTCGTCACATACCGTGTTAACATATCCAACGGATCTTCTGCCATTGACGACGTTGCTTACGAAATCCGCGAGGATCTCCCTTTCAGGGGGACACCCTGGAACGTAGAAATCGACTTTCACAAAAGTGTCAATTGAACAATAGAATTCATGGATCACGGGCAGATTGTCCCGCGGAACTTGGATTTTCGGTGAAGCTGTATCAGCAAACGCCTTTCGGAGAACTTCAGATCGTTCGTACTGATTTGCGATGGCACCAGGTCCGCCGAAGCAAGCGCATGATCCGATCGCAACCACCTTGTCAGCGAGGGCCGCAGAGGCCTTCAAGACTTGCTCATCGTGCTCAGTCGCCACGCAACCTTCGACAAGAAGCAGGTCAATCCTTTCTTTGAGGTCTTTCTGATCCATCAGAATCTGCGAGTACTTGACGTGCAGTTTCTTCTGCCCGACCAGACTGAAGAGAACAGGACCCATGTCGAGAAGAGCAATGTGGCACCCAGAACATCCGCATAGTTGCAGAGTGGCAACCTTGAGTTCCGGGAGGTCTTTTTCCGCCGTCATGTGCGGTCACTCATATTCAGTTGCGATTGTCTCAGCTAGGCGCATTATTGCGTTGAGAAGCTCTTCACGGCTTTTGAACACCCATTCACGTTGCCAGGATGTGCTCGGATATTGGCGTCCTTCTCCGAGAACTTGCTTGCCCAAGGAAGCCGGGTTGACGTAGAGATGATATGAGCACGTTTCAATTAGCGGCGAAAGCTTGGAGCAATCCTTCAGCCGTTGGAAGCCTTGATCCACAGGGAGTTTTGGTGAGGCGCGGATGAACCATTCCGGATTGATGGCGTCTTCTGCTGGGCTACCTTCAGACCAGTCAAGCTCTAGCATTATTGCGGTGTTGTCTCTCCATAGCGGTAGAACGCCTAGTGACTGAACTTCTCGTCCATCGTCACAGCGCCCGCAGACTTTGGTCGTTATGGTCACCATCGGAATCTTGACCTCTGTGTTCGTAGATCCTCCATTCTTGACCAATTCCTCGAAAACCTGCGCTGCAGAGCTCTCCTCCCCAGTGTAGAGGGGAAGGCTCATCAGGCCAGAGTCATCAGTTGGCCCAAGGGATGCGCCTCCTGGGAAGCGGCCCTGAATGTGATGCTTGATCCCGTCAATAGGAATCTCCAGCGGAATTGAACGCATTTCAGCCATCGGCACCTCGCATGGAATGATTTCGCTTGACTCTGTTTTCAAGACGATGCCCCCGAATTTTAGCAGTGTGACGGTTTTGCCCAAGTCCTCTCCGAATTGTGCTTCAAGGTCCTTTTCTTTCACTGTTCACCACCTCATGAGAGTCTAGAGAGCAGAATCGGGTATTAATTTCCCGATTACGATGAAAGAGGCCGATATGGTCAACTGGCAACCAGATTTGAGGAGGCTGGACCCAAACGAGGCGAATAGTCCTGCAGTATGTGCGTATAATTAGTCCCTATGCATTGGGCTAAAGTGAACATAATAGGAAGGGGAAACGCCACAGTTCGCCCATTCTTGCCAGAGAATACCGGGTTTTTGACCAAATACCTTTATCTCGACGAACTCGATGTCTGTTAATTCTGAACCCTGGAGGAGCCTGCGGCATGTTAAGGGCTAAGACGACCGGTTCGAAACAGGGCTTGTTAAGGAAGCTTGTTTTTGGAGAAGGTGTGAGCGCCAACATCCATTGTCTTTCGAAGAATTTGCGGAAGCACAGAAGCACAATTCAGGGACGAATCGAAGAGATATTCGACAAGCAACTGCTTAATCCGCCTGTTTTTCCGTACATGGGGTTGTACAAAGAGTACCCGCTCCTAGTTCTGGTTTGGGCGCAGCTCCCTTATGACGAAAACATCGAAACGTGGTTCAGGGAAGACCCGCATATCTTTGCCGCTTTTAGGTCGAGGTACTTGGAATACAATTCCTTGCTGATCCTCTATCACAAAGACATCACATCGTACCAGCTATGGAGAGAACAACTTGCCGTTGAGCGCAAGATTCCACTAGTCAACGGCAACCTCCCGCCAAGTTCAACATCATTCTTCTCAAACCAGCTGATGGTAAAATACGACCCCAGTGCTCCGACGCGTTTGCTGGAGGAAGACCTGACAAGAACAGGGTACACGGCGATTAACGGGTTCAAGATCGACGCTATATCCATGAACATAATCAAGCTTCTTACGCGAGGTAAGTGCATCAAGATCAATGAGAACAGACTCGCAGAGGAACTGGGCGTAAGCAGAAAAACCATAATGAACTGGACAAGAGAGCTTCTCCAGGAAAGGGTGATCTCCAACCCAGTCTGCAGGTTCCCCAACTTCTTCGCCCCGCCGACCTATATCTTGACCATCTGCAGATTGGAGATTAAAGAGCCCAAGCAGAAATTCATCCAGATGATCAGAAACGATCCTCATGTGACTATGGCCTTTAGTATAAAGGAAGGCAGATACGACATACTCCTGTTCGGAGCATTTCAGAACTTGACTCAAGAACTTGAGTGGGAGATTGAACAGGGGCTTTTTCATCCCAATACTATTGGGCACGCCGATATTCAGTACTTTTCAGCAAAGAGTGCTGTCGATGTAAGCCCGACGAGAATATCATTAGGGTTGATAGACCAAAAATACATGCACTTCAGAGTCTGAGGAAAATCAGGTAATGATCAGGGAAGTATGGAACCCAGATGGGCTTCGCGCGCCCGAGAGGCACTCACCGGAACGCACGTTCTCAGTGAGAGCAGCAAATCCTCGCACATACTCCAAAAGCAATTTATATCGGCCTCAGGAAAAATAGGAATCGACGAGAAATGAAATTCCTGATAGTAACAAAAGTGAAACAGCTACCAGTGGAAGTCTGGGCCAAGCTGCTCCCGGCGCACTTCAAGTACCTTGACGAGCTTGAGAAGACGAAGGTTGTAGACGTCTCATATCACCTGACAGGCCACCAAGGCGATGCACTAATAGTAAACGCGAATGCTGACGACGACCTAGCCAGAATAGTAGGTGAAGACCCCCTGTTCTTCTACACCGAACGCGAGATATATCCACTAACCACGCGGGAAGCACACACACGAAGACTGGCCAAGATCCTCGGAAAGACAAGCGTCAAACCCTAGTGACTGTGGAATATTGACCACTCAAAACTGGAACGTATAGTTACACTAGCGGGTCCCCAAGAAAGGGTTGTGCTGGAGACTTCCACACTTGTAGTGGGTTCAGATCTCAGCGACCCCACCATGCTAATCCAGATTCCTATGCGTGCGTATTCGGACTCGATAACAACAAGACAACAAGGACGCGCGCGTCACTCATTCATCTGAGTCCCAATAAGCCTCTCAATTCTCTGACACTGGGTATC
>CAYNAW010000056.1:0-7463 GCA_964395545.1 uncultured Candidatus Bathyarchaeia archaeon | reverse complement strand
GGCATTGACTTGATTCAAGTCATCGAGGTGGTCATCGGTTTAGTAATCACTTTTGTTGCGGGGAAGCTGGTTTCCAAATTCCTTTTCGAACTCTTCCAACGGACTCCGCTTCCAGAAAGCATTGAAAACGCCATCGTGAGAGTGTCCAAATACGTCGTCTATGTCATAGGAATATTCGTTATTATTGCCCTTCTGGGGTTCGACTTGACCTCCCTGATAGTTGGACTGGGCGCCTTCAGTATCGCCATCAGTTTCGCCACAAGCACGATAATCCAGAATCTCGTCTCAGGACTGCTCGTGCAGGCGGACAGAGCCTTCCAAATAGGTGACAGAATAATGATACAAGGAATCGAAGGACAAGTCGTGAAGATCAGCGTGAGAACAACCGTAATCGAAACAAAAGAAGGGCACTGGGTCTACATTCCAAACGCGCTGTTCATGACCAATCTGGTTACGAGAAAAGACCGCGGAGAAACTAGACTCTAAGAGCCTTGCATGCCATGCTCGAGGCTTACCAAAACAGTATTAAGAAGACAAGAGTAGAAAAGGAGAGATGTTACAAGTGAAGCAGTTTCCCATCATTTCTAACATTCGAGAAAAACGCGTGGCTTATTTGAGCACTTACCCTCCGAGGGAGTGTGGGATAGCAACGTTCACAAAGGACTTGCTTGAAGCCGTTGAAGGGCTTAACGAAGTGAGACGTCCTGTGGTAATTGCCGTGAATGAAGAGGAGACAATTTACAATTATGACAGAAGAGTCAAGTGGCAGATTGAACGAGACGCTGTTGACGATTACGTTCAGGCAGCGCGTTACGTTAACTCTTCAGATGTTGATTTGGTGAATCTTCAGCATGAATATGGTCTTTTTGGAGGAGATTACGGAGAATACATCAATCACTTCTTAGACAATGTTGAGAAACCAGTTGTCACGACGCTCCACACCGTGCAACCCGACTCTGACCTGAAAGCTCAAGCAGTATTGAGAAACATAGTAGCCAAAAGCGCGGCAACCGTCGTCATAACACGCGTAGCGTTAGAACTCCTGAAAAAACAGAACATCGTTCGCAAGAAAGTCACTGTTATTCCGCATGGTTGCCCACTTGTTCCATTTGTTTCCAGCGAAAGCGTGAAGGACTCTTTGGGTTTGAAGGGACGCTTCGTCCTGTCTACTTTCGGACTGATAAGCCGCGGCAAAGGCATCGAATATGCCATTCGAGCATTGCCTCCTGTCGTTGAGAAAGAACCTCGACTCATCTACCTCGTAATCGGAGAGACGCACCCAGAAGTCAGAAAGACCGAGGGTGAAAGCTATCGGAAAAAGCTGATGAGGCTAATCGAAGAATTGCAATTGCAAAAGCACGTCAGATTTCATAACCGCTTCCTCGCTAAGCGAGAACTAATCAGGTATCTTCAAGCAACGGACGTTTACCTTGCTCCCTACATTTCCCCTAACCAAATAAGTAGCGGAACCCTTGCATATGCGTTGGGAATCGGGCGGGCGGTAATATCCACACCATACTTTCATGCCCAAGATGTTTTGGCCGAAGGCCGCGGACTATTCTGCAGATTCAAAGACCCCAACTCCATTGCTGCAGGCATAAGCAAACTTTTGGATGAAAATCTGAGAAAGACCATGCAAAGAAAAGCTTACAAGTACAGCCGAAGGTTCGTCTGGTCGAACGTGGCGAAAGAATACCTCAAGCTGTTTGGTCACATCATCAAGAACTGAGTGGGGTCTTTACTTGGATCTCCCGCCCATAAAGCTGGATTTTCTTAAACTGCTTACCGATGACACTGGCATCCTTCAACATGCAAAGTTTGCCATCCCCAAAAGAAAAGAAGGATACACGACAGACGACAATGCACGAGCTTTGATTGCGTGCACGCGGAACCACACAATTTTCGGCAATTCAAACATAGGAAAACTGGTTGATACTTACCTCAGTTTTCTGTTATATATGCAAAGAACCGACGGCAGATTGTACAACGTTCTCAGCTATGATCGAAAATTCTTGGATGACGCGAGTTCAGAAGATTGCATGGGACGTACACTCTGGGCTTGCGGACAATGCTTAGATTCGCGACTATCTTCCGAGAAGAAACTGATTTCCAAAGAAATATTTGACAAGACATTTCAATGGGCCTTCAGCTTCAAATCGCTCAGAGCTAAGGCCTTTTCTGTGCTGGGGCTATTTCATTATCAAAAGGCTAACCCTGAGGATCAGAATGCAGTAATAAACATTAAATCATTAGCTGATCAACTGGTAGAAGGTTATGAACACATATCTTCGCCTGACTGGAAGTGGTTTGAACCTTACCTTACGTACGCTAATGGGCGACTACCGCACGCGCTTTTCTTGACTTATAGCTGCACTAAAAAGGACAAGTATCTGCAAGTTGCAAAAACTTCTCTGGATTTTCTCCTCCAGACTCAGATAATCGACGAAAAATTCGTGCCCATCGGCAATCGTGGCTGGTACAAGAACGGTGGCGAACGGGCAATCTATGATCAACAGTCAATCGAAGCATCTTGCATGGTTGAAGCCGCCCGCGCGGCATTCCTTGCGACCGGTGACGAGAGCTATCGAAAAGCAGCTTACTCCATATTCGAATGGTACCTCGGGAGAAACTCCAAAGGCTTGGTGGTTTACAATCCAGAAACTGGCGGCTGCCATGACGGAATCACGCCAGATGGACTGAATCTAAACGAGGGGGCTGAAGCCACTGTTTCGTACCTTCTGGCACGTCTAGAAGTGGAAAAGCTGAACAGACTCTGGCCTATGCATTGAAAAGAACCGAAAAATGCTTACTCATTTGGGCCTAGCGGCCGCCTATGAATTGACTTTCTGCTGCAGCGTTTGAACTTCATTTATTAGTCATAAGCACGTACAACATACAAAGTGAAGTGAACTCATGAAATGAAGGCCCGAAACATAATGGTCAAGCACGTGGTTACTGCAAAACCAAACGTTACAATCAAGAAGGCCATCGAAATGCTGTTCAAGAGACATGTGGGGGCAATAGTAGTGACTGATGATGCGAAGAAGTGCGTCGGCATCTTTACAGAGCGAGATGCTATCCGAGTCGTAGCCCAGAACATCCCTCCTAATACCCCCTTAAAAAAAGTCATGACCAAAAACGTTGTCACGGTCTCAGAAGATGCAACCTTCGCAGAATGTAGAAGAGCATTAATCTCTCGCGGCATCCGACACCTACCTGTAGTCAATTCTCAGGGCAGATTGGCAGGTTTGGTTGTCATCAGAGACGTCGTGGACGAGTTCTTGGGCATGAAGCCGTGAAGCCTTAGCAGGAGCCGGACGTCGTGAAGCGATTTCAAGGTAACCCTATTCTCGAGCCAGTGGGCACTCATGGATGGGAATCACGAAGAGTCTTCAATGCGGCTGTTTTGAGCGCTGAAAAACGAATTCACATTCTCTATCGTGCAATGGGCGACGACAACATCTCTCGCCTTGGATACGCTGCATCTTCAGATGGTTATCATGTTGATGAACGTTTCCCGTCTCCTATTTTTGAACCTGTGTGTGATACGGAGAGGGATGGATGCGAAGATCCTCGCTTGACACTGTTGGATGACAAGGTGGTCATGGCTTATACTGCGTTCAGTAGGCATGATTACCAATCGGTGTACCAGGTTTCCCTAACGTCCATTGCTGTCAGCGATTTCCTCGTCAAACGCTGGATGTGGAATGAACGGTTACTGGCTTTTCCCGGAATCCGCAATAAGGATGCGGTAATCTTTCCCAGGAAATTCGATGGAAAATACATTATGTTCCATCGTCTTGAACCGGATGTCTGCCTGGCTTGTTCAGACAACCTTCAACGGTGGTACGACTTGAAATTCATCATGGGACCTCGAGCTAAAAGCTGGGATTGCTGGAAGATAGGTGCTGCGGGCACCCCGATTGAGCTCAACGAGGGTTGGCTTTTCATTTATCACGGGGTCGATTTTGAGAAAATATACTCACTCGGTGTAGCTTTGCTTGATAAAGACAATCCAGAGGAGATTCTTTATCGATCTGACCTGCCAATTTTGACGCCTATGGAGGATTATGAGCGATTCGGCAAAGTTCCAAACGTGGTTTTTAGCTGCGGGAATGTTTTGATGGATGGACAGGTTTTGGTCTACTATGGTGGTGCCGATACTGTCGTATGCGTCGCAACCTATGACCTCGGCGAGCTTCTGCCAAAAAGATAGACTCCTACTCAAGGCGCCCTTTCCTCACACAAGCGCAACAGATCTCTCAGAAGCCTCTGCTTGATGTCTGTAAGCTTGCTATTTGCGAAATTCGGTGGGAATTCGGGTTGAACTCAAGGTCAAGTCCGAGCACCACAACACCTTCTCATGCTGAAGAAGCCGGTAAGACAATCTTACAACTGCACGGTAAGCATGGAGGCTGTTGAATCGGCGGGACAAGCGATGGCAACTGTGCGCTTCTGGCCTGGAGGCATGGCTCGATATGTTTCTTAGGCTCAAGAACCCGAGTTGTCTTGGGGATATGAATCAGGTAGTGGATGATCGCGTGTTTCTGGAAACTAGTTGGTCACCTACATGAAACCGAAATGGAAACTGACACTCTGGATTCTCATACCTTTCATCGTGTATATGATCCTCTGTTCAATACTGGTTCCCAGAGTTCTTGAAGATGAAGCTTGGCGAAGAGGCAGAGCACTTTCATCGAGCGAAGCCTTTGGAACGGCGCTCTTCGGGTGTATGCTCGTTCTAGCAGGTCTCCCCGCCTTTCTGCTCTATGGGCCTCTTGTCTACCAAGTTGGCATTCTTCTGCTGATTGCTGTCTGGATAAGATATCTGTTTAAATTCCACGGAGAGTACATGAAGAAGAGACCGCAACCCGAATGAGCTGCACGGAAGTCTTCCTGAGAGGAAGGCTACGCGTTCAATCATTCGGTCGTGAGGAATAAACATGAGATACATAGATTTCGTCGACCTCTCCTATCGTCCTCAAGAAGACGACTTGGTCTGCGGCTTTTTCATAGAACCCGATGGAATGAGCCTGAAAGCGGCTGCCGGCGGCGTTGCTGCGGAAAGCAGCATCGGAACGTGGACGGAGCTGACCACGGTGAAGCCTTACGTGCATAAGCTGCACGCCACCGTTTTTGAAATTCGTGGCAGCAACATCCGCGTCGCGTATCCTGCGGAGCTCTTCGAACTTGCCAGCATGCCCAACATCCTAAGTAGCATCGCTGGAAACGTCTTCGGGTTAGGTGCTCTGAAGAACCTCAGGTTGAACGATGTCCACTTTCCTACGCGCATCGTGAAAAGCTTTAAGGGACCGAAATATGGCATCTCGGGCATCCGGAAGCTCTTGAAGGTGCGAGACAGGCCGCTAGTTGGCACGATCATCAAGCCGAAGCTAGGCTTGAACGCCAAGGATCACGCCCAAGTCGCCTACGACGCGTGGGCCGGCGGATGTGACGTCGTTAAAGATGACGAGAACTTGGGCAGTCAACGGTTTAACCCCTTCGAAGACCGCGTTGTGAAAACGTTGGAAAGCAGGGACCGCGCTGAAAGTGAGACCGGCGAGCGGAAGGTCTACATGGCAAACGTGACCGCCGAAACGGGCAAGATGACTGAGAGGGCCCAGTTCATCGAAGACCATGGTGGACGCTACCTGATGGTCGACATCTTGACGGTTGGCTTCGGCGCGCTGCAGACATTGCGGGACGAAGACTTTGACTTGGTTATGCATGCCCACCGAGCAGGCCACGCTGCCTTGACGAAGAACCCGAAACATGGAATCGCCATGCGCGTCATAGCCAAGGCGTCCAGAATCGTGGGGGTCGACCAGCTGCACGTCGGAACGGCTGTTGGAAAAATGTCCGAAACCAGAGAAGAGGTTGTAGAGAACTGTGACACGCTCAAGGGTGAACTGGACGGCTTAAAACCCGTCCTGCCCGTAGCGTCCGGCGGACTCCACCCCGGGCTGGTTCCGGCGCTTGTTGACATTTTTGGCACAGACGTGGTCATTCAGGCTGGAGGCGGCATCCATGGACACACAGCAGGTACTGCAGCCGGTGCCACGGCCATGAGACAGGCGGTTGAGGCAGCGCTTCGCGGAGTCGCTTTGAAGGATCATGCGAAAACGCACAAGGAGCTGCGGACAGCTCTGAAAATCTGGAGATGACCGCGGAGAAGACAGGGGAACGAGGTATACCGTGAAAGAGGGATATAGATAGCTTTAAATGACTTTGCCTTCATTAAGTGGCAATCGATAGAGGGCTAAGTATGAGCGAAATGACTACCGAGATTCTCCAAGACAGTCTGGGAAAGATCGTGCTCGTGCGACTGAAGAGCGGTAAGAGCTTGCGTGGAAAACTAAAAGGCTTTGACCAACACTTGAACCTAGTCTTGGAGGAAACCGAAGACACCACAGAGCCCGAGAACACGAAGAAGCTAGGCGTTTTGATAGTCCGCGGCGACAACGTGATAATCATCTCTCCCCCTCCCAGGTGAACGGCTTGGGAAAAGGCACTTCTTCCTTTGGGAAGCATGGGACCAAACTGATACACATCAAATGTAGAAGATGCGGAAGAAGAGCCTACAATAAGAGGAAGAAGAGATGTTCCGCATGCGGGTACGGGGCCTCTTCCACCCTCCGGACGTATTCGTGGGGCACTAAGACGCTTCAAGGAGAGCGGAGAAGGTAGCCTTCCAAGCCCGAAGAACAAGTGTGGCTACTGAAGGGCGAAGTATTTTCTGTCAATCTTTACGAATATCAGCGGACCCTTGCTGTGAGACATCTGTCGAGCCTTGCGCAGAGTAGTATTCACCATGTTCAAGAGTCTCTCGTCGTCATTCTTCCAGCTGGTTCTCTCTTCGCAGGCTCCCAGCTCGAGTTTGAGCAGATTTTCCGCCATAATGGATGTTCCGCATATCTCTCCGTTTCTGATCAGAGACTCTACTAGGATGTCCTTCATCTCGCCGCGGTTTCTAAGTTGCCGCCACGCCGACTCGGCGTTACTCAATTGCCTGTTCACCTTGGACCACTGCTGCGAGCCATCGTCTCCGATGAGCAGCTTAACCCGCTCGTTCCACTTCTTTATCCAAAGTCCTATCCAGATGCTGGCAAACTGAGAGAACTCCGCCGAGTTCTTCTCGAAATAATCGTGAATCTTGTCCACTAGGTCACAGTCGCCGTTCTCTTGACCGATTAGACCCCAATGGAGCTTCAAGAAGTTCGTAAAGTCTTCGCAGGCTATCTGCAACACGCGTCGGTCCGAGCCCTGGGGGTCCAGCAGCGGGTTATGGTCTTTCAAGCACTGTGACAACAGCAGCTCGAGAAAGTTCATCATTCCTTCTTCCCAGAGCCTTCTCCAAAGAATACTCGGTCGTCGCCTTAATTAAGCCTTATTTATGATATTTTCTATAACATTTTTTGAGAACTATTCTCAATCCCGACACATGAACTATGGCTATACACGGG
>CAYNAW010000055.1:0-7530 GCA_964395545.1 uncultured Candidatus Bathyarchaeia archaeon | reverse complement strand
GCTTTCGCTGCCTTTGATTGAGCGGACGAATGCGCATCGGTACTGACGACCATGGAAGAGAACCTTAACCTGTTTTGATTGGGCGTTTCGTTTTACCGACAGGTATATAGGCACAGAAAGCGATATGTTCCTCCAAACATAATGGTGAAGGAAGATGAAACTCGGCACATGGGGAATAGTCCTAATAGTCGCCGCAATAACAGCCGTAGCTTCAGTCGCCGGCACCGCCGTATACCTCAGCACGTCAGCTAGACAGAAACTCGTAGTGGCCACAACCACCAGCCTCTTCGACACAGGCTTGTTAGACGCAGTGGAGGATCAATTCGAAGCCAAGTACAACATTGATGTGTACTTCATCTCAGTGGGCTCAGGCATAGCCATCGAATTCGCGCGGCGGGGAGACGCCGACATGATACTAGTACATTCACCATCTGACGAACTCGCGTTCATGCAAGGCGGATATGGTGTGAATAGAAAAGTCATCGCGTACAACTTCTTTGAAATAGTCGGTCCCGACGCTGACCCTGCTGGAATCAGCGGTGCATCTCCTGCTCAGGCGTTGTCAAGGATTGCTTCCGCTGGAAGGAGCTCCGAGACGTTCTGGGTTTCAAGAGGCGATAGCTCAGGTACACATGCAAAGGAGAAGGAACTCTGGAAGGCAGCGGACTTCAACTGGACAGCGATACGTGACGAAACAAACTGGTTCATGGAAACAGGCTCAGGCATGGGAAATACCCTGAAGACTGCGAACCAATTGAACGGCTACACTTTAACCGATATCGGAACATACCTCGCATACAGTAACGCTGAACCGAGCTTGGTGCCCAACTTGGCGGAGCTTGTGACACAAGGAACAGAACTGCTTAACGTTTACAGCGCAATTCCTGTTAACGCTACACTGCAAGCTGGAGCAAATTTCGAGGGCGCAGTCACTTTCATGAAGTACTTATTGTCCGAGCAAGGGCAACAGCTCATTGGAGAATACGGCGTGGAGAATTACGGCAAAAGCCTCTTCCACCCCGCGGTTGAACTGCTGAAAAACGACACAGACCCTACGATGGCTGCTATGATTCGAGGCTATGCTTTCTTCGAGGGCTCAGAGTGTCCCTCGCAGTATCGGCTTGGTCATCCTGAGCTCTACAACTGACAGAGGCTGTTAGCGTGCTTAACAGAGGGAGGGCGAAGGACGCGATTCCCCTCCTGCTGTTGCTTCTCTTTTTTTCTGTCTTTTTTATGCCACTCCTTTTGATTGGAGAGTTTGCTGAGGGTTTTGTTGAGGCAGTCAGGCTGATTGTTTCGGGCGATCCAGAAGTTACGGAAATTACCCTGCGGTCCATTTACATTTCTGGAACAGCTACTGCTCTGTCGATTTCGTGGTGTGTTCCGATCGGTGTTCTCGTAGGTCTAAGTGATTTTGTCGGAAAACGGTTTGTGAAGGGGGTTTTCAACGCGCTTCTGGGGATACCCACTGTGGCTTTGGGGTTGATTCTTTATCTCATGTTCTCCAGCTCTGGTCCTCTCGGTTCGCTAAACTTATTCCTGAACCCGTTGGGAGTGTCGATTGGGCAGGCTGTCCTCATTTCACCCATTATTATCAGCTTCATAGCGAGTGCTGTGGAGGCAGTTGATCCAGACGTGAGGGATTTGGCTAAGACTTTGGGGGCTTCGGAAACTGAGGCTTCCTTTGCCGTCCTACGGGAGTCTACTTCAGGTGTCATGCTGGCTGTAGTGGCTGGGTTTAACCGAGCGGTAGCGGAGTTGGGGATTGTTCTTATGATTGGGCAGAACTTACGTGGGCTGACGCGTGTGTTGACCACGACCATTACGCTAGAGACGACTCGGGGGAACATCGCGTTGAGTATCGCGCTGGCAATAGTCTTGATGTGTATCGTTTTCGGAGTCAGTCTTCTGGCAAATCTGGTGCAGAGGCGGTTGAGATGAGTATTCTAGCCGAGGCTGATCAGGTTACGAAAAGCTATGGTCGCATTAGTGCGCTCGACGACGTGACTTTGAAAGTCCGAAAGCGAGAGGTGTTTGCGCTGGTCGGACCCAACGGTTCCGGAAAGACCACGTTGCTCAGAATTCTGGCTTGTCTTGAGAAGCCTGACAAGGGCACTGTATCTATTATCGGCGAGAAAGTCGATGACCGAAGTCGGCACAGGATCAAGAGGGGTGTTACGTTGGTGTTTCAAAAGACGACCTTGTTCACTGCGTCTGTATATGATAACGTTGCCTATGGTCTGAAGCTTCGTGGGACGCCTAAGACTGAGATCGATGAGGCGGTGAAGAAGGCTTTGGACATGGTTAGGCTGAGGGGCTTTGAGAGGAGGCAGGCGAAGAAGCTGTCTGGTGGGGAACAGCAGAGGGTATCCTTGGCGAGAGGGTTGGCGCTCGACACGCCTCTGCTGCTTTTGGATGAGCCTACAGCGAACCTTGACCCGAAGAGCGCCTCTATTATCGAAGAGGTCGTGAGGGAGGTTAACCGGCAAAGAGGGACGACCATTGTGATGGCGACTCACAACGTTTTTCAGGCTGGGCAGATCGCTGGGAGGGCGGCGATGATCGTGGACGGCAGGATCACGGACATCGGCTCTGCTGATGAAGTGCTCAGTAGATCACGGGGCTTTGCCGGGTTTGCACGGCTTGAGAACGTCTTTTCAGGAGTTTCAAAGGTTCTGGAGGAGGGCACTTCACGCATAACCTTAGACGGAGGTCTTTCAATTGAGAGTGCCTTGCGGCAGAGCGGTCAGATTACTGTGTTTGTCAGGCCTGAGGACATTGTTCTATCTAAGAAGCATTTTGAGTCGAGCGCTAGGAACGTTTTCGAGGGGAGAATAGTCGAGGTTTCAGATTCGGGTTCTCTTCTCAGGTTGAAGGTCGATGCTGGAAAGGTATTTGTGGTTCAGGTTACTCGGCGGTCTTTTGTGGAGATGAGCTTGAACGTTGGCTCACAAGTTTTTTTGACTTTCAAGGCTTCTTCGGTGCAGTTGGTTTAGGCGGCTTCATCGTTTGTTGGAAGGGGAGCGCATGGGGATTTTTTGGGAGAAAGGAGAAGGCTTGAGAAGAAGTTTCTTCTTTTGCCAACTGCGTTCCCCTACCTTCAACCTCATCCGTCGTAAGACTTAAGATAGAATACAACTATAAAAGGCTTGTGCCATAAGCCGACCAACACACTGGTGTAGCTCACGTACTCCAGTTCTACGAGTGGGCAAAAACGTTTATTAAGTCTTAATACACGTGTTATAGTCGGTGGGAGATTGAAAGCAACCCCGCGAACCAATAAAAAGGCGCGAAACGAGCAACCAGATCCAGAACCAAGAATAGTCCACCCAAACCAGCCTTCTGAAGACCCCGAATTATGGAGAGACCTACCGCATGAGGTAAGGATGAAAGACGCCTCCAGTCCCCTTTACCTCAGAAGGTACGAATAACCCGAATTCCATAAAGTCAAAAAACCTCATAAGACGTGCAAAGGGCGGTCTAGTTTACGCTATCCCAAAAGGAAAGCATCTGCACCCTCCTGCAAGAACGGGTTACACCGCTTCTCTTTCCCAATAGTAGAAGTTCCCCCGTGACCCGGATAAATAACGAAATCGTCAGGCAATACCGCCAACTTCTCACGCAAAGACCTCAAGAGCTTCTCGCCCGAGCCTCCTGGCAGGTCCACCCGTCCCACGGAACCGGCAAACAACGTATCACCCGTAAAAACACACCCGTTCCCCACCAGCGCAATACTTCCACGACTATGCCCAGGTGTGTGCAAAACCCCTAAGCAGACATCCCCCAACCTCAAGGAGTCTCCATCTGCCAAGAACCCATCGGCCGCTGGCGATTCTGCGCGAAAACCGAACAAAGCCGCAATCCCTCTACCGGAAACACTCAGCATATCTGCATCCGACTTATGAATCAGAATCCGTGCTCCCGTGACGTCCTTAACAAACCCATTACCACACACGTGATCAGGATGCCCATGCGTGTTGACGATACCCTTGACATGTAGCCCTTTCGCGTTCAAGAAGCCCAACAGCGTTTCACCGTCACTTTGGCGGTCAAAGCCAGGGTCAACCACCACTGCCTCCCTGCTCTCTCCACACCACACTACGTAGCAGTTCGTGAGCAGAGCGCCAACGGTCCACATCTTCACATCCATCAAGACCACAACAATGGAGAGAAGCACACTAGCCTATTAGCATAGCTGAAAATCTCATGCATGCCAGCCTGCGTAATGGAAAACGCAAACGCTTAATGCTCTATTCTGTAACACTTTAATACTTCTAGACGCATTGAATGGTCGACTTGTATGAGTAACTCGCCAACCGCCACTGACTCTGCAACCGCAGTTCAGTTTGTCCAGATTCAGCCTCTTGTTGCCTCCGAGTTTAATGTTGAGGAGGCCTTTATAGATCACGGGGTTCCTACTTTTTACGTTCAGATCGGGTCGGATTCGAAGCAGGCTTTCATTCGGCTCATCAAGAAGTTGGCCGACGTTGGGTTCTCGCCTGTGCTCAGAGAGAAGGATGGGAGACACGTGCTGAAGGTCGCTTCGAAGCCCGTGACCAAACCCAGTCGCGTTATTATCAATCTGATCCTTCTCTTGGTGACGATAGTCACGGTGTTCATTACTGGTTACTTCCTTTCTTTGAATCTTAGCGAGTTCGACTTGAATCCGTGGTTTGGAGCTGCGAGTTTCACTTTGGCGTTATTGGGGATACTGGGTGTCCATGAGATGGCACACAAGTTCGCCGCTAATCATCATGGTATGGACGCGTCGCTGCCCTACTTTATTCCCGGACCGCCTTTTCCGTTCATCGGGACTTTCGGCGCGGTTATAGTGCAAAAGGAGACAGCTCCCAATAGAGATGCGCTGTTTGACATAGGAGCCAGTGGACCTCTTGCAGGTTTTCTCGTAACCATCGTCGTTTCTGCTATAGGTCTTTCGATGTCCTACCCCAAAGCACCAACTGGACCTTCGACTGATGGGCTTCCCGTGTCTCTGCTCTTCGTGTTCCTTATGAACGCTTTTGTTAAGGCTCCTGGCCCTGGAAATTTTGTCGTTTACATGCATCCTGTGGCTTTTGCTGGTTGGATTGGACTGTTTGTTACTCTGCTGAACTTGTTGCCCACTGGGATGCTTGACGGAGGTCACACCGTGAGGAGCATTCTTAGCAACGATTTTGCGCGCACTATTTTCACGACTTTTTCGGTATTGCTCCTTCTCGTTATGGGGCAGTACATAATGTTGGCTTTGGTACTATTCCTTTCTATGTATCGGCATCCTGGTCCGCTTGACGATGTTTCAGGGCTTTCTTTGTCGAGGAAATTTGTTGCTGCCTTGTTGATTGTTGTGTTTGGTCTTTCTTTGTTTATTTTTTAGGCTGGATGTCCATGGTCTCAGCGTTGGGGTAGACCGTTTTGGATACGTGCTAATACGAATGTGGCCCGCTTTATGCGGGCACATAGGGAGGTTGAGAATGCATGTTTAATGAGAAAGGAGGGTTCTTATAGTATGGCTATGCAGACTTTTTTGTCGTCTAGATTGTATTCATGCCATTTCGTCGTGGATCCGTTTCTGCTTTTGCGTAGGTGTATTTTCTTCGCGCGCACGAGTGTTGCCATGGTTTCGAGATGTGGTTTTAGCAGTTCTGTGCAATCGGCATCCAATTCTGCCAAGTATACTGCCTCTAAGGTGTCTGTGGGCATGAAGCCCAACTCCTTTCGTAGTGCTTGGATACGTCGAGCCAAGTCGCGCATTAGTCCTTCTCCCTGCAGTGTTTCGTCGCGGTGAGTGTCTACTAGCACGCGTAAGTCATTTTCTGAGGCTAGGCTTCCTTCTCCGTGTCTCTCAGGACTTATGGTGTTGACGTATTCCGCGGCTCTTACGTTTGCGAGCTCTAAGAATAGGTCCTCGAGTCCCTTCACAGCTTTTTTCGCGTCGCTTGGTCCAGCCAGAGTAGCTTTCTTCAGGGGCCATCGACGTTTCAGCTTTGCGGTCTGCCGTGCAGAGTGTGCTAAGGAGACGTATTTTAGGAGTACGTCAAAGTCCTGTTCCACCTCAGGGTCTACTAGCTTTTCATCTGGGGTTGGCCACTCTTCGAAGTTCACCGACTCCAGCATTGTCTTGCCTAGTGCTTTGTGGACTTGTTGATACATGGCTTCGCATAGGAACGGTGTAACGGGGTTGAAGAGCAGGTTCAAGGTAGTAAGCGTCTGCCAAAGTGTGGCATATACTGTGAAACGGCGATCTTGAGTTCCGGGGTCGTCACTCCAAAGCTCATGGCGTACCATAGGAACGTATTGGCGGCTTAGAAAATCTATGACAAACTCCTCTAACTCTGAGAGGGCAAAGTTGAATTCGCAGTTTTCGAGTCTTTCAGTAACCCGCTTCACAGTGCCTTGGAGTTTGGAGAGCAGCCAGCGGTCCGGGGGCTTGAGGCTGTCATTTTTCTTCGCCCACTCTAACGTATGTTGTTGCGCGTCAAACCGATCGTATTCTGCATTCTGTACAAAGAATCGGTAGAGATGATACAGTGTACTGATGACTTGGTAGGGTCGTTTGCTAAGCTCTTTGATGTCAAAGCTCATCGAGTCGATGGGTGAGCATTTCCAGAGTACGTAAAACCTGAAGAGGTCAGCGGGGTACTTGTCAAGCACCTCGTTTGCATCTATAACGTTCCCCAGACTCTTGCTCATCTTGCGCCCTTTCTCGTCCAGGGAGTGTCCGTAAAACAGGAAAGCCTTGTAAGGCGACTCTGCCGTGCCATTCATAATGACGTTCTCAAGCAGCAGCGTGTTTGCCCAGCCACGCGTCTGGTCTATAGCTTCCACGAGAAAGTCAACAGGCACATAACGGTCAAATTCTTCATCAGTGAACCTGGCGTAAGGCGCAGCACCGCTGTTGTGCCACGTGTCTAGGACAAAGGGCTCGCGACGCATCATGCCGCCGCATTTTTCGCAGCTGAAAACAACGCGGTCTACCCATGGTTTGTGAAGCTCAAAATGGCCCTCTGGACGCGCAAGGGCCCTTTCCAGAAGCTCCTTTTTACTCGACACCAGAACCTTATGCCCGCATTGTTCGCACTTCCAAATCGGTAATGGTGCTCCCCAGACCCTTTCTCTAGAGACGCAATAGGGTTTGCCTTCGCGGAGAAAGGCTAAGAAGCGGTTCTTAGGAGGCTCATAATAATACTCAACCTTCTCGGCTGCCTCAACTATCCGGTCACTTATCTTGTTTGTCCAGAGATAGTATTCTCTTCTGGCAAACCACACCAACTTATGATGCGAACGCCAACAGGTTGGGTATTCGTGGAGTATTTGCTGAACTGAAACCAGTAAGCCTCTTTTCCGCAGTTCTTCCACGACTGCTTTATCGGCATCCCGTGCAAACAGTCCTCCGAAAATGCCTGCATCCTTTGTGAATTTGACTTCATCATCAAACGGCGCATAGATCGGAACGTTGCGTTTCTGTGCAGCGGCAAAGTCTTCTTCGCCGTTTCCAGGTGCCAAGTGGACTATGCCCGTAGCCGCCGTTAC
>CAYNAW010000054.1:0-7533 GCA_964395545.1 uncultured Candidatus Bathyarchaeia archaeon | reverse complement strand
TGGCGTGGACTACACTCCCCACCTTTATTCTCGAGTCTGGAGCGTTAGTCCTTGTAATTTGAGTCTGTAAGCCCTTCACTACGAGGTCTTTGTCAGCTGCTTCGAAGACGAGTTCGCAAGGTTCCTCAAAGATCTCCTCTACTATCTCCTCCACCGGTTTCTCGGGTTCTTCAGCGGCTTTTGCCACGACTTCTCGGGCTTTTCTACCGTGAATTGGCCTGCTTGCGATTTCTTTGGCAACCTCTACCTGCCTTGTGGACTCCGGTATCTGACGTGTGATTGAGAGGGCAGTGCTATAGTCCAGTTTGCCCATCTCCCGCGGCACACCTGCCTTCGCGGCTGGCGCAACCATCCGCTGAATCTCGGCGGGCGCCGCAGTCAGCCTAAGCCAGCCACCTACAGTGTCCGCAGATACACCGATTTTCTTGCCGACTGTTTCCCTCGTTGGATATTTTTCGGGAAACTTCTCCAAAAGCTGTTTGCAGCAGTTGCCCTTCTCGACGGCGCTGAGGTCTTCCCTCTGCACGTTTTCAACGAGGTTCAGCGCTATTACCTGTTCTTCGGTGAACTCGCGAACTATCGCGGGAATCTGCCGGAGTCCTGCCTGCTGAGAGGCACGGTAGCGTCGCTCACCGACCACGACCTCATACTCTTCGCCTACAGGTCTAACGATGATAGGCTCTAGGAGGCCTACTTCTCTTATGCTATCCGCCAACTCATTGAGTCTCTCGATGTTTATGTCCAGACGAGGGTTAAGCCTGTTCGGATGAATCTTGCTCAATACTATCTCTTTCAATTCAGCCATACGCTTCTCCTCCCTTCCTTCTAAAGAAAAGGCTTAACCTTATAAACTGCATGAACTTCCCACGAAGGCCAGAAGATGCTCCAATAGCTACAAAAAGCACATGCCGAGGCTGTTCCGTTTGCCCAACAACTTAAAAGTTGAGTTAAGAAATCTCGTAGAAGAAGAATACAGACACGTCATCTGCTACCCAGAATGCCGACTTGACGAGTTGAAGCACCGCCTCGAGGAGCTGAAGAAGCTCGGAATCAGCGCAATCGAGTTCTCAGGTGAAAAAACTGTTTGCAACCTGCGTGTCCTGGGAAAGGGAAACGTGGGCATCGTGGTCAAAGCCCTTCAGGATGGTGGCAACGTGGCTTTGAAAATCCGAAGGGCAGACGCTGACAGAGCGACCATGCAACATGAGGCCAACATGCTTCAAACAGCGAATATGGTGACCGTTGGACCCCGCCTGCTTGGAGCCACTGCCAACTTCCTAGTGATGGAATACGTCGCAGGTAAGTTGCTTCCCGAATGGGTACAGCTTCTGTCAGAAACAGATGCATCGATGAGGCTTCGCCGTGTTTTGTGTTCAGTCCTGCAACAAGCGCGGAGACTGGACGAAGCTGGGCTAGACCATGGAGAATTGAGTAACGCAGCTAAGCACGTTATAATCGAGGCAGACGATGAACCTTGTCTCGTAGACTTCGAGACCGCGAGTGTCACGAGACGTGTCTCCAACGTAACGTCCCTTTGCCAGTTCCTCCTGCTGAGAAGCTCAACTGCAGAGCTGGTCACGAGGAAACTTGGAGGCATTGATGAAGAGGGCCTATTGGAGGCCCTGAGAAGGTACAAACAGGAGAGAAACGAAAGCAACTTCTCTAAGATATTGGATAAATGCCAGTCTTGAACACCTACACTACATTGTGGAAAGCGGGCTAAGATGGAGGAGTCTGGACTATTCTCTGCGCGCTGTGGCTTCTATTTCTCTGGCCCTCGTTTCGATGAACTCGGCAACCTTCTCTTGGCTGTATGTTTTCGCTTCTTTCTGCTTCTCCAAGTGCGCCTTGATTAATCCCAACGTGTCTTCTACGTTGAAGGGCTTAAGCAGGTAGGCGTCAGCGCCCTTGTTCACGGCTTCGATGGCGTTCTGCAGAGACGGGTAGCCCGTGATTATCATTTTAACCATCTTAGGCGTCGTTTTCTTCAACGCTGTCAGCAGCTGAGTTCCCATCATATCAGGAAGGCGAATGTCTACCAAGGCGAGGTTGTAGAATTTGTCGTGGGACTTGTCGATTGCTTCTTTTCCACACTCAGCCGTATCCACAGCGTAGCCTTCTTCCTCCAGTATGGTTGTTAGCACCTTTCTTATGCTTTCGTCGTCGTCAACAACGAGGATTCTTGGGGTTGTATCCATGTATTTTCACCTCCTGGGGGTTCATACGACAACGGAATTGTTACTGTGAAAGTTGTCCCTTTGCCAACGATGCTTTCAACAGAGATTCTGCCACCGTGGGCTTCCGTTATCCTTTTGCAGATTGACAAGCCTAGTCCCATTCCCTTCGCCTTCGTCGTGAAAAGAGGCGTCCACAACCTCGCCAGAACACATCGAGGCATACCTACGCCGGTGTCGCTGAAATCCACGTTCAAGCTATCGTCAGTCTCGCGGCTCCTTAACGTCAGTACGCCACCTCTGGGCATGGCTTCAACTGCGTTCTTTATTATATTGACAAAGACCCTTTTCATCTTCCCTGCGTCGACACTTATTCTTGCCTTGCTCCGAGTCAGGTCTTTCACCTTAACGTTTCTGGGCATGTCTACCATTACCAAGGCTTCTTTCGTCAATTGCTTAAGAGTGGTTCCTGCTAGCTCAAGCTGCATCTCTCTCGAATAATCTAGCAGGTCGTTGATGATTTTGTTCGAGTATTCTATTTCCCTCTCGATAAGCCTCACCATTTCCCTAGTTCTCTCGTTCGTGTTCTTGCTCAACTTCGTTCTAAGGTAATAGGTGGCTCCTGCGATACCCGTTAGCGGGTTGCGCAGATCATGTCCAACCATGCTGGCAAGTTCGCCTATGGCCGCTAAGCGTTGGGCCTTCAGCAGCTGCTCCTGCGACTTCTTCAGCTCCTGAGTCCTCTCCTCAACCTTCAACTCGAGCATCTCCGCGTCGGCTTTCAGCTGCTCTCTTACTACGTGGAGACTTTCAATGAGCTGCGCGTTCTCTATCGCCACCGCGGCTTGGTGGATGAAAAGCTCCAAGGGCGCCAAAGCCTCCTCGGTCGGCCGCCTCCCATCGGCTGGGTCATCCACGCTTAACACACCGACGATGCGCCCATCAGCCAAACGAAGCGGAGCGTAGAGCAGATCTTGCGGATCCCAGTCAACCATATCCTCCTGCGAGAGTCTGCTGGGCACCGTGCTGTCAGTAAACTTCTTTCTAACCCAAGAGTCACTCCATGGAAGATTGTAAAATTCACCCACTCTGAATCGAGCAAAATCGGGTCCAAAGCGCTCCCGCCACACCTGACCCGGCGGCCTGTTATCCCACAAAAAGCTCGCCTCGTCCTCAGTCAAACCAGCGGTGACGATGTCTTCAGGCTTCGCGATCTCCATGTTTCCGTCTCGCACTGAAATGACAACTCTCCGCCAGCCAAGTCCTCGGATAGCCTCCGCGATTGTCTGCAGTCTTTGGCGTAAGCTCGTGGAACTCATGATCTTGGTGGAACTGCTCATCAACGAGGTCAGTTGGTTGGAGCGCTTCTCAATCTCCTTCCGTTTCTCCAAGTTGCTCATGGCCGTCGCCGCGTGAGAGGCCAAGATTTGGAGTAGATGCATGTCTCTAATATCGAAGGCAGCCGGTTTCTTGCTTTCCACGTTCAGGACTCCTAGTATTCTGCCCTCGGAATCTACTGGCACGGCGAGTTCTGACCGTATGCTGGGAATGCCTTTCACGTATTCCTTATTCAGCCTGACGTCTGGAACGAGGGTTGGAATCCGAGCGTTTGCCGCCAGGACAGTTATGCCCCTCATTGTGCCATCTAACGGTAACTCCACGAGCAAGGGCATAGGGTATCCGCGTTGTTGCGCAACACGGAGTTTTCCCTTTTCCGCTATGAGAAAGGCAGCGTGCTCAAAACCCAACGTTTTCTCCATGGCGTCCAACGTCAGCGTATAGATCTCTTCCATGCTCTTAGCCATGATGAGACTTTGGCTGTAGGTGTTTAGGGCAGAGAGTCGCTGCTCGAATCTTCTTCTATCCTCTTTCAGCGTTTTGTGTTCCGTCACGTCGAAGATTTCTGCAATTGTTTGAGCTTTGCCCTTTGAGGTGTGTACGGTTGACTTGACTTCGATGATCCTCTCGCCGTTTTGTCCAGCTACCCTGAACTGGTATTGAGATGGGATTCTTACGCCGCGTTGCCTACGTCGATATCCATCCTCCACCCGGTCTCTGCATTCTTTAACGAGAAACTCTCGGAAATCCCGTCCTATCACTTTCTTTCTGGTTAGACCTAGTAATCTGCAACCTTCATTGTTGGCATATGTGATTCTGTAATTGTCGTCGACGATGAGAATGCCGCCGTGAGCGTTGTCAGCCACAGCGCGAAAAAGCCGCTCCGTTTCCCGAAGTTGTTCTCTTGTCTGAATAAGTTCTCGTCTGACATCTGCACAGTCCTTTCTCTCTTTCATATGTCCACCTGCCTTAGGTCAGAGTCTGTTAGCTCGCAGAAGGCTTTCTCTGGTGGAGGCCACGTATTCCCTGAGCGTGAAGTCGTCCAAGTCTCCCAGCGTCGGAGTTCCCCCGATTTTCTGGTGAAGGCGTTGCATGATCAGGATTTCGAGGAAGCTGGCTCCTTGTCCGAATATTCTTCCAATGGCCTCCTCGAACAGCTCAATTTTGCAGGGAATCTCTTCTCTCTTGACTTTGAAATTTTCTTCTAGATGAAAGTAGATGGCCAGCTTACAGGATTCTCCTAGCGAGGACAACCCTTCGTCCACCGCTTCCAATAGTATCTTCTCGAAATTACGTTTAGGCAAACTGATTCCTCGAAGCCGACGACCGTGGTTAACTAGTAAAAGCCTCTATGAAGAACGTATAAATCGATTATGAATAATCTATTTGGATTCTGGATTCTGTGATTCAACAGCATAATATGTCAATAATACGCGTATTACATCCAGGTGTTTTTCGTGAAGGCACATGTCTATTTTTTCAGGAGCTTTCCTTCACGGTCTATTTCCAGGCTTCGAATCCTGTTAGTCGAGATAGGGTTGCTGTTCTCAGCCAACACCATGCCGATGGAGACGATTTCCAGAGGGAAAAGCCTGCTCGCTTTGCGTTTTTCGTTTATCTCTCGAGCGCCCTGTTCAGTCTCTTGGCTCACCACAATTGCCTCGATTTGTCTGCTTGTTGCTGCAGGACCGAAGGCATCGTACAGGGGAACTATTTCGGCACGCTCGAGCCAGCCACGCTTCAGCAAGTAGCTCTTCAATTCCTCCAACCTTACGGCGAACGGTGCTATGCTATGTGGCTTCTTCAGCTTCTGCACAAAGTCGTCTGAGCAGAGACCGATTTGCACTCTCTTGCCAACTTCAAAGGCTTTCTCCAACAATGTTCGGTGCCCTTTATGGAACTCGTCGAAGGTTCCTCCGACTGCCACTAGCGTAAAGGGCTTGCTCAACGTTTTCAACCCAGAAGACGCGCGCCTCTAACGTCGACTCTTGCTGTGAGAATGTTTCTAGGTGGCAGAACTCTCTTAAAAACCTCAACTATCTTTGGAGCCATGCTGACCGTGGTCAGCGCGTGGACAACCTCGCCTACCATGTTCTGTGCTGCACCGATTGCTCCTGCTTTCTCTGCTAAGTCGATGAGTTTCTCAGTTACGGGAGTCGTGAACCCCGCATTCCTGGCGAATTCTTTGCTCGCCTGCATGAAGTTTTCGAGCGACGGATCGGCGAGTATCCTGTCGACGGTCTCTCTCCCACAGTTGTTGACCCGTCTTCGAACCTTGTCCGACGCCAACACTTTCCTAGTCAGCATCGGCCTATAGTAGCCAGTCACTACTCGATGCTCAGGAGCAGTCGGGATTCGGTCAATGACTGCATGTCCGGGGGCGCCAGGTTCGACGGTGACTACACATCCCCCCAGCGCGACTGGCCCCACGGTGCCTAGTCCTGTTCGGCACTTCACCTCGGCCACGTGAGCCATCCTTCCCGCTTGAAATAGGGTGAGGCTAATGCCGACTGCCTTGCTGAGGGCGAGAGCAGTGCTCAGTGCCCCTGCAGCGCTGGATCCAAAGCCTGCGCCTATGGGAACGGCGACGCTGTGGTGAATGACAACGTCGTACGGTCTAGCCGCTCTCTCCAACAACATTGCTGCAACTGTCCGAGTCGTTTCAGCGTCAGGTGCAGGTTGATTGTTGATGTATACTTCTATCCGCTTTTTTTTGGACTCCTTTGCGTTGATCTCGGTGAGAACGCCTTTCTCTATTACGAAGCCTCCGCCGCGACTGCCAACGACCTCCATCATGGTTATGGGTTTTCCGTCGGGCGCCGTGTCGCATATTTCAAAGAAACTCGAGATTCCCGCAGGGGAGAACGCTCTTGCAGTCTTTGCTGCCAATTATTGTCCCTTTTTTTGGCTCGTTTCTCTACTTTGCAGCGAGGGGATTGCTTTGTAGCAAGCTTTGATAATTGGTGGACCAAGCAGGATTATGAACGGAATTTCGGTGGCGAACGTCCAGACGAAGATGACGAGGATGAACGATGAGGATATCGGAGTTGTGAAGTAGCCTTGAGGAGAGAAGAAGATTTGGCTGTAGCCCCACACCGCAAGGGCCACTATTGTGCTTCCCACTCCTAGCCCTATGATTGATCCGACACCGTAGTTTTTCCATTCCGGCCAGAACTTAGCCACCGCTGCCATGATGAATATGCTTGCGACAACTGTTGCGGTGAAGAGTAGAACGCTTTCGAAGGAGGACAATTGTGTGAAAGCCTCGGATTCGGCGGGCAACAAAAACGTGGGCAACAGCAAACCGGTGACTATGATGATGCCGCCTATGATTACACCCGAACCGATTTTTTTCCAGTTAAGGGTTGAGCGCGAGATGTAGCCAATGAGGAAGGCCATGGCAAAATTAGCCGTAACCCCCGCGGACAGGCTTAGTAAGGGGTCTCCGTGGAACAACATGTCCCTGATGAATATGCCGAAGGCTGCGCCAAACCCTCCAGTCCAAGGTCCATAAAGGACAGCGAAGACTGCCGGGATTACCGCCGCAGGCCAGAATGCGACTCCGCCTACAGTTATACCCAAATCTGTTAACCGTCCTATTACCGCATAGAGAGCAGCGCATACGCCTATCATTGCGACTTCGATAGTCCTCATCTGGTATCGTCTCTGCTTCGAAAAGACCGAGAATCTCCAAATAAGAATTTCGTATGGATTCTCTGGACACGTTTAAAGATGGAGAGCTAACGTGGAAGTGAAGTTTTCCAATCATTCCTATCACGAAGGGGATAATTCCTTGCCATTTCTGTAGCTTACATAAAGATGTTTTGTGTCTATCGTCACATTGGACATGCTCACATCCTCACAGGTAACGGGGATAGGATCTTTCACCGTCTCCTGAGAAGCGTACATCGCACTTTGTTTTGGGCATGCTTGTCGACACTCAGGAATCAAACCGTGTACAAAAAGAGAAAAAAGAGGGGAAGGTTACCAGCTTTCTCCGTAGTTTACTCCGGCCTTGACT
>CAYNAW010000053.1:0-7599 GCA_964395545.1 uncultured Candidatus Bathyarchaeia archaeon | reverse complement strand
GAGTTACGCTAAGCATCATGGCTAACCAAGTTGGCAAACTCAACCCGAAGATGTCTGGAGGACTGAAGAACCACCAGAGGTAGCCTCCGCCTACAATCATGCCGATAGGGAAAGCAGCAATCACACAAGCCAATAATGGACGTGTTCTAAGCCAAAAAACCAAGCTAGCGGCAACTAGATTCGCGACGGGTCCAAGTAGCACATCAACGGGGTCAATAAATGCATATAGGTTGGTCAGGCCACAGCCAACCGAGACTCCAGCAACGACAGGCCATCCTAACAACGCTGCCAAAGGGATAAGGCAATCGGAGATTCGTAACTGTACAGGTCCAGAGATCGCAGGGTTTCCGACTGTGGCAGCCTGAATCAAGTTGACAATAACATATAGACTTGTAAAAACAGCCGCCAACGTAGCATCCTTCGTCGACATCCACAATCTGTTCACCTCCGCTTCTCCGGGGTTTCTATGGCGGAACGGATGGGAGGCACCCACTCACCCGCCAACGTGAGCCTTATTAACCGATCCTAGTTATAAGAGTGATGCCTAAAGACTCGACTCGATTTTCCTCGTCAGCCTGTGGATTTCAAAAGAAGAGGGGTTCAACGCGTTCTTCACCACGTGCCACCCGATTTCCGGGTCAATTGCCTCGCTGCAGATGAAAATGTCGAGGGCAGCGTACTCGTGTTCTGGCCAAGTATGGATGGATACGTGTGTTTCTGCAAGGATGAGTATAACCGTGGCGCCTGTTGGTGAGAACTGGTGAGACGTGGTTTTGATGATCTTGCTTCCCATGCGCTGTGCCGCAGTGGTCAGAATGCCTGTGAGCGTCTCCACGTCATTGAGGTCGCGTTTGCATCCGTAGAGGTCTACTAAGAGCTCCTTGATTTGTTTCAACCCTTAAGCCTCCTCGCGAGGCAGTCTCTTCCTCATCGTTGAATGCTCGCGTTCGAAGCCCACTTCTTCAAAGAACGCCGTGGCCGCATGATTCGTGGCTGACGCGATAAGGTCTATTCTACGGACGCCCTTCTTAAGGAAATGCTGGTCGGCAGCCTTCACCAGTCGCCTTCCGAACGCTTGATGGCGATACTCGGGCTTGACGATTATGGACTTGACGTACCCGAATTCTTCTCCGGTATTCCTGTCTTTTTCGGTCTTGAGCCACAGCCAACCGACAATTGCCCCGTCTAGAAGCGCCACTTTGAGGCTGTCGGACTCGCCTTTTGCTGCTTTCGCTATCTTCCTCCTGTGATAATCCTCGTCTAAAATTGGGGCGTCAGGGAAGGATTTCTGAGCGATCTCTCTTTCGAATTCTAGGATCGCTGGGAAGTCGGTTGAGCGATAGTGCCGCAGGACGAGTGCGCCTGCTAGTGCGTCCTTCAGCTTCTGTCTTTTGATGAGCTGGAACCCCTTCTTTTGTCCACACGTGGGGCATCCCTTAGCCTTCAGTTCCTCGACTGTCTGGAACGTCTCGGTGGCACCGACGTTCACTGGCTGGCCGCATTGGCATTGGTAGACCCGCAGCGTCTGGGTAATCTCGCCGGTGTAGATTTTGCCGCCGTAGGCGTCTGTGATGTGGGGTCGAGTCTTCTCGGTGGTTTCTAAGCGTGTTAGGAGGGTGGTGTTGGCGAACATTTCTGCGCCCTCGTAGGTGTTGAACCGCGGGATTTGCTCGGTGATCGTCAGTCCCATGGCGGCTAAAGTTTTTTGCGTTTTCAGCATCTCCTTGGGGGGTTGGTGGGCAAAGGCGACGTACATGGCTGCTCCCGTGTGGGGTTTGAGGGCGGTTATGCCTCGTGAAACAAACAGGGTTAGGCCGGGAATTGTGTATGGGGGATCTGTGAAGACTGTGTCGTATCTATGGTAAAGGTGTGCGGAGAGTGGGGTTCTGAGGTCGTGGTTGACGCATTCGATGTTGAGGTTTTCTTGTTTGCTGATTTGCTGGACTGCCTCGAGTAGCCGTGGGTCTACGTCTAGGACGGCAATCTCATTTGCGGCGTTGAGCAGGCCGACTGCGATGGAGGTGAAGTCGTCATCGCCTAAGAACAGGATTTTTCTTCCTTCGACATCGCCTCTTTCGAGCATGAGAAGGGCTCTGAGGAGGGCGGTTTCAGGTGTTCCGTAGGCTTGGTCGAGCCATGGTTGTGGCGCGGGCCTCGTACGAAGGTGTGTTCTGAGCGTCTCTAGGTGCGGCGTGAAGGTGTCGGGAACTTGGATGGTTTTGCCGTGGCACGCGGGGCACGTGAGCTTCTGGGTGGTTGTTAGACCTAGGTGCTCTTTAGCGAACTCGTTCCCCATATGGGTTAGGTAGGCGCCTTGTTTTCGAGCAATCAGTCCTTCCTTCTCAAGTTCCTTTCTCGCAGCTGCCACGATAGGTATGGGGAGTTGCGTGTGGTAGGCGAGGTCCTTCGTTCCTATTCTCTGGCTTCGGTAGATTTCGCGCAGGATTTTCCGGATGCCTTCTTCGCCTTCTTCCAGCCCTATCTTATCGGAGAGTTCTTGCAACAGGGCGCGGCGGGGATTTTCAGCGGGCATGGTGCTGGTCTCAGGGTTAAGGTGGTCTAACGGCTGAATTGGGCTGGCGGTTAATATAGTTTTAACGTTGCAAACTTGCGCGCAGATTGGGTTCTTTGTAGTTGTGTTGCACGTGCCAGAGGCAATGTTTATTAGAGGTAGATATCTTGCGTATTGATATACGCTACGAGTTTGGTCGCCTTGCCGTCTAACGGGTTGGTCTGTCCCTATTCCGGGTGTGGGCGTTCATTTGAGCAGCCTGTTTTGGTGACCGATAGCTCCAGGCTGCCTCGGGAGACGTACTATGCGTGTCCACATTGTATGTTGCGGTTAGAGTTATCGTTGGATGGTCAAGGTGGCAGTTGTGGGCATGTACATGTGCGTGGCGTTGAGGGGGCTGCTGAGACGTTCTTGGTCGGCCTGGAGGGGGCTTCAGGGAAAAGTAAGACCTGCGATGAAGGTGTTTCAAGCACTGTGGCTGCAATCCCTTCGAAGAGCTGTAGGCATTTTTTGGGCTTTCTGCGGGGTTTGCCTGAGGGTGCGGGGATTCCTGACGAGTGTGCGGTGTGTCCGAAGATTGTGCAATGTTATGTTAGGCATGAATGAGAGCCCTCTTTGCGTGAATAGTGCTCTCTGTTTTGGAAAGAGATAATAGATGCTTGAGGGTTAGTTTTCGGGTTTGAGGTGCAGCGGTAGCCAAGCCAGGTCAATAACGAAGAGTCTGTTGACTATAGGCGAAGGACTCAAGATCCTTTCCCGCAGGGGTTCGCCGGTTCAAATCCGGCCCGCTGCACCACCTTCATAACGCAAGCGCGCCGCATCAGGTGTCACATTACCGTACAAAACCTGTCTACAAGACCGCATGTATCACACTATTGGAAAGCCGTTGAAGAGCTGGCTTGAACGGCGACAGGTTCAAGACTAGCAAGAAGACGTTAGGGTGCGGGAGTTAAAACTGCATGGACTCTTCAATGATTCCGTCTTTCGTGATGATTAAGAAGTCGAACCCGTTCCCGCTCATCGAGTCGCGGCTGATGGCAGACTTCATGGCACGAACAGCCATCGCCTTAGCCTCGTCCAAGCTCATGCCGTCTTGGTAATTCTCCTCAAGCACGCCTATGGCAATCTCTGCGCCCGTGCCCACGGCGGCATACTTGTCAGGAATCACCGAGCCCAACACGTCTAAGACGTAAATCGATGCGCCCTCCTCGTCCACTCCGCCCACGACCGTTTGCGTGATAAGCGGGAAGTAGCGTCTGCCGAAGAGAAGGTTGGACATGACTTTCGCAGCCGAGCGCACGGGGATCTTGCGCCCCACGTCGAGCATGAAAAGGTTGGCGTAGGCCTCAACCTCCCGGATGAGTGTCTGCATGTCGGAGACGAGTCCGGCGCATGCTGCGCCGATGTGACCAGCGATCTTGAAAACCTTCTTCCCTGCCTTACTCGTCACGAAGTAGCCGTAAGTCACACGTTTCTCCGACGCCAGCAACACGCCGTCAGAGAACACTAAGCCGAGCGTGGTCGCGCCGGGCATAAAGAAGTAAGGATACTGCTGATCTTGCTCAACCAAAGCTGCTGCTTCCTCCTAGACGCTGGTTGACTATACAGCAACAACCATTTAAACTTAATCATGAACCTGTTGACTCAGCTCTTTCGCGAGTCCCCGGAGTGAAGACGCTTCTTCCCGCTCTTTCATCAGTTCGGAAATCAGCAACCACTCAGTTCTCTTCAGACAACCAGTCCCTGCTCACATAATGCTATGTCTGAAACGCCTTGAAAAACCTGTCATGAGAGCCACGACTCGTCACGCGGTAAAAATCTTAAATGCGAGCCCGGCAAGTTAGATACAAGAGAACCACAGTCTACAGAAGCCGTGACGCTTCTGCTTAATCGAAGGACTAGACTTGTTTGCCATACAGACCGAAAACTTGAGCAAGAGATTTGGAAAGCTGACCGCAGTCAGCAGGCTGAACCTCAAAGTGGAGGCGAATACGGTGCACGGTTTCTTGGGGCCAAACGGCGCAGGCAAGACAACCACGATAAAGATGCTCCTAGGACTACTGAAACCTGACGAGGGCTCAGTCAAAGTCCTCGACAGAACCGTTGGAAGAGACCAGCCGGAGACACGGCTACATATCGGGTACATGGCTGAGCTCCCGAAGTTCCCGAAGCATTTGACAGGGTGGGAGCTCTTAGACATTTATGCAAGCATGTTTGGAATGACGAAGCAGCAGAGGTTGGAGCAGGTTCCTAGGCTATTGGAACTGGTGGGGCTGAAGGAACGGGGGAAGGATGCGGTTGGGAAGTACAGTAAAGGCATGCAGCAACGCTTAGGCATCGCCCAAGCCTTGCTTAACGAGCCAGAGCTGATAATCCTCGACGAACCCAGTCTGGGTTTGGACCCCGTTGGCATGGTGGAAGTGAGAGAGTTGGTTAAGAACGTCGCGAGAGAGGGCGCAACGGTCTTCCTATCGTCACACCTGCTCTTCGAAGTCCAGCAGGTCTGCACTCACGCCACCATAATCAACAAAGGTGTATCGCTAGTGTCCGATCGGCTTGAGAATATTTCAAAGTTCGCAGCCCCAGCCAAACTGGTAGTAGAGGTCACGACGCTTGAAGAAGCCATCGTAGAAAATGTCAAGGCGTTACCCTTTGTCTCCCGAGTGACCCACAAAGGCAATGCGCTCGAAGTCGACGTCAAGACAGCCGACGATGTGAGACCTCAAGTGTCACAAGCCGTCACGAAGGCGGGGGGAGTGATAGTGTCGATGAAGATGGAGGGAGGAACCCTCGAAGAGGTTTTCGTCAAACTCGTCACCGAGCAAGGAGGAGCGGGCAAAAAGTGAAAGGCACTGGGAAGTATTCACGATGGACAGCTTTCCTGGCCATGACGAGGTACGAGCTGCTGTGGAACATACGCAAGAAGAAGTTCCTGGGCATGCTCATCGTCGCCTTCGTCCTCGCCACCCTCATCCTGTTCCTCCCAGTAATTGTAAGCAACCTCCTCGGCGTGGCACTCGCCTCTAACTCGGACTACGTCATCCAGACCGGCATCGGCATTGGCGGCTTCGGCTACCTCCTCTTCGCCATAGTCACGGCCATGAACAGCATCTCGGGCGAGTTCGAAAGCGGGACAATCGTCCCTCTGCTTACCAAACCCATATCACGCACGATCGTCTTCATCGGAAAAGTGTTCGCCGCCTTCCTCACCCTGCTCGCGACGTACATCGTCCTCATGGTTTACATGGCCGTCGGCGGCTCAGTCATCTACGGCGCCCAGAACAACCTTCACCTGCTTCCCCTGTCTATGCTCGGAGGCTTGGTGAGCACGCTTGTGTGGATAGCCATTGTACTAGCCCTGGGCTCTCTTTCAAAGAGCTCCATGATTGCCGCCCTCGGAACCTTCGGCTTCTACTTGGGAGCAAACATCATCACGACGATAATTTCCGTCGCGACAGAGCAGGCGTGGATACTGAGCTACGTTCCAGGCGGAGGAACTGCAGGCGTAGCCCGAGAAGCGGGACAGCAAATACCAGGTGTCCCCTTCAGCATTGCCACGGGCACCGACAACGTAGGCGCGAATCTAGTCAATTATGTGCTCTATCCTTCGGCGAACGTCGAGTTTTACGGCGGGTTCATGGGCACGAGAGAGCTCTTGTATACCGAGCCATTGGGATTCATCGTTCTCAGGTCGATCCTCGTGGCAGCAGCCTACATTTTCGTCCTCTCTCTGATCGCCTGGTTTGCGTTGAAACGGGCGGAGATTAAGGAGTGAGAGTAAGGCTACAGCAGTGATAACCCTCCACGTCGACAACCTTGAAGAGTCATGGTGCGGTGTTGCAGTCGAAGAACGGAGAATTGTCGCCACCACGTTCGCCTCTCGAGAGGAACATGCCCTAGAGAGTCTGTTGAAGGAACTACCTCATAACGCGGTCTTCCAAGCAGTCAAAGAAAGAGACATGTTCGCAGAAGAAGTCTTGAGGGCGATCAAAGCCGTCTATGACGGCAAGGACGCTTCCTTCAGCTTCACGCTTGCGATGGACCGTATACCTCGCTACTCGCAGCTGGTTCTCAAACTGACGTCGCTGATTCCGACAGGCTACGTGACGACCTACGGCGCCCTGGCTGAAGCTGCCGGCGGGAGCCCCCGAGCAGTCGGCCGCATCATGGCTACTAACCCCTTCGCCCCACTCGTCCCATGCCACAGGGTGGTCGGCGCGGACATGACTCTGTGGGGCTACGGCGGAGGGGTGAACCTGAAGTGGGAACTTCTGCAGAGAGAGGACCGAGGCTTCACCGAGGCAGTTGAGCCCACCATCGATGGAAGAGTGCTGACGCTGTTCCCAATCCGGATGGTCAAACCTCCACGTGAGGCATGACTGAGAGCAGCATTCGTTCACACATCAGAGGCTGAAGTTAGATGTCGGTAGTGGTGGGCGTGGATCTAGCGGGCGTCGAAACGAGACCCACAGGTTTCTGTGTCCTCAGAGGCTTGAAAGCCGAAGCCTTTCTCGTCTACCAAGATGCGGAGATAATCAGACACGTGGAGAGGACGAAGCCCAGAATAGTGGCCATAGACGCGCCCCTCAGCCTTCCCGAAGGAAGAAAGTCGATAGAAGAGAGGACAGGCGTTCACCTGAGGGAATGTGATGAGGAACTCTTGAGAAGAGGAATAAGGTTCTTCCCCATCACGCTTGGTCCCATGAGAAAGCTGACCAGCAGGGGCATAAGCCTGAAGGCAACACTCGAGGGCAGACGCTTCGCGGTCATAGAAGTCTATCCGGGAGGAGCCCAAGACGTGCTCCAGGTGCCAAGAAAACAGAAGGGACTCGAAGGCCTACGAAGAGGATTAGAGAGGCTGGGAATCCGAGGCTTGACTGACAACATGAGCGACCACGAGCTCGATGCCGCAACCTGCGCATACGTGGGAAAACTCTTCTTAGAAGGAAAAACTGTCGTCTACGGAACCAGCGAGAAAGCGATAATGATGCCGCGGAAAAGAAGGGTGCGCACGTAGCAAATATAAAGCTCAACCACAGTATACCCATCAGCAGCGAGGCTGCAGCTATGACTAAGCGCGGACTTTA
>CAYNAW010000052.1:0-7967 GCA_964395545.1 uncultured Candidatus Bathyarchaeia archaeon | reverse complement strand
ACGTGCTCGCCGAGCCCGAGCGCATCTGGTCGAAACTCGCGGTGGAGCGGATCCTACGGCCTCACGTTTTGTCCACAATCGCGGCCCAGTACGCCCAGACCGAGCAGGGCGTCTACGACTTTTTCGGCAAAACCTTCTACGCCTATCAGTATGACCCGAAGGCGATTAGGCTGGTCATCGCGAGGATTCTCAAGTATCTCTACGACGAAGAAATGATCGACGTCGAGGGCCAGGACGTCGTCGCCACCAAGTTTGGGCGGCGGATTTCCGAGCTGTACATCGACCCGGTCTCCGGCGTCATCATCCGAGACGCCCTCCGTGCCCGAGCGGCCACGATAACAGACTTGAGCTTCCTCCACATGATAGCGCACACTCCCGACGTGTACCCTAAGATGCGCCCTTACTCCAACGAGATCGATGAGCTCGCGCTGTTCGCCGAGGAGCACAAAGGCGAGTTCATGTGTGAGCTGCCGGGACAACTCGAGGACCAGATGGAATTCGAAGAATTCTTAGGAGAAGTCAAGCTGGCGTGGACCGTGCAGACGTGGATCGACGAACTCACCGAAGACGAGATGATTGAACGTTTTCGCGTGCAGCCCGGCGACCTGTACCGAATAATCGACTCCGCGAAGTGGCTGCTCTACGCCTCACGCGAACTCGCCACGCTGCAGGCACAGAAAGACCTCGTGCCCCAGTTGAACCTGCTCATGGAACGCAGCGCCAAGGGCGTAAAAGCCGAGCTGCTACCCCTCGTTCGATTAGAGGGCATCGGCCGAGCCCGCGCCCGCGTCATTTTCAACTCGGGCTTCAAGACTATCGAAGACCTGAAGCATGCGCCCGTAGAAAGACTCACGCAGCTGCCCCTGATCGGACCCAGAGTTGCCAAGAAGATCAAGGAACAGGTCGGGGGCTTCGTCAAGGCCGACCAGTGGAAAAAGCTGGAGAAAGGAGAGAGGCCGGAACAGCAGTCACTAACCGAATATTACTAGTCTGCGACGAATCCGAAGTCCATCGATGCACACAAGACGCATCATAGCAAGAGGCGAAGGCGAACGGCTCACCTGGTCTTTCCCTCTTTCGGCACGTGCCGTTGCGTCACTGCGAGCGTTTGCAGTCCATATCTCCTCGGCGACCTCGCAGAAGCTCAGCAGATCTGCGCTGTAGCTTTCGCAGCCGTGTCATTCGCAGACACGTTCGTATCCATAATCCTGTGGGCACGCGAAGACCAGCCGTTCGCCAGCTATGGCACTGGTCTAGACGCGTTGACACTTGGAAAGAACATCGGCGACTTCTTCCAAGCTGATATCATTGATCAAGACTTTCTTCTGTTTTGAAGTGAACCCCGCCACGACGTCTATCCTTCTCTTGAAAAGCTTCGAAAGCTCGTTCGATAGCTCCCTGTTGACTCTGCCCTTCACAGGAGTTTCCCGACAGCACACAACAAGCTCATCGTCTTCCACTCTGATCGTGAACTCTCGCGAGTCGGGCTTGACGTAGACGTCTACGATTACTCCTCGGTCAGTTCGCAGCATTTTCATCAGTGACACTGCACTCCAAGTCTGCCCTCCTATTTCCGCCAAGACGTACTAAGGCTTTCTTCCGTCCGAAGATCCACCACTGCTGGAATGGCTGCGTCCAGGGCTGGAGAATAGACCAGATCTGTGCGCGTGCACAGGCATGGCGGCAAAGTACGTGTGACAATATCTTTAAGAAGCCAAGGACCCAGAAACACACCGCGATGAAAACCGAAACTCGAGAGGGAAAAGGTAACCGCATTCTCACCGTATTCGCCCTAGCCTCCTTCCTGAACGATTATGGCTCCGACGCGATATGCCCCATATGGCCGAAATTCGTCCTTCTCTTCACCGGGGCCAACATGGCAATTCTGGGACTTGTGGATGGACTAGGCGACGCCATCGTCTCGATCTCTCAAGCCCTGTCAGGATACGTTTCCGACCGCGTGGGAAAACGAAAGGTCTTCATATGGACAGGATATCTACTCGGCGGCTCGTCGAGAATAGGCTACGCTTTCTCCGCTGCATGGCAGCACCTAATCCCTTTCCGCATCCTCGACCGGTTCGGAAAGATTAGAGGCGCGCCGCGAGACGCCATAATCGCGGACATATCGACTCAGAAGAACCGCGGCCGAAACTTCGGGCTCCTCAGAGCCATGGACAACTTGGGCGCCGTCTGCGGCATCGCGACCACCATCTTCCTCTTCAGCCTGCTGGGCTACCAAAACCTCTTCCTGCTCGCGGCCATACCCTCTCTAGTTGGCGCCCTCCTCATCTTCATCTTCATCCACGACAGAAAAACCGAAAGACTCTTCAGAGGTCTCACGCTGAAAGACTTGACGTTCAACCTGAGGCTGTTTCTCTTCCTCAGTGCCCTCTTCGCCCTCGGAGCCTTCAGCTACTCCTTCCTACTCGTCTACGCCGACAGCCTTGACTACCGAATTCCATTCACCCTCCTTGAGATCCCTGACGTGGCAGTCTTCTACTTAATCTTCACCGTAGTCGCGGCGTTTATGTCGTTGCCTCTCGGAAAACTGGCCGACGCGGTAGGCAGAAAGAAAGTCCTCCTGCTGTCATACGCTTTCTGGGGAATGCTGTGCTGGGGGTTCATCTATGCCGATTCCCTCGCGGCAGTCATGTTCCTGTTCGTTCTTTATGGCTTGCACAAGGCAGCCGCGGAGCCGGTTCAAAAAGCTCTGGTCTCCGAGCTCGCCCCCGCGAGGTATAGAGCGAGCGTCTTAGGTGCTTACCAGCTGGTCGTTGGATTATCAGCGTTGCCGGCGTCTTTGATAGCGGGTATTCTGTGGACATGCTTCGGGGCGGTCGTTCCCTTTTACTTTTCCCTCGTCCTGACACTCGTGGCCGCGTTTCTTCTGCTCGGCCTGCGAGAGGAACAAGGTGGCTTGGAGAGATAAAAAGAGGGAGGTGAGAAAGCCGCGGATTCCTGTAATCTTACTTCTTCTTCTTAACTGCTTTCTTCTTGACCGCTTTCTTCTTCGATGCACAACAAGACACGTATTTTCCCTCTATCTCGCTCTATTATTTGCCTGAAGGTGTTATAACTTTTTTCGTGTCGTGTGTGCAGAAAATGAGTTGGAGAGGATTTTGTGCGCAGGTTTGAGGAATCGGATTATTCTCTGACGAGTCTGAGGATGAGGACGAGTCCCACGAGAAAGAGGGCGAAGCCCACAGTCAGCGCGTACGCGAGGGGGATAATGCTGTCCATGACGACTATGAGGTACGTGGGTCCGATGAAGCAGAGCAGTGCGGCCAGTACTGCGTAGAGGGTTTGCCTGACTTCTTTCTTTCCGGATTTGCTGGAGGTTTTCATTTTGCAGGGGTCCTCCGTTCTCAGACATACGTTGAGGCTGCGCTATTAACCTTTTTCCCCATTCACAGGCCTCGTTGGGGCTCTTTTCGGAGGATTTTGAGCAGAAACTGGTACACGGTGTCGCCGGCGGCTTTGTCGGACTTTAGCCCGCTGGTTGAGCCTAAGAGGCAGAGGCCGTCGAGTCCACGTTCTCGTGCCAGTCCCAGCAGCAGCCCGGTGACGCCCATGATTCGGCCCTTTCCGTAGAGGACGCCGCCTTGTGCCATCAGGTCGGAGGCGAGTTCGTGGGACGTGGCCGCGACGTACACGTCTTTTTTCTCGCTTGAGACTGGGATGCCGCCTACGGTGATGAGGAGATTGCAGTCGAGTTGCTGCATGTAGTCTAGGATGTTTTCGCAGATGTCGTAGTGAGCGGTTACGTTGTCGAGCTGCGGCTGCGAGCTTCCGGTGAGGATGGCTTGGCTCGGTTCCTTCTCGGCGTGCGCGGCGTAGAACCGATAGTGCGGGGGGCTGCATAAGCCGTCTTTGTTCACGACGACATAGTCTGGGAAGAAGGGCGCGTAGTATTCGGCGAAGAGTTTGGCGTTGCTGTGTTGGATCAGTGATTTTGCGACGATTCTGCCGACGTTGCCGTAGCCCGCGAGCCCTTCGACTAGGATGGGGCTTTGAAGTTTCGGGTTAAAGAGCTGGCGGAAGTAGGGTTTTTCCAAGTGGTATGCACTGAGTAGAGAAGGGTAGACGGGGTGTTTTAATGTTTTGCGTGTGTGTGTCTCAAAATGTTTTAAAGCAAGTCGTGGTATCTGTTTGGAACTGTGCAGCGGGGTGGGGTAGCCAGGTTTAACCCGCTGGGCTCATAAGAGTGTTCGACGCTCGGAGAGACCCAGAGATCGGTAGTTCAAATCTACTCCCCGCTACCACTCCTTGTTTCAAGAGTGTTCCGCGTGCAGACTAGGTCGTTCTGTTGGAGGTGCTCATGTCCGGACGCGGTCGGATGCAGGTGACGACTACCAGGGGGCTACTGTCGCGAGATGTGCCATTTTCCTCTATAGCCTAACGCGTATCGTACTAGGCTGACCGTTTTGGCGCCGAGGTTGACCAGCCACATGATCGAGTAGAAAGGCGTGTAGAGCAAAAGATGCCTGGGATTGTGCTTCCCGTAGGCAAACCGCAGCGCCACGGCCTGAGTCACAATTCCCACCAGCAGGGCATAGCCGCCGAACCACACCAGGTTTAGGAGGAAGAGGATTCGGTCCGGCGCAAACCAGAACAGAACGGGAAAACTCGCCACAGCCGCCAATTCAATGAACGACCCGAAATACTCGACCAGAAGACTGTACCACAGGAGCAGGCTGAGCCAACGCTGCTTCAACAATACCCCGCGATGTACGCCTAGCGTGTTGTGGAGCCAGCCCACAAACCATCGCTGTCGCTGCCTCCAGAACTCGCCGAAGCTCTTAGGAGCCACCGTGCCGCTTCGAGCCATATTCAAGTATCCCACGCTGTAGCCTTGCTTATGTAGCTCTAACGTAATCTCCGAATCCTCCGCGACCGACCGCAATTCCTTCCCGTTCAACACACGCCGCAGAATTTCCGCGTCGAACAGCCCAATCGCGCCGGGAACGACGGTCACGGCGTCTCCCAACGCCTGCGCACAACGAAAGACACTCAACCCCTGACTGTACTCCAATTGCTGCAGATGCACCAACGAGCTACCGTCACCGCCATCGTCCGTCGGATGCACGTAACCGGTCACGGCCGCTTTCCCCTCAGCACCCATATATTCCACCAAGCCCCGCAACGCGTCGGAGTACCACCATGAATCCGCATCCACCACCGCGACCACCTGTCCCGACGCACGGTTCACACCGGTCCGCAGAGCCTCCACCTTGCCGAGGTTGGCCATATGCCGAACCACTCGACCGCGAACGGCAGGGTGCCGCTGCATGTTGAGCTGCAGACTCGCGAACGCCGTCTCATAACTGGCATCCGTACTTCCATCGTCTACCACGATGACCTCGGCGGGAGCAGGATATTCAGCTGCACAGGCGACTAGGCTGTTGATGCACCGCGGCAATGTCCGCTCCTCGTTAAAAGCCGGAATGACGAAGGAGACCATCGGGTAAAAGACCATCTTCTCTCGTCTGGTCATGCGGCGCGAAATCCAGGCGCCGATGGCTAAAGAACCGCCGACCCCGATGGAGAGAAAGGTGAACCATGAGTAATAGAGCATGGCGAGGGCAGACCAGAGCCAGTTCGCCGGAAGCCGCGCGGGCTCGTACTTGAAGAGGGTTGTCGACAGCCATCCCGCCAGGGCGGGGAAGCTCCACCACGAGGCGAATGCCACGAGGAAAGGCAGGGGCAGCAATAAGCAATAGACGCGTTTAGCCTTCGGCTTCGAAGTGGCCACCCTTTCTCCCTTCAGAGGAGCAGAAGCCGGAGCCGGCAATAAAGCCCTATTCCTCCGCGGAGAATATTCCCCCCGCAAAACATACATACTCGTCGGCGTCTAAGACACCCACGCAGCCGTGGGGTGCAGATGGACGACGAGTCGCGGTATCATACGCTTCTCCGGGACCCTGCCCGTCGGAGGATCGTGGAGGTCTTGGGCGAGCAGGAGAAAGCGGGGTTCAAGGAGCTCAAGCAGACGTTGGGGTTAGGCGTAGGCACGGTTTACTATCACTTGGACATGCTTTCGGAGTACGTGACGCAGGATCGGGAGCGCAAGTATCGGCTGAACGACCGGGGACGGCTTTTGCATCAGTCGTTGAAAGGTGGGGGCGCGCCGTCGGCGTCGCTGGAGATGAGCGAAACGAGTGGTCACCGCGTGGTGCGGTGGCTGTTTCTGGCGCCCGTGTTTGCCAAGACGGCTCGTCCGCTGGGGTTTGTGCCCGTCGCGTTGGTCGTCTTGGTCCTCGGCGCGTTGGGGTCGGCGTTCGCGGCGTCGCAGTCGCTGCTCTTGTTCTATTCGCCGTTCACGAGGTACGGGTTCGAAACGACGGCGGTGCTCTACCTGTTCAACTGGGTCAGCCTCTTCTTCTTCTCGGAACTCGTGATCTACGGGGTCTTCCGCCGGGTAGGCGGGGATTTGCAGTTGTTCGTGTGCTTAGGCATCGCTTCGTTTCCCGTGGCCCTGTTTCCGTATCTCTACTTGTTCATCTCGTACGAGGTGGCCCGCTACTTTCTCCTCGTCCTCATCGTGTGGAGTGTGATGCTCCTCGCCTCGGCCTACTCGTTCGGCAAGGGACTCCGCCTCGACAAAGCCATCGTGCTCAGCCTGCTGGTCCTCTACCTGAATACGACGATCCTCCTGGCGTTAGGACTCCTGTCGTAGAAGTTCGAGGTTTCTAGAACTGTTCTACGGCGAAGTTCGAGGTTTGTCGAACCGATTTCCTTAAACGAAGCCGTGTACAAGGTTATTTCGGTGAAATAAGCTTGAAAACAGGAAAAAGCTTTCTGGGAACCGCTACCCTGGCGATTCTGACCGTGTCTCTGATGCTTCCGCTCCTCGCGAACGCCGCGTCCCCCGAGACTTTGACCGCGCCCGACGTCACCACCTACCGCAACAAGTGGCAGTGGATCAAGACGGACACGATTAACATTCTCTTTCCCGCCGGCGGCGAGAAACCCATGTTCCTCTGGTGGTACGCCAACGACACGAGCAACGTCCACGTCGTCAAGTACAAGGGCTTGATTGAGTTCTTGACCTTTGACCACCCCTACTATCGACGGACTTACGAGGCCACGGCGCTGACAATGCAGGCCATGCTCAGCGAACGATACTTCGAGCCGGGGCAATACAGGCTCCAAGAGATGGTGCGGAACCGAATCCGAGAGCGCCTCATGTACTTGGCACTGGAATACGGCTTGCACAGTCCTTACCTGCCCTTCAACGCCTGCACGTGGAACCTCACCGGCCCCGTGGACGTGACGCGCGGCGACGTGCAATACTTGTCCTTCAACTTCACCCTGGTGGAAGTGCCTTTCCCCAACCTCAAATTCGCGGAGCACAACGTGATCATCCGATGCCGGTTCTACTACACCGCAGCTACTGAAGACGTCGAAGGCCTCTACACGTATGACGTGGGGGCGGGCGAGTTGAAGATGGACCTCATCGTCAAGAACTGGACGTGGAACATCGACCTCATCCAGCCGCTGCTCGACCAGCTGGCCGAATATGGCATTGACGTTCCCGTCAAGAAGGCGGGGCTGGCTTTGTGGATAAACCTCTGCTCCATCTCGATGGACCAGATTGCCCTCGCCGAAGAAGACGTCGAGACAAGTGACGGCCACGTCGAGACCGCTTCGAGGACGCAGAACATGTACGTCGAAGGCGTCCAGGTGGGCGTTGCGGAGAACAAGACGATGGCAGGCGCGATGGAACAGCCTCTGACCGCGCAGGCACGGCTTCGAGAACGCCACCGGCTTCGCTTCCAGGTTCATAACGCCACCGTCGCCGGCTACTTCAAGTTCGTCCCCCAGGCCATCATCCGCGACGGCGACAACGCGACCGTGGTGGACGTGACCGCTTCCTACATTTCTGCCGGTAGTCACCTGCGGCTCTTCTTGGCGTACCCGTACTTCGGCGACAGTACGTTGGAGCACGACCCGTCGCTGGGACTCGA
>CAYNAW010000051.1:0-9233 GCA_964395545.1 uncultured Candidatus Bathyarchaeia archaeon | reverse complement strand
CAAAATCGCCGGGATACGCAACTCTCACTCCAGTGAAGACGAGGCTGTTGTCGCTGGTGTCGATTTCGCCGTCCACGGCTTGGGCTGTGGCGTTCAACAGGTAGTCTTCGTACGCCACCGCGTCCCGTGCGTTCCACGCGAAGGTAAAGGTGAAGACCGCGTTGACGCTGAGGGAGAGTTCTGTGTGGTTTGTGACAATGTTGTTGACGTAGAGGGTGACGTTGACGTTCTCCGGCAGATTGCCCTGATTTGCCACCGTGACGTTGACGGAGAAGCAGTACCCTTCGGACCAAGGTCCAGCAGGACAGAAAATCAAGGTCTTGAAAGGCGATAACTTGGTCACTGCCACGTCATGTAGTTCTTGGATAACCAAAGCGACCACGCCGTCCACGAGCACGTTGTTGGCCACGTCGTCCTCGTCGGGCACCGCGACGGCTTCGGCTCTTATCACGTAACTGGCTGGCAGTAATCCGCTTGTATCCCACTGAAACCCAAGTGTTGCTTCACCCTGCGGAGGCAGATTCACGACAGATTGGCTGGCGATCAACGTGCTATTATAGTAGACTATGACCTCGAAAGCTTCATCTCTCGTTGTTCCATTATTGAGAACCACCACCGTCACGTTCAAAACGTCGCCTATGAATGCACTTTGAGACGATGGAGTGACGCTGAGCACGGCTACATCATAGAACGCATTGCTGAAATACCCGTCCTCGACAACGTGGCCGATGGGTTCAGCCGCTGAGTTCGCGAGCGCGGAATAGTAAATGTCCAGAAGGCACTCGCCGAAATCCAGCACAGTGTACGTCATCTCAAACACGGTGCCAGTTCCGTTGAACGATGGGCCGTCTATGGTTGCGAAGGCTGCCCAGTATGTTCCAAGGGTCGCGTTCACCTCGTTTTTCACCTCCATCACTGACTGGTAGAGAACTCCGTCCGGGTAGGTTTCAACAGGAACCTTGACGGTGTGACTAGTGTAGTTGAGGATGGACGCATCCCAGCTCAGCCGGATGTCGAACCCTTTGAGGTCGGTGACATTCACGAGTTCTACCGTTATAGTAAAATCCTGAGATGGGCTCAAGTCGGGGTTGGCCACTTCAGGTGGTACCACCCGGACAGTGGTTATGCCACTCTGGACAATGTCTCCCAAGCCAACAAATCTTAGGCCAAGCCCAGACGCGAATAACAAGAGCAGAATTATCAGGAAGGTTCTGACGGAAATTCTCATGTTCGGTTGCCCGTAATTAAGATGTTGAAGCAGAAATTTATCCGTTGTGGAACTCGGGTGAGGACAACCTCGGGTTACCCATTCAGGTCGCGCGCACGACGAGAATCATGGGTCCTCCCTTTCCTCTCTTGACTGTATGTAGAAGCTCTCGATCGCGTTTGCGGGCTCTATTCTCAAGCATTGTATCACTTTGCGGCAGCCGAAACATTCGTCGGGGAATGGACTGCCTCTCGTTAGAGTTGTCAAGTAGCCTACATAGTGAGGGCACTCCTTTTCCTCAACGTTATTTCTCATAGGCGACTTGGATTTCTGGAGATCTGCAAGAATTCGGTTCTTCTTTGCTGGTTTTCTCTCGATTCTTGGTTCCATGTAAGTCGAGAGTTTGGCTTCCGCAGAGGGTTTAAGTTTCATGAGCAGAGTGAGATATAGTGTTATGGACAGGGTGCCCACTGCGAAGAGAGCATAGATTGCTGTGTCGGCAGGAAGCATTCCGCTCATTCTCCTGTTTTCCTGTCGGGTTATAGGTTTGATGACGTTTCAATTCGGATGGGAAATCTATATCGAACGTGGCTTCGAGCCAGGGTGAGGCGGGGTTATGCCGTTCGATGTGTGCGCATTCGAGATGTAGACAAGTACACTGTGTGACTGTATGCTTGTAGTCGTCAGGTAATGTTGAAGGTTATGGCAAGTTGTGCATAGGTAGTGGTGTTCGGAATGAGGGCTTCAAGATAGGTGTAGATGCATGATGTCCCGGTGCCATTGGCTTCTATGGAAACAACTACGTAGACTGTGGCAGAGCTTTCTAGAGGGAACCATGAGCCCGCTTCGCGTGTGAACACCCCGTTCTCAATTACGATTTGGCTGGACGCTCCGCCTGTAGAGTTGTACAGATTGATTGTGCAGTGATTTAGACGACTTGTGCCGGAGCTCGCGTATCCTGCCAGCCTTACCTGCCAAGGATCGATTACTGTGTTGGTCACACGCAAGACATAGTCGTGGGTTATCTCGAAGGGTGTCCAGACACACAGCAGGGTTACATCGATGTTCCAGGCGTCTTGAGCGCGGTCGTTGACCTCGTTATCCGCTTTGAATCTTATCGTGAAGCTGGACGAGGTGAGATAAGAAACAACGGATACGTTATTCCACGTGTTGGGCGCCAGATTGGAGAAGACATTGATCCATGCTGACCCGTTCCAAACGTCAACTCTGAGGGCTTCGGCATCGGTCGGTCCCATTCTGATGCAGAGCTCCTCGCAAGCCTGCGTGTAGCTTGCATCTGTCCATTGCACTTCGAGGTCAAGTTCATAGTTGGTGTGACTGGGCTGCCAAACCGCGCCCACCATTCCCTCACGTGTGCTCAAGTTGTTCCAGCCGACGGTGATGTTGCCTGAGGCGACGTCAGTGTGATGACCGAGGGCGGACCCACTGCTTGTTAGGAGTCGCAGTTGAAGGTTGTCGATGTTGTTCGTATTCATTAGGGCGTTTGTTCCACCTTCGCCCACTCCTGCTACCACGAGGGAGCCGTCGGCTGCAGCTGCTAGGGTGACTGCGGTGTTTCCTGAGGCTGGGTTTGCGTGAGTAGCATAATCGTCGGGTGCTGTCTGTTTAACTCCTGAATACTCAGCCACTGCCATGTAGATCTCCCTGGTGATACTTTCTGAAACGACTACGGCTACAGTATAGCTTCCTGGGTTACTCGGGAGATCCGAGTCCAGCAAGTACCAGAGCGATATGTACTCGGAGTAGCCGGTCCCCACAGTGACGTCAGCTATTTTCGTCATGGCGGTGCCGCCAAGGGTGAGACTGGTGACTGTTGCCGAGGCCTGTGCGTCCTCCCAAGACACTGTGACCACAACGAGTCTTTCGTTTCCCGATCCCTTTTGAAGAGCATAACTCGAACTATGAGAGCTTCGCCCCGTTGCACTGTAACTCTGGGCGCTATTCTCGTAGACAATGCTTCCCGTGGCAGTATTCTCTTCCATTAGCGTGTCGTAGATCAGATCTGGACCGTATCGCTGCGCGGTGAAGTTCGAATGGGTTCCCCTGTGGCTCGGAGAACCAACTTCAGAGGTGTTGTTGTCCACAGAATCTTGCGTGTTCCTCTCTTCTGATCCGAAGTCCAGCAGCTCGTCTCTTCCGCTTTCGTAGGAGGCTTTGATCCACGCAGCTGAACGCGAGATATTGGAGATTCTGATTTCGTCTAGTATTCCGTCAAAGTAGTCGTATTGTCCACCCCACTCGCTGATCGTGAAGTTATGCGTGATGGACCCCCAGCTTTCACTGTAATTCTGGGATTGCTCGTTCCCGTCAATGTAACCTCTGTTAACGGACCCATCATGGGTGGTGGACACATAGTACCACGTGCCCGCCGTCAAAGCAGTTCCAAAGCTGTTGGAGGCGCCATCATCCACCGTCAGAATGCGGTCGACTAAGGCGAAATCTCGCCACTCGTCACCAAAACCCCCTCCAACGCTAAATATAGTTCGCCAGAAATCGTTGTTGGGTCCTATCCAAATCCACGCTTCAAAAGTGAAACGATGCACCGCGACTTGATTTGGGTAGGCATCGTAATGATCATCAGCGCCATCGAAGTAGACGCCCTTACCGATTTTTCCCTCGACCAGACTACTTGACGTCATTCCCCCAGCTGATGTCATATTGATGTCCTTTGCTGTGCTGTCAGTAATATTTGCCGAGGGGTCTTCTTCCATGTGATGAACCGTTCCGTAGCTAGCGTCCCAAACATGTTTTGCTGGGGCTGAACTCGGGTCGCCAACATAAGCCGTGTTATCGGGCTGACCTGCATCGTAGTACAAGTATAGGACGGTGTCCGTGGTGTTGCTCACCTGCGGAGCTTTCACCCAGAGCCAAGCCTGCTCGCGAGCATGGTCCCATCTCTCAATCTCCACATAGCATTGCGTGGTTCCGTCGCTGGTTGTAACCGCGATCTTCCTCCGGTTGACGTCACTCAACAACTCGTCGAAAACGAATGAAACATCCTCATCGTCTTCTCCTGAGCTGCTGTTGCTCAAACGGATCAAAACGGGAAAATCTATTAGGGTTGCATCTATGTCCGAACCGTTTACCGTGATTTTGACTCGTTTGCTCCAACCGCTCAACCAGTTCAAGGCTCCAACGGTGACCTTCGCGCTCGTGCTGTTTTCGTAGATTGTGCTCACGCCAGCGTTTCCCCCTTGAAGGACAACAGGCGATGGAGCCACAGTGGCCTGATTCTGGAATATCTGAGAGTAATAGGCGCTTCCAGTGGCGCTCTGGAAAGAGTAGCCCACCAGCAGGAAAAGGGCTGACACTAACCCCACTGATAGTCGAATTCTCCTGCAGATCGTAACGTGTTTCAGCACGGTCAAGCGTGATCGTCCCCTGAGACAAAAGAAAAAGAGGGAGATTACTGTTCGATATCGACAGCTATCTCGATGGTCGCTGTTTGTCCAGAAGTGGCAGTAGCGTTGGCCATTGTTTGAACGACAATTGTGTACTCCGTGTTTGCACTCACTTGTATGAAACCGGTTGTGGACGGGTCGGTCCATGTTACTCCATTCGATGTGTAATTCAGGGATACCTTGGTCGAAGTCTGCAACGTGAAATTGATGTACACGAAGTGAGCGGCGTTCCCTAATCGGGTTACAGGTCTTAGCCTAATGTTGTAGGGGGTGTCTGTGTGGTTATTTCTGATTCTGATTGGATCATCGTAGGTCATGGACATGTTCGGGTAGGCTTTGAGCAATGTGAGTCTGGCACTCTTGTTGTCGTTGAAGAGGCTAACGCCGGCTGTAGCGTTATCCGGTCCTTTCACGAAGTACACATCGTTCGCTGCAGTTGTGATAGTTGAGGTCATTTCCAGCGAATAGTAGACTGCGGCAGTTGCCGAGAGGACAAGAACTGACACCAGGGTTAGAACCAGCATTTTGGCGGACTTGGTAAACATTCGATTCATCTAATCACCTCCTCTTTAGGCCTCTTCCCATGATTCGGGAACTCAGGAATACCGCTAGAAACAGTCCGAGAACGAGTGCGCTGAAAAGCATAGCCAGTTGGAATAGGTAGACGCCCGCGACTTGGCTGGCATAGTCGGAGACGAAGAAGCCTGAAATCAGCAACGTTGGGAACACCACAGTGCCTGAGAAGACCTTGGCCAGAGTCCAATGTTTCTTGATGAGGGCAAGGTAGACGTTCATGGCGACGATGTTGGCCAAGGCGACTGCCAGGTAGAGCATGCAGTACCAGAACCGCATCGCGTCACCGAAGACCGTGAAAAACTCTCGGCTAATCAGGAGATGCACGTAGCCGCCGATTGCAGCGGCTTGGAAGACGTAAGGTAGAGTTTTGGGGAAATAGTCATCCAACAAGCATGCGAGGAGGCTCATCGCTACGAAGACGTCGACCCCTAGGAAGACAAAGAACTCAGGTAGCAACGCAAGGCTCATCGGACAGTCTCAACACTCGGTGTGGTTCACATTCTAGCACGTGCTACTTAAGAGGTATGAATCAACAATACAAGTCTGTAATCAATGCGTCTCATCTGCATCTTCCATCGGCCACGCGGGCGCATACAACGTACAGGGCTTGGAAGACCTATCCACCCGCAAGTGGCCCGCCGGGAGCAGTAGCTATTTATCCGAAACCTTCCTATAACTCAGAAAAGGAGCGGAGAAATTGAGTTTCGAGATGTGGGCGGAAAAATACCGTCCCAGAACCCTCGGCCAAATCGTCGACCAGAAGGAGATCGTGGAACGCCTCGCCAGCTTCGTGAAAGCCCGCAACGTGCCGCACTGCATCTTTGCTGGTCCGCCGGGCACGGGCAAGACGACGGCCGCGTTGTGCTTGGCGCACGACCTCTACGGTGAGGCGTACCGGGAAAATCTGATGGAGTTGAACGCCAGCGACGAGCGGGGCATCAACGTGGTTCGGGAGACCGTGAAGACCTTCGCGCGGGTGCGGACGCTCGGCGAGATTCCCTTCAAAATCCTGATTCTCGATGAGGCGGACAACATGACCGGCGACGCGCAGCAGGCGCTCCGGCGAACGATGGAACGGTACACGGGGTCCTGCCGGTTCATCCTCATCGCCAACTACAGTGGCAAGATCATCGAGCCGATCCAGAGCCGCTGCGCGCCGTTCCGCTTCACCTATCTCCCGCGAGAGGAGCAGGACACATACCTCAAGTACATCGCGCAACACGAGAAAGTCGACTTGGCGAAGGACGGGTTGGAAGCGGTGTACGACGTCTGCGGCGGCGACCTGCGCAAAGCCATTAACTCGCTCCAGGCAGCAGCCTCCCTCGAAAAGCCCGTAGACTCGGAGACAGTATACTCGGTGATAGGACGTGCAAATCCCGCCGACGTTCACGCGATGATAAAGACCGCTATGGAAGGCGATTTTGTGGAAGCACGGAAGCAACTGCGCGAGATGATAACGAAGTACGGGGTGGCTGGAAGCGACGTGGTGAAGCAGATTCACTCTGAGCTCTTCCGTCTTGGCATTCCTGAGAAGTGGAAGATCAAGCTGGCGGGCATCGTGGGCGAGGTGGACTTCCGACTTATTGAAGGGGCAGACGAGGAAGTGCAGCTGAGTGCGCTGCTGGCGCGGCTGGCGGAAGCCGGTCATGAGCTCAAGGGTGGCTAACCCCTCGTGTACACGGCGTGGACGGTCAAGTATAAGCCTAGAACGTTAGCCGACGTTGTTGGAAACCGCGACGCCATCAGCAGCTTCGCGAAGTGGCTCACGTCTTGGGACAGGGGAATTCCGCCTCAGAGAGCGGCCTTCCTTTACGGTCCGCCAGGCATCGGGAAGACAGTGACGGTCGAAGCCTTAGCTAGCGACCTGGGACTAGAACTCATCGAAAAGAACGCCAGCGACTACCGCACTGAAGAGAAGATACGGCAGTTCGCCGGCTTAGCCGCGCAGTACGGCACCTTCTTCGGCAAGAAACGCGTCATCCTCTTAGACGAGATGGACGGCGTCTACGGCACCGTGGACAAGGGCGCGGTCCCGGCAATCACGGACATAATCAAGGATGCTCGGTGCCCCATAGTCCTGACCGCCAACGATTTCTGGGACAAGAAGTTCGTAGCCTTCAGGGACAAAAAGAAATACCTTGTACTCGAGTTCAAGAAGCCTCCGGCCGGCGAAGTGCTAAAGCACTTGCAGAAAATCTGCGCAGGCGAGGGCATCGAAGCTGAGGAACAAGCTTTAAAGTTCATCGCGCAGCGTAGCGAAGGCGATGTGCGCTCAGCAGTCAACGACCTGCAAGCCTTAGCCCAGGGAAAGACGACGCTCACGTATGACGACGTGTCGTGGCTGGCCTACCGGGATCGCAAGGACGTTATCTTCAACATTTTGGGCGTGGTGCTCTACGGCAAGACGTGTGACACAGCCAAGCGCGCAGTCGACTCGGTTGACGTTGACCCGGACATGCTTTTCGAGTGGATCTACGAGAACATGCCCTACCACTTCAACGTGCCAAGCGAGCTCGCCCGCGCCATGGACGCCCTAGCCGAAGCCGACCTGTACCGGGGACGCATCCGGAGCACGCAGGAGTGGAAGCTGACCCGATACGTGATCGACTTCATGACCGCGGGCGTCGCGATGGCCCGAGTCAAGTCGAAGCCCTCGGGGTGGGTGCCCTTTCGGTTCCCGCAACGCATCATGGCGCTGTCGCGAAGCCGGGCCGAACGAGCCATGAAGAAAGAGATCGGTGGCAAGATTAAGCGACGTATGCACGTGTCAGTCGCCGTGGCCCAGAAAGACGTTTTGCCCTACGTGAAGGTCATTTTTGAGAGTAACGCGCAGATGGCATCGGGCCTCGCGGACTGGTTTGACTTCAACGTGGAGGAAGTGGGCTACCTAGCCGGGGGCAAGAGGCAGACGAAGGCAATACTGAAATCTTCGAAATGAATGAGCCGGTCAAGCTTCGACCGTCGAAAAAGAATGACAGAAACGAGGCTAGCTCAGGTTACCGTCTTGGTCACGGTTCCTTCTCTCTCCTGTCGGCGTGCTGGTCCCCGGTAGTAGGGTTCTCTCTTCTTGCAGACCTCGGTGAAGAGGTCCGTAAGCTCTTCATCGGTCGCCCCCGTTCTCAGGGGTGTCAAAACGTCCCTTAGGCCCTGGTTAACCATCAGGCAAGGCTTCAGCTTTCCATCGCTCGTCACCCGCAGTCGCGTGCAGTGGGCGCAGAACTCGGTGTTCTCGATGGGGCGAATAACCTCGACTCTTCCGTCAGGCAGCTGATAAATGCGCCGGTTCTGCATGTACTCTCTCACGTCCACGCGGACCGCCTGTCGCGTCAGGTCGGCTTCCACCTGCTCCAGCGGGAAGTGGTACCGTGCGTAGTACGCCTCACTGATGTTCACGGGTTCCAGCTCTATCAGCTGCACCAGCGTCCCGCTCTGTTGGGCAAACTGCACCATCACGGGAATCTCGTCCTCATTCACGCCCGCCAAAATCAGCATGTTCAACTTCACCGGCGTCAAGCCCGCCTCCACCGCCGCGGTAATTCCTGCCAGGACCTCGCGCAGTTTTCCGCCCATCAGTCGGCTGTACACGTCGTCTTTCAAGGTGGGCAAGCTGACGTTGACGCGCATCAACCCACCGTCCCGCAAATCCTTCGCTACGTGGCGCAGGAGCGTTCCGTTGGTCGTCATCGACAGGTCCAGCAAGCCCTGCAGACTCGCTAGGCTCTTGACGATGTCCAAGACATCTTTTCTGAGCAGAGGTTCGCCGCCCGTCAGCTTCACCCGGCCTATACCTAGACTGATGGCTATCTTTACCAGGCGGGCTATCTCGGCGGCCGTCATTTCAACCGCCGAGGCCGTGGCCGTCTGCTCTTGGCCTTCCCGGTGGCAGTACGGGCAGTGGAGGTTACAGCGTTGAGTAATCGAAATCCGCAGGTTCAAAACCGGGCGGCCAAAATTGTCCTTAATCATTGCGTTTCCCGAGTATGCTTCACGATGTGACCGGCTTCGGGCAATATAAGCCTGTCTAAGCA
>CAYNAW010000050.1:0-9364 GCA_964395545.1 uncultured Candidatus Bathyarchaeia archaeon | reverse complement strand
AGCTTTCACCTTCTTAACCATGGATTAGCTGACGTAAATTTAAACCTATTGAGCGCGCGCGTCTCAGTTGGTTCACTAGAGCATTTGTCCACAAACATTATATCTACTCGAAGAATGTGCGCGCGCAGATTTTAGAATATTTCGAAAAGCATTTCACGAGGATAGCCCGGAGTATGGTTAGAAAGAAGAGCACGTCCAAGCCTAAAACTGGAGACTAACAGATGAAAGATCACTTGATGGGCAAGAATCAGATAGACAAGTCTAGGAGGGTCGCTGACGAGCTAACCACTGCAATAGCTTCATGTGAAAATGTGGTGGGTATTGTCTTAATCGGCGGTCTAGTGAGAGGTTTCGCAGACAGGTTCTCCGATGTGGACATAATTGCCTTGATAGGCAGGGACGGCAGAGATCTCCGGAGAAAAATCCATGACCTAGGGATAGATGCAGAGAAACGATGGAGAATCGACGTGGACCTTGAGGTGCACTTCATAACCGATTTTGAGGCGTGGAAGTGGGAAGAAGCGGACAGGGAGTTTTCGAAAGCGAGAATAGTCTTCGATCCGTATGGGCGTGTTAAGAAGACCTTCAGGGAGAAGGTACGGCGTTCTGAGGACTTCTGGGTGAAGAGGACTGTAATTGCCGCCGAGTACCTCAAATGGTATTGCTGTCCCCCAAAGAAAGGTGTCGGAACGATAGCTGAAGCTTGGGTTGAGAGGGGCGATCTGCTGTCCGCTCACTACTGCGTGAATTATGGGATCGATTTGTTTGTCAGAATGCTTTTCGCGCTAAACAAGGAGTTTGTGCCCGCACCGAAATGGAGAGTCTTCTACTCCTACACCCTGAGATGGGTGCCCACAAACTACAAGAGCCTTCTAAGAGAAGCGTTGCAGACCAAAGACTTCTCACTCAAAGAGTTGAGAAGAAGGCTAAAGGCGCTTAACAGATTATGGCGGGAGTCAATACCTCGAATAGAGAATGAGACTGGATTGACCTTGGAAAAGATCTCCCAGTATTATGTGCAGGAAGTGCTACATCACTCCGAAATGCCAAGACAATAATAAAGCATATGAGCTGAGAAATGAACCATGAAGGGCGATTTGAGAGCGGTTCTAAAGGGAAGACTATCTGATGAAGAAGCCGCTTTAGTCTACAAGTCTTACGATATTGTCGGAGACCTCGCGGTCATCCGTATCCCGGAATCTCTCTTGCGTTTAAGCGAGACAATTGCGGAAGCTTTGATGCAGCAACATAGGCACGTGAAGGCGGTTTGGCGGCAATCCAGCCCTATTTCAGGCGACTTCAGACTGAGGGAACTTGACTGGGTTGCAGGCGAGCGAAGGAGTGAGACGGTTCACAGGGAACATGGCTGCCTCTGCAAAGTGGACATTAAGGAGTGCTACTTCTCACCCCGCCTTGGCCATGAACGGCTCAGAATCGCGCAAATGGTCAAAGACGGCGAAGTTGTCGTGAACATGTTTGCAGGAGTCGGCTGCTACTCCATAGTTATCGCCAAACACTCTCAGGCCGCGAAAATCCATTCCATCGACGTAAACCCCGTTGCAGTGCAATACATGCAAGAAAACGCGTTGTTGAACAAGGTAGTCGATAGAGTCATTCCAATAGAAGGCGATGCGCGGAAGATAATTGAAGTTGGACTGAAAGGCGCAGGCGACCGGGTTCTCATGCCACTACCTGAGAAGGCTCATGAATTCTTGGACTCTGCGCACGCAGCGCTGAAACCCACCGGAGGGTGGGTTCACTTCTATGCTTTCGAACATGCAGGAAAAGGAGAAGATCCCGTGGAAAAAGCGAAGGCAAGAGTCGTGGAAGTCCTGCGGCCAAGAACGTCAGCCTTCGAGATGCCGTCTAGCCGTACAGTCAGACAGACAGGTCCTAACTGGTATCAAGTTGCCATTGACATACACATGAGCGTGTAAGAAGCAGCAATTCTCGCCGCAACGTTCGTTTCCGACGCGTAGCTTATGATTGGGCTCAGCAGCGGAAAAAGCAATCATTTTGTCCCGATCAATGTACCTCGATGTCTTCATCGCCCGTTAGATACTGAGTCGTTGAGGTCTTAAATCCTTTTTTCACGCCGCCCAGAAGATATTCATCTTCTTCCGCATCAGCTCCACATACTCGTGTAGGGCGTCAAGCTCCTCAACCGTTAAGCGATCCTTGAACTTCGTCATCAGCGCCTTCGCATGAGCCTCGGGAACCTGAACGTAGAGAACGTCTTTCTCGTTTATGTGACGCCCTACCACAGGCCTATTTAGAGAGACGGCGACTTGCATTTTCATTGCAGCCTCGGAAACAGTCTTTCCCCTGTCTTGAACCTGCAGCACTTCACCCACGTCTTCGCCAGTTTTCTTCACGAGTACTACCTTAGGCGCAACCCTGCCGGCTAAGACCTCCACTCCCACTATTGCGGGTTTGGCTTTTCTAAAAACGTACCCTGGCATTATCCGGATTTTGCCAGGTTTAACGAGGCGGTCGAACTCCTCGAGCGCTTTCCTGTCCCTCTCACTCTGAAGCCAGCTGGAAAATTCGTCGATTAGATGGTAAATCACTTTCTGCTGGAAAATCTTGACGCCCCGTTCTCTGGCTTCCTCTTCAGCATCAGGCAGCACCTTCACGTTGAAGGCTAGGACAGCTCCGTAGAGCGGCTCGTGTTCTTTGACGACGTTAGCTTCTATGACGTCTCGTTTTGACACGTCGCCCACGTCTGCCAGCCGAATTGGGACGCCCTCGTTCTTAAGGCTCTCCGCGATGGCTTCCAAAGAGCCTAAGGCATCGGTTTTCAAGACGACGCCGTCAATGTCTGTGGCAATTTTGACCTTTTCGATCTCCTCGGAAACCATCTTCACGAATTCGCCAGTCTGCCCGTCTGACGGCACCACGTAGAGAGGGGCTCCAGCCAGAGCTGTGTCTAAATCTGGGGCAGCTATCTTTATGCCGGAAGCCGCGAAGACCGCATCCACTGAGGAGAACTTGTCACGCGGGTCTCTTATCTCATCTAGTGGCTTGGGCAGAAGAACCGCGCGAACCTTTGTCACGATCGGTTTCTCTTTGCCTCCAACCACTATGGTATCTCCTTTCCTGAGCACCCCGTCATAGATGACGGTGTTCACAGTCATCCCAAGCCCAGGTTCCTCCTTGACCTCCAAGATCGTTCCCTTCGCTGGACCCATAGTCGTCTGCAACTGTGTCTTCAAGTACTGCTGGGTGAGACCAACGAGAACAGAGAGAAGTTCAGGTAGTCCCTCCCCGGTCTTTGCACTTGCGGGAACAAGTGCAATTGTGTGCGTGAAGTCCTTTATCCTGTCGAAGCGTTCAGAGTTGAAACCCAACGTTGAGAATGTTCCCATTATCGTGTAGAGGTGGTTGTCAAGGTCCTCGCGGACACTAGGGTCTTGGGACTCGTATGATTTGAGAAGGGGCTTATCGGGATGAGACCGCCACCCTGGGATGCGGTCAACTTTGTTCACGGCGACGAGGAACGGTGTCTTTCTAACCTTCAAGATCTCTAAAGACTCGTGAGTCTGGGCTTCGAAGCCTTTCAAAACGTCGATTACTAGGATGGCAATGTCAGCGGCTCCGCCGCCTCTTTTCCTGAGATTGGCGAAAGCCTCGTGCCCAGGCGTATCGATTACCAAGAGGCCGGGTATCTTGATCTTGCCCTTTAAGCTTGTCAACAGCGGACCGCATATTTCGATTAGGGTGTCTATTGGGAAGAAGCTGGCGCCAATATGTTGAGTCATGCCTCCTATCTCACGTGCTTGGACGCTGCTTTTCCTGATGTTGTCTAGTAGAAGCGTCTTTCCCGTGTCGACGTGTCCCAGCACGCAGACAATGGGTTGCCTAGTGGGCATCTGGTTTCCCAACTCATGGTTTTCTTCTAAAGCTGGCTTGTGGCTTCATAAGAATGATGTGTGCTTGATATAAACTGTTTTGTTTAGTGATGCGTCCGGAGATACGCTTTAAAGCAACTGGCACTAAGAGAAGATGTATCCTGTTCTTGTGGGTTGAGATGCGTGCTGGAGTCTATTGAGAACCACTTGCTCTCAACGGTAGTGAACCCTGCTTTGAAGAAGATGATCGCCAAGATTGACATCGAATGTGAGAAGGATGGGAACTTGATGGTAAGCTCCCTGAGGCAATTCTTGGGCGATGACGTGAAATTATGCGAAAGATGCAGCAGACTGAGTAACCATGTGGCCAAACCCTTCTACGAGGCTGGGACCAAAATAATGCGCGCAGACAAAGAGTTCATGCAATCCAGTTTTCTGGACTCACGGTTCGGCGAAGCGTGGCTCAAGGGCTTCGGCCTTATGATAAAAGGGATAGAGAAATACGGCGTCCATATACCCTTCACTCCGGGTGGACCTTTCGAGGTTGTTTGGAACTTCACGTATACGTGCAACTTGAGGTGCAAACACTGTTACGAGGACGCGGGCACTCATAGGCCTGAACTATCGACGGAAGAGGCATTCTTGGTCGTGGACAAGCTCTCTAGAATAGCTGGAGTGGGTCTCCCCGCGCTTTCTTTCTCGGGGGGCGAGCCGTTGATGCGAAAAGACCTGTTCGAGGTGGCTGCTTATGCTCATAACAAGATTCCATACTTAAGCATAGCAACTAATGGAACGCTACTCACAAAAGACAACGTGAAACATCTGAAGAATTCTGGTGTGCACTATGTGGAGATAAGCCTCGACGGTGCGACCCGAGAGGTGCATGAGGGTTTTCGGCGAGTACCTGGCTGTTTCAAGAAGACCCTGAAAGGGATTCAGAACAGCGTAGATGAAGGTTTGGAAACGTGTATCGCTACCACGGTACAGAAAGAGAACTTCAACGAGTTTGAGAAGATCGTCGAGTTAGCTGAGAGAATGGGCGTCAGGTTCATGCACTTCAACTACATACCTACGGGACGAGCACGAGCTTACGTGGAGTTGGATCTGAGTCCCGAGGAACGACTGTCGATTCTGGAGTCCATCGGCAATAGAATTGTAAACCTTTCTATCCAGTCCAAGATAGAAGGGGAAAAGACTGGAAAGAGCGACATGCTTGTGGACCGTTACTTCAGTACATGCCCTCAATACGCGAGCGTCGTCAAAAAAATCGCGCGGGAGAAACACCACGGGTTTGCAGTGTCCGCCCATTACGCTGCCATGAAGGGTGTAGAATCCGTCGCCAACTTTCTCGGGGGATGCGGCGCAGGACGGCTGTACATGTGTCTTGAACCCAACGGCGACATGAAACCGTGTGTCTTCTTTCCCACTAACCAAGACACGGTCAGAGGCAACATACTTAAAGACAGATTCGAGGACGTATGGGACAAAGACGGAATGTTCTGGAAGCTCAGAACTCGGGAAAACCTGAAGTCTTATGGAGCAAATGGGCGCTCAATCGGTTGTGGAAGCTGCGAAGACAAGTATATCTGCGGTGGCTGCCGAGCCCGTTCCTACAGCTACTTCAACGGCGATCTGAACGGACCCGACATCGGCTGCATCGATAACAAGGAACTCTGGGAAAAAATAGCCAACGCTCTTCTGAAAGCACCTACTGCAGCATCTTGAAACGTTAGGCTTTACCCTTTTCTTCCTTACCGTAGTATACGGTCCATCTGAGCTTTCTGGGGTCTCTGCCCAGTTTCAAGCTGTTCTTGCGACATTTGCTCGAGCAGAACCAAAGCACGCTGCCGTCGTTTTTCACGTACATTTGACCAGTGCTTTGTTGGAACTCATGTCCACAGAAGGAGCAGGGTCGAGCTTTGGGCAATCTTTCGTCCTCCTAATCTTCCTTGGGTTTTCACCGTATCTTCTTTGCTTCCCGCTCAGTTTCTCTAAGCATGAGTATGTCGTCAACTCGAATCGGGCCTTTCACGTTGCGTGTGATGATGCGTCCCTTATCCTTGCCTTCGAGTATGCGCACTCGCACTTGGATGATTTCGCCTGTTGCGCCCGTTCGTCCTATTACTTGAATGACCTCGGCGGGAATGTGTTCACGTTCCTCTGTCGCCGCCGCTTTCTTCTCCGCTGCCCCGCTCATTTACTGCTTGCCTCGTTGAAGCTCCGCTACCCTGGCAGCTATTTCCTTGATTAGGTTCGCTGCGTCGCCTTCCTTGACTATGCAGGCAGACGCGGCTGGGACGTCGATTCCTATTGCTGAGCCTATCTTCTCTTTGGTCGGGACGAATACGCAGGGGATTTTTCTTTCTTCGCACAGTATGGGCAGGTGGGCAACGACTTCTGGGGGTTCCACGTCTTCGGCAATTATCACGAGTTTGGCTATGCCGCGTTCTATGGCTTTTGTGGTCTCGTTTGTTCCTTTTCTGACTTGACCTGTTTGGTTCGCCATCTGTAGGGCTTCATAGGCTGCATCTGCTAGTTCTGTTGGGGTGTCGTATTTCACGTAGAATGGTTTGGACATTGGCCTTCACCCTTATGTTGCAGAGTTTATTCCATCGCTCCTCTTTATAAGGTTTAATGATTCTGGCGCTGAGCAGCGGGTCTCTTCGAAATAAGCTTTGAATCAGTCTACGCTCCCGGGACCTGGGCTATTTTTCGGCCTGCAACACTGCGTCTAAGAGGTTTGTAAAGATTTTCATTCCTGTAGCATTAACTATGGGAAGGTGCACTCCTTTCTCAACTTCATAGAATTTCTTGTATTGTGGAAACTCTGTGTAGCAGACTTGGCTGATTGGAAACTCGCGTGTGCGGATTTCATGTTCGAAGGCTTTCTCGTAGACCTCGGTGCATAGGAGGTAACCGCTTATCCAGAACAACCGGTTTATGTTGAAGGTCGACGCACACCATATAAGGTCTTCCAAAGGACGCTCGTCGACTCCTAAAACGATGATTTTTTTCGTCGATGGGATTTCGACATCCAACGTCTTTTCACTCCTCTTTGAACGGCGTGTTTAGAACCTTTTGCACTTTCCTGGTTATTACGGGTCCTAAGCCCTGCACTTCTTTAGCCCAGCCTTCCGCGTTGATTAGCGCGTTTAACGGTGTCTTGTAAGACTCGAGGATAGCTGACGCCTTCTCACGCCCAATGTTTGGGAGACTTGCGATGAAGTACAGTTGTGAGTCAGCCAGTGTCTCCATTTTTTTCGCCGCGTGCACGACTGGGATACGCTTTTCGATTATCTGTTCTTGTCTGGCTGCCGTGTACAGGAAGTCTACTGTTTCCTTCTGGTTGGTCGTGTGGACTAGGGCGACTCCCTGCCTTGCCAAGGCGAACATGGCGCCCCATACTGCCGAGGGGTTGATGCGGCTGAACTTGTATATTATCGGCAGATAGCCCTCCAGGAGGATTATGGCGGTCGGGTACGCCTCTTTCAGCCCGAATAGTTGCTCGAACAGGTAGCGGCGGGTAAGCGTGTAGACAAAATCGTGCACCGTCTTGCGTTCGACGGCGCATAAATCGGAGAGGACGTAGTCCCCTCTCTGCAGTGGATGCGTCTTCACCTTAGCACCCCGTTCAGCCAATCCTGTAGCTATCTTTGACGCACTACTTGCTTCGTGACTATCGATGATTATAGTCGGCTGTGGTTCCTTCTCGGGTTCTTTAAGGTACGGCACCAATGTTTCGGTCCCAGCCATTCTCTTTGCTCACCCTCTCGGCATTGAAGAATTGCGCTACTGGCTAATAAAAGGTTGAGAATACCAATCATGTGGTTGGCTGAAAATAAAGAAAAAGAGGTTTTGGTTTAGGGTCCTTTCTTCGTAATCTCTTTGATGACTCCGGCTGCAACAGTGGTTCCCATGTCTCGCACCGCGAAGCGTCCCAACTCTGGAAAGTCGGTGTAGGTTTCCACTGCGATTTGGTGTAGTGGTTCCATTCGGACGAGAGCGCTGTCCCCTGTCTTCAGAAACGATGGTTTTTCCTCAACTGTCTGTCCAGTTCTCGGGTCGATTTTCTTGATCAGCTCTGTGAATCGACATGCCACCTGTCCCGTGTGGTAGTGAAGGACAGGCGTATAGCCCGCGGCAACTGCAGTGGGGTGGTAGATCACCACAATCTGCCCGATGAACTCCTTGGCGACTGTAGGTAGGTTGTCCGGATGCCCACCGACATCTCCTCGATGCACGTCAGTCTTCGAAATGCCCCTTACGTTGAAGCCTATGTTGTCCCCTGGCTCAGCCTTTGGCACTCTGGTATGGTGGGTCTCGAGAGATTTCACTTCGCCTTTAGCATTGCTGGGCATGAAGACTATCGTGTCACCCTCTTTCAGAACGCCGGTCTCAACGCGTCCAACAGGAACTGTGCCAATGCCCGTGATGGTGTAGATATCTTGCACTGGAACACGCAGCGGTTTGTTCAGAGGCTTCGACGGGACTTCGAAGGTATCAAGGGCCTCGTAGAGCGTTGGTCCCTTGTACCATGGCATCTTGTCGCTCTTCTTGACTAGGTTGTCTCCTGTCCAGCCAGACGTGGGGACGAATGCGATTTTGTCGACTTTGAAGCCTATCATTTTGAGCATGCGACCGATTTCGTTCTTGATTTCTTCGTAGCGTTCTTGGCCCCAGTTAACGCTGGCATCGTCCATCTTGTTGACGGCTACCGTGAGCTGGTGGCAGCCTAGGGTGAAGGCGAGGAAGCCGTGTTCTCGCGTTTGTCCACCTGGGCCGATGCCTGCTTCGAACTCGCCTCTTTTTGCTGAAACGAAGAGGACTGCAGCATCTGCTTGGCTTGCGCCTGTGACCATGTTTTTGACAAAGTCTCTGTGGCCAGGTGAGTCGATGACTGTGAAGAAGTATTTCGGAGTCTCGAATTTGAGGAATCTGAGATCTATGGTTAAGCCTCGTTCCCTCTCTTCTTTGAGGTTGTCGAGGACCCATGCGTACTTGAAGGTCTCTTTGCCCAACGTCTTGGCTTCGTCTTCGTAGGATTTGATTACTCTCTCGTCTATGGCTCCCGCTTCGTAGAGTAAGTGTCCAGTCGTCGTGGATTTTCCGTGGTCAACGTGACCCATGATGATTAGGTTCAAGTGCGGTTTCCCTGCTTTGCTCATTTTTCATTCTCCTATACCCTTATTTTTTCCTCCAGTTTTTGGTGAAATCGGTAACAACTGTTCTGTCCGTCAATATTAAGTTTACCTTCTCGTTGAAATGGCGCTAAACTTCAATTCCTCTTCCTCCAGTTCTAAACGTATAGATACTACCTCAACCCTTTTTGTTGAGAGAGCAGGTTCAGCATGCCCACCAACCTGACTGTGGAAGCCAAGAAGAAATGGGACGAAGTCGCGAACGCTAGAGACCCCGAGGAGAAGCTTCGTCTAATGCAGGAATTCCTAAGTCTTGTTCCGAAGCATAAGGGCACCGAGAAGCTCTGTGCTCGGGTTAAGACGAAGATTGCCACT
>CAYNAW010000049.1:0-9418 GCA_964395545.1 uncultured Candidatus Bathyarchaeia archaeon | reverse complement strand
ACCTCTGCCGGAAACTCATCGGCGGAAACGGGTTCGGCGTGTACCTTTCGCACAAGTATCAGAAGCCGAGAGTAGACCCGTTCAGCCCCGATAACGTGCTGGTTTTTTCGGTCGGACCTTTTTCTGGAACCATCGTGCCAACGAGCGCCAAGTACGTGATTCGGGCCAAGTCTCCTTTGACTGGCTTTCAAGGAAAATCCATCGGGTCAAGCTTCTGGAGTGTAGCTTTTAGACGAGCGGGCTACGATGCACTGGTGATTACAGGAAAGGCGGAGAGACCGACCTACCTATTCATCGACGACGATGTCGTTACGTTCGAAAACGCCGCCGATTTATGGGGTAATGGCTGTTGGGACACAGAAATAGCAATCAAGGAAACCGTGGGTGACAATAACGTTCAAGTGGCCGCCATTGGACCCGCAGGAGAGAGACTCGTCCGTTTCGCATCGGTTGTGAGCGATCACTACCACGAGGATGATGGCAGAACCGGCATGGGCGCGGTCATGGGGTCCAAGCAGCTCAAAGCGGTGGCCGTCAGAGGATCTAAGACTGTTGAAGTCGCCAATCTTGACAAACTACTGAATCTATGTGGAGACTACTACCGGAAGGTCGCCAAAGGCGTAATCACGACGATAATGACAGATTTGGGAACCATCGGCACAGGTATGGAATACTTGGCGCAGTGCGCCACCCCGATACGGAATTTTCAGAGTGCCGACTCTAAAGAGCCTCCACTCATAAGTGAGGATATTAGAAAAATATCGACTAAATGGATGCAGGATCAGTACATCCATCGAGGCATGGCATGCGCCACCTGCCCAATAGGCTGCGACCACGTGGACCTCATCAAAGCAGGGCCTTACAGCGGTGTAACCTACAAGGTTGAATATCAGGGGTTGTATGCCCTTGGAACGAATTGTGGAATTTGGTACTTGCCTGCGATAGTGAAAGCTGGAGATCTCTGCGACAGTTTGGGAATGGACATTGTAAGCACAGGTGTTTCGATTGCTTGGGCAATGGAATGTTTCGAAAAAGGGCTACTCACATCGAACGACACCGACGGGATAGATTTGTCGTTCGGAAATCACGAAGCCCTGATGGAGATGATCCCTCAAATCGCGAACAGAGAAGGGCTCGGCGATCTCTTGGCGGAAGGAGTGAAGAGGGCGTCCGAGAAGCTTGGCAAAGGGTCTGAGAAGTTTGCGATGCACTCGAAGGGTCTGGAGTTTCCAGGCTTTGATGTGAGAGGGTTGAAAGCCACCGCCTTGTCTTTCGCTGTTTCCACCAGAGGTGCCGATCACATAAGTGCTGCAGTGTTTGGGCCTGAAATCAGAGGCAGGATCAATCGATTCAAGTTTGAGGTCGGTCAGGGCCAATTCGTCGCGGAAAAAGAAAACAACTTGGCGATTTATGATCTGCTGATGGTGTGCAAGTTTTCAGGTAACCTCTGGTCGAATGTCTACAGCAACTTGGCTGATCTTTACACGCTGGTCACTGGAATCCCTTTAACGGTCAGAGAATTGTCGATCGCAGGAGAACGCGTTTGGAATATGGAGAAAATTTATAACATGAGAGAAGGATGGACGCGAAAGGATGACATGCTTCCACCCCGAGTGTTCGACGACCCGATTCCCGATGGTTGCGCCAAAGGGTCGCATCTGCGCAAGGACGAATTCGATGCGATGCTTGACGAGTACTACGCGGCTCGAGGGTGGATGGCTGATGGTACGCCAACGAGACAGAAGATCGAGGAGTTGGGATTAACTGACCTTGTTGGAGAGGAAGGTGCCTAGAATGGAGAGGAAATTCGTCGTTTCAGACCCCGAAAAGTGCACCGGCTGCGGGATCTGCGAGCTGGTCTGTTCAGCGGTTAAGGAAGGCGGGTTTAACCCCCTGTTCTCGAGAATCCGCATGAGCCGCATCGAACCTTTTGCCAATATAGCCATAGCCTGCCGTTTATGTGAAACGCCGAAATGCGTCAAAAGCTGCCCTCGGAAGGCGTTGACGGTTGATGAGAAAACGGGGGTAATCTTGGTCGATGAGCAGAAATGCGACGGCTGCCGCTGGTGCATGGAAGCCTGCGAGTTCGGAGTCATCTTTGTACACAAAGATAAGAAAATCTCGACGGTTTGCGACCTGTGTCAACTTGATCCGAAATGCGTCGCCTTCTGCCCCACGGAAGCCTTGAGTCTCATGACCGGGGAGCAGCTGGGACAGAAAATGCGAAAGAAAGCTTTCAAGAAATTGCTGTCAGAAACGCTCGAGACGAAACCGACGACGAAGCCTTCTAGGAACACCTGAAGTGATTAAACCCACGATCTCAGCCACAGAGAGGAACAGATTGAGCAGTTCAGCCGAGACACAAGGAAAATCGCAATCCCCCGTTGATGAAGCGCCCCGCGTCGGGGTGTACATATGTCACTGTGGAACAAACATCGCTCGAAGCGTTGATGTCAAGACAATCGCGAAACAGGCATCTGCCCTTCCCAATGTTGTCGTCGCTAGGGACTATGCATACGTCTGTTCGGACGCCGGCCAAACACTGATTGCACAAGACATCAAAAACCTCAAGCTCAACAGAATCGTGGTCGCCGCATGCTCGCCCACGCTGCATGAACCAACCTTCCGCAAGTGCGTTGAAGAGGCAGGGCTGAATGGTTACCTGCTCACTATTGCCAACATCAGAGAGCAGTGTTCGTGGGTTCATTCGGAGGAGCAGGGAAGGGCTACCGAGAAAGCAATGAGCCTAGTTAAGATGGCGGTGGCACGTGCCTCTCTTCTCGAACCGCTTGAGGCCATGACGGTTCCAATAAAGAAGAGCTGCGTGATCGTGGGAGGAGGTATTACCGGGATTCAAGCCGCCCTTGACCTTGCTGAGGAGGGGTTCGAGGTGTACTTGGTTGAGAAGAACCCGAGCCTCGGGGGCCATATGGCCCAGTTAGACAAGACATTCCCAACTATGGACTGTTCAATGTGTATACTGTCTCCGAAGATGGCCGCAGTCATTCACCACCCTAATATCCACGTTTTGACAAACTCAGAGATTAGTCGAGTGTCCGGCTACGTAGGGAATTTCACGGTTCATGTTGCTGCAAAACCTCGTTATGTCATCGAGAATCTATGCAACGGGTGCGGAGAATGCGCCAAAGTCTGCCCGATCCAAGTTCCCAATGAGTTTGACGCAGACCTGGGACCTAGAAAGTCCATCTACATACCGTTCCCTCAAGCGGTACCTCTGGTTTACACGATTGACATTGACCACTGCATCAAGTGCTACAAGTGTGTTGACGCCTGTGGACTTGGAGCCATCGATTTCTCTGACGAGCCAAGAGAAAAAGAGATCGAAGCAGGCACCCTAATCCTGGCCACAGGTTTCGATCCCTTCGACGCCTCAGCAATCGAGGAATATGGATATGGCACCTATGAGAACGTAATCACAGGTGTTGAGTTTGAACGAATCATTAGTCCATCAGGACCCACCGGAGGCAAACTGGTCCGACCCTCTGACGGGAAACCTCCCAAGCGAGTCGCATTCCTCCAATGCGTCGGGTCAAGAGATGAGAGAACGAATCCCTATTGCTCCCGCGTCTGTTGCATGTACGCAACAAAACAAGCCTTGCTGGTCAAGGAGAAGACTCCTGACGCGGACGTCCTGATTTTCTACATCGATATGCGCGCATTCGGGAAAGGATACGAAGAGTTCTACAAGAGGGCCCAGATTGAGGGGATGCGCTACATTAGAGGCAAGGTAGCTGATATATTCGAAGATTCCAAGTCTAAGAATCTGAAACTCCAAGCAGAAGACACCCTTCTCGGAACTCTGGTTGAAGCTGACGTGGACATGGTGGTGTTATCTGTCGGAGTAGTTCCGAGCGTCGGAACGAGCTCATTACGTCGAGTCTTCAACATCTCGATAGGTCCAGACGGCTTTTTCAAAGAGGCCCACCCCAAACTTCGACCGATGGATACGCTGGTCGACGGCGTGTTCATCGCCGGGGTCGCTCAAGGACCAAAAGACATACCTGACTGCGTAGCTCAAGCGAGCGGTGCAGCACAGAAAGCAAGCAACCTCATGTCCGCTGGGGAAGCAAAAATCGAAGCCGCCACTGCAGAAGTCAACGAAGATTTATGCAGCAAATGCCTGATATGCTATGCCACGTGCCCGTTCAACGCCATAACCATCAAGGACAAGGCAGTAGAAGTCTTAGAAACCTTGTGCAAAGGCTGCGGTTCTTGTTCTGCAGCATGCCCATCAGGCGCCATCCATATGCGACACTTCAATCGTGGACAAATACATGCCGAGCTGAAAGAGGCGCTGCAGGGTGACTAGTGTGACTGAACCAACAGCCATCCAAAAACTGGATTTCAACAAGTGCATGCAGTGTGGCATCTGCACTGGGTCCTGTCCCCTCTCCTCAAAATCCGAACTTAACCCAAGAAAGCTCATGCTGGAACTGTCCTACACGCTTTCACCCTCAGCAATCACTCCGCAACCGAACATCTACCAGAAAAACGAAATCTGGGATTGCACAACCTGCTCCACCTGCTCAAGTCGTTGCCCTCGAGAAGTAAAACCGATGGATGTGCTCATAGGCCTACGGAGCCTTTTCGTCGAACAGGGACAGGTTCCACGTACCCTCATCGACGCACTCGAAGGGGTGCTCAAGTACGGGAATCCGTGGGGATTGAGCCGCAACACCCGAGCTGACTGGGCGCATGATCTGAATGTAAAATATGTTACAGAGGACGCGACATCCGAGTTACTCTATTTCGTCGGGTGTGCTGCATCCTACGAGTCTCGAGCCCAAAACGTCGCGAGGGCCATCGTGAAGACGCTGAACATGCTTGGCACTGATTTCTCTTTGCTGGGAAATCAAGAAACATGCTGTGGAAACGAAATCTACTCGATCGGAGAAAAAGGGCTGTTCGAAGAAGTGGCTGAGGGCAATCTAGGTCTCTTCAAACGATACGGCGTTGAGAAGATTCTAGTCACTTCACCGCATTGCTTTCACGCATTTAAGCATCGATACCCAGAAGAACTCCAAGTCAGGCACTACACGCAGTACTTCGCAGATTTCCTCGACTCTGGAAAACTCAAGTTCTCGACGAAGGTTGACAAGGTGATAACCTACCAAGATCCGTGTTTTCTGGGCAAGCATAACGGTATTTATGAAGAACCGAGGCGAATACTCGAAAGCCTCCCGGGAGCAAAGTTTGTTGAAATGAGCAGATCGCAGGCTCGAAGCGTTTGTTGCGAAGGGGGAGGAGGAAGAATGTGGCATGACATCCCCGGGTCGCGCCTTGCAGAAAAGCGCATTATGGAAGCGCTCGATGTAGGCGCAGAGATCATTGCTGTGGCATGTCCCTTCTGTCTCTTGACGTTTGATGATGCCATTAAGACCACAGGCAACGAAGAGAAAATTCAAGTTAGAGATATTGCGGAACTGATCACAGACGCAGTTTGATCTGACATTTAATGGCCCACGCCTCGCGGGTGCTTTGCTGACCGTCGAATCCTAAAGCACAAACTATCAGGGAATCGTGCCCGCAACTTCTCGTGACTTCTTTGCAGAGGCTGCGCTGTATCTTTTGAACATGGAGTCAGCAGAGGTCAGCTTCTCTAATGCCGCAATCCAAGCTCCTGATTTTACCTCGGAGTGCAGAATCCTAGTTCTCTCGACGAGTATCGCGTTCTCCGGACAGGATTTCTGGCATGCTCCACAATAGATGCAGAATTCTTCAAAGACCGATGGTTTACCGTCTGGTCTTAGTGAAATGGCCTTGCTGGGGCAAACATCGACGCATATTCGGCAACCTTTCGGGCACTCGTGTGAATCGAGCCGAATTGTACCTTGTATCGGCTTTTTGACGTGGAACGCGCCTTTGGTGCATGAGGACTCGCATCGTCCACAGAAAATACATTTCGCTTTGTCCACTTTGACGTCGAGGATTTTCTCGATGACGTCTCCCTTTTTTTCAGTAACCACTTTGACGGCTTCTGTCGGGCACTCTTTTTCGCATGAAAGGGAGCAGAGAGGATCACATTTTCCTATGTCAACCGTAACGTCCTTCAAGAGAACTGGAAAGACTTCGGCATCAACCACTGGAATTCTTTCTTCGCCGTTCTCTTTCAACGTCAAGGCGTTTGTTGGACATACGACAATGCACTCCCCGCAGAATGTGCATCGGGCAGATTCAAAATCTACGAGGGCTTTCTTCACCAATTTTCTATCTTTTGTCGTTGCAGGAACGTGTTCGATGGCTTCCTCGGGGCATACGCTCTCACAGATTCCGCACCCGACGCATCTGGTGTAATCTAGCGTGAGAACCTGATGGAAAGGCAGCATCTTTCTTTCCAGAACCAGTTCATCGTTCATCTGGTGCTTGACGGAAGCTCCACGCTTCATGGAATCCCACACTAGGCAACTGCCCTAGAGAGCTTTAAGGTTTTTCGTGACCAAGCCGTCTGCAGTTTTCGCGGCTCAGATTATGAGCTTTTCAGGTTCAACACATCTCTTCGCCAATCCCAGATCGCTGACGCGGAACTGTCTGTCCCCATGAAGCACGGCAAACTCCTTTTCGTCATAAAGGGCAGCAGCGATTCTCCCTATGGAATCGGCTTTCATTATTCCACTCCCGCTGGCGCCGCCGACAACAATCAAGCCGTTTTCCTCAAAAATCACCGGTTGACCGTCCACGGTGTTGATTTCGTACAGCCCCGCAAAGGCTGAAGTTGGTCGGCAATCCTTGAACTGAGGGAAATACTTCACCAGAACTTGGTAAATCCCATATTGGTAGAAGTTTTTCTCGGGTTGAGGGTCATCCTCCATCTTAAAGGCGCGAGGAAAATCGTCAGCGTAGCCAAGCCAGAAAACGCCTTCGTTCGGAAATGGTCGGACAAGAATCTTTGGGTTAGGTAAGATAGTAAAGGGCATGCACCCCACAGAGTTGAATCCCTGTGTCAAGAGTAGCTGTTTCAACGAAGCACCTTTCGCCGTCACGTTGAATAGCTGTCTTTTCTTGGGCTTGACATAGCATTCAACTCCAACGGCATCCAAAAGCTGCGGAATCCATGCGCCCGCAGCTAGAATAATCTTCTTTGCTCTAATGCGACCTCTATTTGTGTTCAGCCCCGTGATTCGTGCCTCTTGCCAAAAGTAGGGTTCGTCCGGAATCCCCAACGATTCATTCGGCTCGACGATAAGGTCCTCAACCTGGACGCAATACTCGACTTTGCCACCCATCTTCAAAAACTCAGTTTCATAGTATTCAACCAGGCAGGCGGCGTCAACAATGCCTGCTTTCGGGATAAAAATGCCTGTGCAGACATTCCCTAGTTTCATCAGCTGGGCTTCTTCATCGTCGTTCACGTCTGTTTGCATACCCAGCATGCGTGTCAATTCCTCGCTGTCATATTCCTGATACTTGAAATCCTTTCCAGCCAAACCACCCAAGATCTGCGTAACTTCCTTGCAGCTTTCTTCATCTAGAAGCCAGAGATATCCAGTCCACTGGAGTTTTAAATCGACCTTCAGATTCTCCTGCAGGTGCCGATAGAATTCCACGGAAGAGTTTGCGAGAGTATAGTTTGTGTAGGAGGAAAACAAGCAGCGAAAAGCTGAAGCACTTTTGGCTGTATTTGCCTGTCCAGCGCTAGCTAACTTGTCCAGGACTAGAATCCGTGCGTTTGGGTTATTACGTTTAATGTGATAGGCTGTTGATAGACCAAGAATGCCCGCTCCCACAACGGCGACGTCGTAATCCTGCATGCCCGTTTCTCCAGACTTGAGTTTAGAGAGGAAGTGATGACAATAATAAAGTTTGAGGGGCTGCTGGCTCGAGTTGGGTAAGCTAGGGGCTACTCCAGTTTAGTCGCCATCCACTTTCCGTGCCTCTGGAGTTAAAGGAAAAGCACGGATTGTGACAGTTTGGAGCGCGTAATGGACAGTCGTGAATCTCTGAAGTACTACTTTAGACCCTTGTTTCTATTAGATAACGGAGCCATCTCCCGCAAGCCTATAGTCTTGATGCATGCACGACGGAAATCAAGGGAGCAGGAACAACCCAAGGAGGAACAGCAACAAACCTGAGGCCATAAGCGCTATGGCCGCGGTAGGTCGCGGTGGAAACCGCACATGCTCGAGGAACGTCCTACCCGTCGGACTGTAGATCGTTGTGTCATAGACTTCTGTAAGCGTTAGGCCAAGTGCCGCCAAGAAGAGGCCTTCCACCATGACAGCAATGTATAAGCCGGCCAGATTTCCTTCGATTGTGTACCCATTCAGCACCCAGAAGACCCCTAGGTTGATGAGAAACGTTGTCAACACGAGTTGACACGTATAGAGTGCTGCCTTGGGAAGGGAGGCTCTTCTGAGACCCTTTTTTCCTACGAGCTTCTCTTCATAGTCGATCAGTTGGTGTTCATTCCAATCAGGGTATCTGAGCCGAAGCAAAGCCCGCAGAATTCCCCGTACGAAGTACTCCTCCTCAACCCACTTCGGGATGGTCTGCTCTTCTGGAACTTGGAAAATCGTGAGTTCTAAGGAATCAAAGGCATTTCTCAGAATCACTTCACGAACCTCCTTCTCTGGGATGAACTTACCATCCCTCTTGAGATGAGCAACAGCTTTTGGGAAATTCCCCCGAGTGCGGAAAGGCAGCTTCCAGGCGGCAATTGTCCAGTCGTCGGGAAAATAGCCACCAGACTCGAAAACGATGGAAATGCTTTTGTCTCTCAAAGGTCCTCCGAGAACCTTAATCCAATCGGAAGCTACCTTGAGTGCCAGTTCATGTTTGTCCATTTCAGACACGCAAACACTGCACGAGTCTAGTCCTCAGCGCTCGACTAACAACACTTATGACCGTACGGGCTTAAAAAAAGTCACCAAGCTCGACCAGAGTGTCACCGTAATACTTAATTGCCGTTTTTTCGTTCATACGTAGATTCCCGGGGTTAAGACGTTTTGCCCAGAATACTAGTCTGCATCAAACAGGCAATCGACGTGAGTCAGCTCAAGGCAGACCCTGTGACAAGGCAGGTAGTTACGACAGGTGTGGCACGGAAGATTAGTGATTTCGACAAGAACGCGTTGGAAGAGGCTGTCCGTCTCAAGGAAAAGTCCGGCGGCGAAGTGGTTACACTCACCGTGAGCGCGGAAGACGCAAAGACTTCTATCCGGGAAGCCTTGGCGATGGGTGCCGACAGAGGATACCTCGTCACTGATGCGGCTCTCCAGGACTCTGACACGCTCGCGACCTCCCTTGCACTGGCTGAAGCAGCCAAGAAGCTTGGTCAGTTTGACCTAGTTCTGTGCGGCGAGGCCTCCATCGACGGTTTCTCAGCTCAGGTGGGTCCTCGGCTCGCCGAACTCCTCAACATCCCGGTGGTCACGTATGCTCGCAAGCTCGATCTCACCGA
>CAYNAW010000048.1:0-9503 GCA_964395545.1 uncultured Candidatus Bathyarchaeia archaeon | reverse complement strand
GACGGGTTACGCCCAGCACACCACGCCCAGACCCCGTAACCCATCCCCAGATTCTCAACGTGTTCATCCGAATGAAGATCGACAACAAAGCCAACTCAACGATAAGAAACTACAACAAACCTCTAAGCTTCCTAGACGAGCACACAGACCCGAGCAAACCCGAAGAGGTAAAACGATTCGTGGCAACACAGACCACAGGCAACGCAACTAACGGAAAACGGATTTCAGTACGTCATCGACATGGACGGGGTCAAGTTGTTCAGAAAGAGGAAGGGGGCTCTGTTCATCTTCCCTTCCTTCTTTTGTAGCTACTCCGTACTGAATAGATACTCCATAAGCTTCCAGAATAGTATGACGAGGATGCCCAAAATGCCCGTGCCAAGAATCGTTGCCCCTGCCACCCATACCTGACCTAGCCCTAAAACGGCGCCAACAGCAGCGACGATAATGCCAACCGAAGTGACGATGCCACTGTCACGAAGCAGTCTCCTATACAGTTGCCGGTACTTCACATCCATCTTCCCCTAATGGCAACAATAATGGTGTGTCTACTCTCGGCTATAGCTTTTATGCACCTCTCACCTTAGCGCGCGCATGTAACGGAGCCACTCCAGTTGAACAAGCAACGCAACTCATCGAAAATGGATTCGAATGCGTCCCCGACGTGGGCGGCGTCAAGCGGTTCAGAAAGGGAAAATGGCTTTCTCGTTTTCCTTCTTTTTCTGGAGTAATGAAATCTTCATCCAGAAGAGTCTACAGGGCTTCTGCCAGGTATTTCAGGTGCAGCGGTTTGATGACCTCTCCTCCTCCAAGGTTCACAAGGGCAGTGTCGGCTTCAGAGAAGAGGTATCCCAGCTCTCGCTTGTGCTCCGACATGAACCGGTCAAAGTCAGCATAGCTCTTATGCACCGAAACTAAGACCGCATTCCTGCCCATCCCTCGGCATCCACTCGCCAGAAGGACACTGGGTTGCTTCATCAGCCACTTCGCTGCCTTCTCAACGTTAACGTGAACGTTCTCCTTCACTCCCGCCGAGGGATGGCTCTTGAACACCGTGATTGCCAGAATCTCAAACCCCATCACTGCCCAGTTAGGAACGGCGGTGTACCCATCAAGGGTTTCCGTCTCCAGTTTTGCCCTCCTCCGCGTCACCGTCGGCTGGGAGACCCCAATCTCCTTGGCCAGTTGCCGATCACTAATCTTCGCGTTCTTCATCAACGCCGCCAGAATCTTGTAATCAACACTCTTCAGTTTCTCCATGTTGCATCTCAAGCAAATATCAACGGCATCATTTATATGGCTATTCATAGAGGCGCGCCGTGAGACGTTCGTCTCACGTCTGCCCCCGTTTCGCACAACGCCGATACGAATACACTGCGCGCTTGTCGTGAGTGCATAATTACTTTACTCGTCGCCGATATATCATTAGAGAGGTGCCCCGTGTGATTTGGGAAACATTCAGATCGCTGATTGTGTTTCCTGTCTTTCTGGTTCTTTGGCTCACATTAGGTTTACTTGTGTTATTGAGCTTACCCGCGTATGATGTGCCACTTGTAGAAGAATATTACGGAATCCTTGTGACTGTCGTCCTAGTCGTCCCAATCGTAGTTTTAGTTCTATACATGAATCGAAGTCAAAACAGCAAGTGAAGCAAGAACATGCTGGCGCATTCCACCATTCTCAACCATCGCTCGCATCGCTTCGCTCTGCTCGCGCGCACAAGCGGACACCGATGGAGATAGTGGTCTTCAGATGCGTTACCCGTTATCCCTCTCTAAACTCCGCACATACTCCTCCACCAACTCCTCCGCCGACTTCGCCGACTCCCACGCCTCCGACTTCGGCAACACCCGACTCTGACGATGCCACTCACGCGCCACCCAAACAGACGGCAGTATCAACGGCGCAACCCAACATTCCCACGTGCAGCCCAACGCCCACAAAGACAAAGGAAGTAAACTACAGTTTGCCATCACGGCAACTATGGTAAGCACCACCTTCAAATCGTCAAACATCACAGATGCCTCGGTCGTCTGTGAGGCTCAGAGAACTCCGCCCAAGCACCGTCGGCAGTTGAGATCGGATTAGAAGGGACAACTGAAGAGGCTGTTTCTGGTTGCCCTTTCATTGGCGCCGTTAAGCCGAAACGGGTTCCACAGACAGCTTAATCAGAAGTTTCTGCCCGCATTTTGTGCAAACCTGCACATTGCTTGGATTTTTTGTTCCGCAGTTGTGGCAATACCAGAATCTGTCCTCTTCTTTTTTATGACCGATCAGCCTTTGGAGTAACTGCGAAAGCGCGTGGGGGTAAGGAATGACGCTCATCTGTCTCCAAAATAGTGTAGGTACCTCAAAGAATTAAGTCTATCCGCTGGTTGCCCGCACCAACACACTCGTCCATCCAGACTTCAGTTTCAAGAATGGCGAAAAGGATTATAACCAGCCTCTTCGATACAGTGAACTATGGTCTCCCTGAAAGCACGAATTGTCAGCACGGTTACCATCGTGTTTTGCTGGCTGGTACTTGCAATTTCATTTCTAGCGTTCTATCCAACGGGCTTTGACATCTGGCAGAACATAGCCTTCTTCATAGTGTCGGCCCTCGTCGTGTGCGGCGTAGTGGCGGTCATCTGGCTCAGCATGGTCTGGAAAGAGTTCTGACCCTGCAGGGGAAGTCCTACCATCGATATTCCGCGGGTGGAACAGGCGTCGTCACTGACTGCGTGAACTCTGTTTCTGCGTCACTGCAAAGCTATGCGTCGTCCTCAATGTTTCGGCCTACTCTGCTTGTGCCAAATACTTGAAACTCAGGGGCTTAACAACCTCTTTTCCGGCAAGGTTCACGATGACCGATTCGACGTTCTCCACAAGATCACCCATTTCCAGTCTGTGCAGACGCAGAAAATCATCGTAGTCCGCGTAAGTCCTGTGAATCGAGATCATGAACGAGTCTACACCCATTCCTCGACATGCAGTGGCAAGGATGATGTTCGATTGATTGTCCAGCCATTTCTGTGCCCTTTTCCGGACACTGTCGTACATCTCCTTTGTGGCGACGGCGGATTTGGTGTTCACAAACGTGATCGCGAGGATCTCATACCCCAGCTTCCCCCATTTCGGAATAGCCGTGTAGTCGTCGATTACTTCTTTTTCAAGCCTTGCTCTTCTCCGGGTCACCGTCGGCTGAGAGACTCCGATTTTCCTAGCCAGCTGCCGATCGCTTGTCTTGGAGTTTCTCATCAGTTCGAAAAGTATCCTGTAATCGATATCCTTCAGCTTTTCCATACTGCATCATTGACATATTCTGACCCTCAGAGTCTTATAGCTTTTGGCAGAGACTCCATCATGCCTTAACCATGATAATCCTATTTGCTGTGGGCCTTGATTTCTGCTCTGCTCACTTGCGATTCGCCAAATCACCTATTTGGAGAGTAATGTCTTTTACACCGGTAAGCGCATTAGTGTATTGTAGGTGTTAGTTACAATGTCCGATTTCCATTGTCCAAGATGCGGACGCAGAGACGGGGTGAGGAAGACAGGAGAGCACGCTTACACATGCACCCTGTGTCACATCAGTTGGCAGATGCTGACGTCTCCATTGAAGAAGGCAAAATGAGAATCTGAAAAACCCCAGAATCATCGCACCCACACGCATTCTCTTTCGGGAGAGTTGGAGAGCAAGTTCTCCTATTGACGAAATCTTGGAACATCTTTGGTTGACCGTACAGGAGGCGTCATGGACACCCAACATCACCCCACGAGTCTTCCATACCATCTGTGCCTATTAACCCCCGGAACCAAGAAGCCACGAGTCTACGGAAAGAAGCCACGGTAACACCTAGGCGAGTAAGCCTGATCAATTGTTCCCTTACGCTGAAGATTCACGCGATGACAGCCTGAAAACGCGGATCTCCCGTGCAAACTCTCGATGGCAGACAGTACGATGTGTAGAAGGAATGAACCAAGCTGGAGAGGGAACCAATACACAGCGAGGATAGAATCGAGAAGGCAAGGATGCCCAGACGCCGGTTTTACTTGCCTCGCTGTTTCCTCTTCCGCAGCAAAACCTCATACTCGTTCACGGTCTGCTCGACATCCCAGTCCCGACGATCTATGGGGGACGGGCCTTCACCGAACCCGTGCGATGCCGACAGAAACTTGGTCTTTTTCAATGAATACATCGTCGTTGTCCGCTTGTCCTCCAAATAGACTGCGTAGACGCCGAGCACCGTGACAACCGCGAAGAGGGTCAAGGGGTGGACGAAGAAAATCAGCCACAACTGCACTAGGAAGTATAGGGCGTATGCCACGGGCACCCAGAACCAAACGGTCGACAGCACAGTCTTAGCTATCGTACATACTTCCCCAAAGGAATCCTTGAAATCTTCAAGCTTCTTCATCCAGGGACAATAGAAACTAGAGCGTTCCTGAATACATAAACCTTGGTGCGCCTCGTCCCCTCACACGTCATCTGCGGAAGCATGACCATACGTTTCCTCATCCGGTCGGCCACTCTGCCGGTCTTACTCAAGTCTAGATTGCCCTCAGAAACTCGTCGAGACGCCCTTCTAACTCGAGCTTTGTGAGCCAATCCACGACGCTCACACGGCAGTCCTTCTTTCCCTCGACGATCCCGACTATCTCGTTAGTCACCTCTGCGACCGTCTTGCCTGAAGCATCGACTTCGCATACCTTTCCTTCTCCATAAGCCTCCACGGCGTCAAAGAGACAGACGTCCAGAATCTCAGCAGCCACGTTCTCTGCAACTTTGTCTTCCTTAAACGCTCTCGCTCTCAGTGCCTCTCGCAGCTCGTCAGGGTCACGCCTCAACACAAAAGCCAGTGAAACATCGTCTGCAGCCACCACTTCCATAGCGAAGTGGCCCTCAACGATAACGACGCTCCCTGCCTCCTTGAGGATTCTAGCGACCCGACGAGAGACTTTTTTCAAGTCTGCAATCAACGTGTCACGCGTTTCGTCTACACCGTGGCTTAACCCCTCCTTCTTAACCAAGGCACCCACGTCGACGTGAATGCCCTCTAGACGATTTGCAAGGAGTCGAGCGACGGAGGATTTTCCGACTCCGGGAGTACCGACGAGCACCAGAACCTGTTTCACGTCACACCGCTCCTAAGCGTAGAATATGGATGTTCTGGTTAAAATGCTCCTCGCTGGCACTGCGGAAAGGCCAGCGAGCTTCCCCAGCCTGCTAGATGAACAGCGATACGTCGGCGTCTGCTGCGATTTCGAGAAAGGCCGCGGCGCCTGCGATTTCGTCTACTTCGGGGACAAGGTCTTCTCTCTTTATGTCGAACATCTCCATCGATGGGCTGCAGGCGTAGATCTTGAGCAGACCTGACTGTTTCAGCCTCTGCAGCATCTCGTAGGGCGTAGGATACTTCATTCTCGCCAAGTTCTTCTTCATCTGCTCCTCCAAGTGCTTGTACGTTGCGGGTAGCCCCGTCTTGTCCATGGCTCCCTTGACGAGCATGTTCAGTCCCCAAAAAGTGAAGTACAGATGGGCTTCCATGTCCATCGCGACAGCCGTCGACGCTAAGATGAACGTGCAGTAGAGCTTGTCCAAAGTTCCGCCTTGAACGATGATTGCCAGCTTTTTCCTATTAGTTCCGTTCATAGCGTCATTTCTCCAGCTTCTTCAAGGCAGAGGAGACGGTATAAGACTTTCGACAAACTGATGCGTTGGCTTTGCGCCGCATCGCTCTGCAACAGCAGAATCCTTCTTCTTCCTCGCGGTCTGAGCAAAAGACAATTTAACCAGCTTCACAGACTATCCTCACGTTGGAAGTGGAATGAAGACGACGAAGGTTCAAGGCAAGAACAATATGCACAGCGTCTTGATGTACGCGATAAGCACCTGTGCCTGGTGCAGGAAAGCCAAGAATTTCCTCAAGGACAATGATGTAGAATTCGAGTTTGTGGACGTGGACCTGTGCAGCGATGAAGAACGGGCGGCGATATACAGAGACATCGAAAGACGGGGAGGCCGCTCCAGTTTTCCCACCCTAATAGTCGACGAGGAGATCCTCATCACAGGCTATCATGAGGACAGGATGAGAGAGGCGCTGAGAATTTGACAAGCTTGGACCAAGTGTTGAACAGGGCGGAGAGCGACGCGCGAACCTACGGCTACCAATTGAACCCCGACCCAGATTTCCTCCGAGACCTGCTGGAGGGACTTCGGAGCAACGAGGAACGTTACGGCTACCCATCATGCCCCTGCCGACTCGGCTCCGGAAAACTCGAGTTCGACCGAGACATAATCTGTCCCTGCGACTACCGAGATCCTGACGTGAAAGACTTTGGCTATTGTTACTGCGGACTGTACGTGCGACAAGACGTATTTGAAGGAAAACTACCTGTTACCCCGATTCCCGAACGCCGACCGGTAGAGAAACAGGCACGAGCATACACGGCCACTCCGCAGCTAACCGCCGAGAAAAAGGCTGGAGAAGCGGCAGCCGTTCCGATCGAGCCGGCCAAGATAGAAGCGAAGCTGTGGTACTGCCGACAATGCGGCTACGTCTGCTTCCGCGAAGACCCGCCATACATCTGCCCGATATGCAAGGCGAAGAGAGAAATGTTCGCAGAAATCGCTCTGAACACAACAATCAAGGGGTAACGTGAGGACAAGAACCATGGGAAAAGTGTTCATTCTGATCGAAAACGGGTTCGAAGACCGGGAGTTCATGTACCCTTACTATAGGCTTCAAGAAGCTGGACACGACGTGAAAGTCGTCGGACCTAAAGCGAAGGAAACGTACCGCGGCGAGTATGGGCTTTCGATTCCGTCAGACTTTTCTCCAGAGGAAGTCAACGTCGACGACTGTGCAGCTGTCATAATCCCAGGGGGGCGGGCGCCTGACCGAATGCGACTGAACACAGGGTTGGTGACGCTGGCGAAGAACGCAGTTGAGAAAGGCAAAGTGGTGGCGGCAGTCTGCCATGGAGCTCAGCTACTCATCGAAGCAGACGTGGTGAGAGGCAGGAAAGCCACCTGCTACAGGTCCGTTGCCACGGATCTCAGGAACGCCGGCGGACTCTACGAGGACAGCCCCGTCGTCGTCGATGACAAGCTGGTCACATCCCGGTTCCCCGCCGACTTGCCTCAGTTCTGCAAGGCCATCGTCAAGCTCTTGCAGGAAACGTAAACGCCCAGCAGTTCTCAGTCAAAGGTGAAAGCTGAAGGACACAACTTGCTGATTATGCAGCCTCGGCAGTTCGGTCTCTTTGCCATACAGACCCGCCTGCCATGAAAGATCAGCAGGTCTGTGAGTCTGGGCCACTGGTTCTTGGGAAGCAGCTCCATCAGGTCCTTCTCTATCTTGTCCGGGTCCTTATTCTTGCTTAACCCTAGTCGTTGGGCTAGCCTCTTGACGTGCGTATCGACCGCCACCCCTTCAATTATTCCGAAGGCGTTTGGGAGCACGACGTTGGCGGTTTTTCTTGCCACGCCAGGCAACGTGGTCAGCTCTTCCATCGTTCTGGGCACCTTCGAGTCGAATTTCTCCACAAGTGTCTGTCCGATTCCCTTGAGGTATTTTGCTTTACTATGGTAGAAGCCTGAGGGTTTTATGTCCTTTTCCAGTGTTCTCAGGTCAGCACTTGCATAGTCGGCGGGGATGCGATACTTCTTGAACAGCCTTTCTGTGACTTCGTTGATCGTCCTATCCGTGGACTGGGCTGAGAGCACGGTGGCGATGAGCAGCTCCAGCGGATCATCGTAGCGGAGCGCGATCTTCGCGTCCGGATGCTCCCTCGCAAGAAGGCTAACGATTTCCTTGACTCTCCGCCTATTTGTCATCACTGGGCTGACCCTCTCCTTTCAGAGAAAAGGATGGGCAAAAACAGTGATCCTTCGGCGTCTGTTACTCGGTTATTTTTATCGCTTGGGTGGGGCAGTTGACTTCGCAGGCTCTGCAGAAGATGCAGTCCGGCTCTCTCGCCGGATCCGATTTCTGCGCCGACACGGGATTCCCCGGCGTGTCTATCATATCAAAGACATTCACGGGACAGACTGAGACACATATAGCATCTCCGTTGCACACATCGTGGTCGACCGCTACCTTCGTTCCATGGATCCCGAGCTTCTGTGGGGGGTCAACTTCCCCTCGAACATCATGTCCATTATGAGTGCCGACTTTCGGTTTGTTCATGAAATCTGGGTCTATAGGCATTCTTTGCGCCTCCTCTCATTGCTGACTAAAGCTTCCGCTATATATTTGCTTTGTTACATCAAAAGAGAAAACCTTAATGATGATGCAGGGCTATTAGCTAAAGCTGGTGGGAAAGCTTGGAAGAATCAGAAAATCCAGTTCTCTGCAAAAACTGCGGCCACCCCATCGACGAATGCGAATGCGTATGCCCCTACTGCGGCGAAACAACCGCGTGCACCTGCTGTATAGGCGCAGGATGCGCTACTGGCGGCTAACCCTCCGGCCTTAAGCTGCTATGGAGAGTGAGACATTGAATAAGAAGGAATTTAACTGGATGATCGGCGGGCCTCAAGGAAGCGGCATAGACACTTCTGCCAACATCTTCGGCAGAGCCTGCGGCTACGGCGGCTACCACCTTTACGGAAAGAGAGAATACCATTCTAACATCAAAGGGCTTCACAGCTACTTTCATTTCCGCGTCTCAGAACACCCTGTCGCTGCAAACGTGAACGATGTGGACCTGCTCGCGGCCTTCGACGCTGAAACAGTGGTCAGACACATCGGCGAAGTCGGTCGCAACGGCGGCATCCTCCTCGACCAAGATGATCTTGACATAAGAGCCTCTGAAATACCCACATTGCCGCCTGAATTCCTAAGCGACTTGCAGAGCCGTCTGGAGAAAATGGGAATCGACGGGTCTGTGAAAGACTTGGTCACGGAAGCTGAGCGTCGAGGCGTTCACGTCTATCCGATTCCATTCCTCGACCTGCTGAAAGACTTGGCAGCCGAACTTGGGGTTGAAAAACTGAGCAAGATCACGCGGATGAAGAACGTGTTAGCCGTGGGCGTAACGTTCGGTCTCCTCGACTACGACGTGAGGTTGGTTGAAGAAGCCATCCAAACAGTGTTCGCTGAGAAGCCCAAAATCGCCGCGATGAACGTCTCAGCCTTCAAAAACGCCTATGACTACACGAAGCAGACGTTCGGCGACACCTTCGTCAAGCTCAGTAGATTGGAGGCGCATGAGACGAGGATATTCCTCACGGGCTTCCACGCAGTTGCCTTAGGCAAGGTCCTAGGCGGATGCCGAGTCCAGACTTACTATCCCATCACCCCGGCTGCGGACGAAAGCGAATTTCTCGAGGCGAACGAAGTCTTCGAGTTGAAGAACGGCGAGGGCTCCATCGTTGTCATGCAAACCGAAGACGAAATCGCGGCTGTCAACATGGCTTCGGGCGCAGCCTTGGCCGGTGCAAGAGCAGCGACAGCCACGTCTGGACCGGGCTTCTCTTTGATGGTGGAAGGGCTAAGTTGGGCTGGCAATAACGA
>CAYNAW010000047.1:0-9804 GCA_964395545.1 uncultured Candidatus Bathyarchaeia archaeon | reverse complement strand
AAAGGCAATACGCAATCGACACGGCGTTGGCGCGAGTAGCTGTGGAAACCGCCGTCGAAAGACATGTAGGCTCTATCGAGGAGATCACCTCACCTTCTGGAACCTTCTTTCTCCAAATGGGAAAGGATTTAACCCATCTGACCTCTGTGATCGGCAGCGGCGGTCCTATCGTTCATAGCAGGAACCCTCGCAGAATACTGACAGAGGCATTGTTCGACACGCACAAACCATTCCTACTGAAGCCAAAAAACCCTCAGCTGCTAATAGACAAAGACTACGTTTTGTGGGCAATGGGGTTGCTATCAACCATTGCACCTGCCCCGGCGTTGAAAATAATGAAGCGGTCTCTGCAACCGGCGTGAACGTCCACCAAGCAGTGCAGTCGGGCGGTTCTCGAGCGGTCAGAAAGGCTATTCACATGCCGCAGGCACTCAGACTGCTCGCCGCGGGAATTCGGACACAGATTTGACCTTGCTCAGTTCCGTGTCCAATAACAAGTTAAATATGGTCGCGTCTTCCATTTTTACTGAAGGAGTGGATTCATCTTCCGAGTCTACGTGGACTATGCCGCCACAACGCCTGTAGATCCCCGCGTGGTTGCAGCTATGCAGCCCTATTATTCCGAGGTCTACGGTAACGCTTCCTCATTGAACTCGTTCGGCGTCGAGGCCAAGCAAGCCTTGGAAGCGGCCAGAGGCACTATAGCCAAATTCATGGACGCGAGGCCGAGTGAGCTGATTTTCACCGGAAGTGCCACAGAGGCCAACAACTTGGCGCTCAAAGGGCACGCCTTCAAGGAGGGCAGGGCCAAATGCTGCATCGCTGTCTCCACGTTTGAACATGACTGCGTGCTGAATTCGGCGAAGTGGCTTGAGCAACAGGGCTACAAAATTCAGTATCTTCCGGTTGACAACTACGGATTCGTAAAACCCGCGGCCCTCGAGAGCGTGCTAAAAGAGGGTGCTACCCTCGTGTCCGTCGTTCATGGAAACAACGAAGTCGGCACCATTCAACGCATAACGGAGATAGCAGCAGAATGTCACCGACACGGGGCCCTCTTCCACACGGACGCGGTGCAGAGCTTCGGCAAAATCCCCTTAAACGTGGAGGCCATGGGCATCGACTTGATGACCGTCAATGCCCACAAACTCTATGGACCGAAGGGAGTAGGCGCTCTCTACATTAAAGAAGGTCGTCAGATTGAACCTCTTATACACGGCGGAGGACACGAGTTCGGCATAAGGTCGGGAACAGAGAACGTGCCTGGCATCGTTGGGTTTGCCAAGGCTGTAGAGCTCAGGAAGGAAGAGATGACGCCAGAAGGCGAACGCCTCACCAAACTCCGGGACAAGCTGATAAAAGGCGTCTTGGAAATCGAGGACACCTACCTCAACGGCCACCCAGTGGAGAGACTTCCCAACAACGCCAACTTCCGGTTCTCCTTTATCGAAGGAGAAGCGGTTGTTCTCGGCCTCGATTTGGAAGGAATAGCTGCGTCCTCGGGCTCAGCCTGCTCCTCGACCGTGGGAGAGCCCAGCCACGTGCTCTTAGCTCTGGGATTGAAGCCTGAAGAAGCACGCGGTAGTCTACGACTATCGTTAGGAAAGTACAACACTGAAGAGGATGTTGACTATATCCTTCAAGCGTTACCGAAGGTTGTAAGGCGGCTGAGAGCGATGTCTCCACTGAGAGGAGCACAAACACGCAGATGACTGATCTTGGTTGACGAATGGTGAAAAAGCGTTGGACTTTAAGACGGTTAAGATTGAGCCTTCTGAAGGCTGCAACGTGATCGTGGGCACAGCCCACTTCATCAAGACAGTTGAAGACCTCTACGAGGCACTCGTGGAAGCCGTTCCCCACATAAGATTCGGCGTGGGGTTCTGCGAAAGCTCTGGTCCCTGCTTGGTAAGAAGCGAGGGAAACGATGAGGCGCTTAAGCGATTGGCTGCCAACAAGGCGTATGAGCTTGGCTGTGGACACTCTTTCATAATATTCATCAAAAACGCCTATCCCATAAACGTCCTTGACAAGATTAAACGGGTTTCGGAGGTCTGCACCATCCACGCGGCCACGGCCAACCCTTTAGAGGTCGTGGTCTGCGAGACAGAGCAGGGCCGAGGGATAATGGGTGTCGTGGACGGGTTGAAGAGCCTGGGGATAGAGACGGAAGACGATGCAGAAGCGCGAAAAGAGTTTCTCAGGAAAATAGGCTACAAGCTCTGACTCTGTTTTCATGTGGAAACTGGAACTCCAGAGGTTTTCAAATACGTTGAACAAGGCGTGGGCTTTGCACGCGTGTTTTTCGGCGGGGGCGTCTCTGAGGGGAGCGGTTGAAACAACAAGTGGTTGAAAACTTGACACGGTGAGGATGAAAACTGTTATATAAAAACCGAGCGAGATAGCTTTCCGAGTGAAGTTTGATTCCTACGCCGGGTTCAGAGACGTTATCCCTAGCGTTTATAGCCTTCTTGATCTTCTTCTTCGCGTCTGTTTTTGAATCAAAACGCTCGAAACACAGAGACTCGAGGAGACTGTCGGGCATCCAGCCAGAGGAGACGGTGGGCAAGTCGAATGCGGTGTCTGACGTTTTCCAAGGCTTGGAGGACATCGAGAAAGGAGGCTTTCTGGAAAAGGTGGGCAGAATGAAACGGTCCGTCCCTAATCCGATATTTGTGCTTTCAAACATGGAAAGCTAGGGTCTTCGGGCCTTGAATATCTTCCCAACGTTCTTCCACTGATCTCTGATTATCTCCAAGTTGCCGAACACGTTTGCGTGCAGAGAATAGAACATGTAACACATATAGGAGCACCTGTGACATTTTCGGTACGTCTCTCTATGCTTGTCGAACTCTTCGCTATGCCACATTTCTAGAAGGTCAAAGACTGAGGCAACTGGTTCTTGAAGATGGCATCCAGCTACTCTCCCGAGGGGATCTATCACGAAAAAGGATTGGAGAGCTTTGCATTCCCAGCTTCTCTTCCCAGTCGAGTATAATTCGCTCAAGGCCTCAAGCGTTTTCTCTGTAATCAATATGCCTCTTCTTTTGCCTTTCTCCTCGATAAGTGCGCCGCAGGTTTTCACCAAAGCCTCCTTGTCAAGGACTTCCAACTCCTCGTCTTCCCGGCCTATCTGGAAAAGAGGTTGCTCCACGCTGTCATGTTGATACAAGCAGTAGAGCACAGGGATTCCCTTCTCGGTGAAGTGGCGTGTGAACTCGAGGATACTACCCACGTTGAGTTGGGAGATAGTGGGAGACACGCCTACGGTTACCCCTTCTTCGTCGAGCGTCTGTACGGCATTTATCGCATTCTTGAACGCCCCGTGGACCCCTTTCAGGTAGTCGTACTTCTTCTCGTCAAGCGTGTCCAAGGAGATGGCGACAAAATCGGCTTTCCGCAAGGCGTCAACTTTTCTCACGGCTTGGCTTCCGTTGTCATAAATCGTTGTTATGAAGCGTTGGGAGGCATAATTGAGGATCTCGTCGATATCTTCACGCAGGAGCGGGTTGCCTCCTGACAGGACGATTTCCAAGACGCCCAACTTATCGAGGACGTCTAAGCCAGCTTTCACCTCTTCAGTGTTCAACTCCTTCGTGGACTTCGGGCCTCGCCACACGTTGCAGCTCCTGCATCGGTAGTTGCACTGGTTAGTGAGCATCCACTGCACATGATGGGGCTTGTTCAAGGCCAAAGAGCATCTGAAGAGGTTCAGAGCCTTGGAGGCCGAAAGTCTCATTGCGCATCTTCCGTAAAGCGTTTTGTTCTTAAGCTAGTTGCGTCGGTTATTTAAGCATAAATGTTATAAGCCTTCTGGTGACTGAAGGGAGTCTATAGATATTCAAGAACCATCGAACCTCTGGGTTGCATCGTGATGAAGGTTGATGTGGCGGTCTTAACGAAGAACAGCGGCGAAACTCTACAGAAATGCCTGGACTCGATTTACAGCAACGTTCCCGTCAACCGGTTAATCATAGTGGACGGCCTTTCCACTGACAAAACGTTAGAGATCGTCGAGAAGTTTAGCAAGAAGTATCGTAATGTTGTTCTGTTCAGTGAGCAAGGAACGCGGGGACGGGCTCGGCAGACAGCAATCGAGGCAGTCGAGACTGAGTGGTTCATGTTCGTAGACAGCGACGTCATCCTGTGCAGAGACTGGTTTGCTAAGGCCAAACGTTTGATGAAGACTGGCGTGGGCGCTGTGTGGGGCATCGAGGTCTGGTCGATTCTGGAGAACATCACACTGCTCGGGCTGTTCGAACGGGTCACGATGAAAATCTTCGGGAAGAGAGGCGGGACTCACGATCTGCTCGTGCACCGTAAGGCTGTAGAAGGCATTCGTATACCCTCTAGTCTTCACGTATACGAGGACGCCTACATAAAATCGTGGATAAACAGGAAAGGCTACCAAGTTGTCTCGGCATACGAGCCCTACTGTATCCACTACCGGCCGCCTATCGTTTGGACACTGAGGAAAAGTGTCTCCTTCATCGCCAACGAACTGAAGTATGCAGTCCGTTATCCTCAATTGCTCTTCTCTTACGCTTTCTACGCCGTCATCGTCCTACACCAAAACGTCTTACGCAACATTAGGGCTAAACGCTAGGAATCGTCTACGCGCTCTCGCGCGCCTAAGCGCTATAAGTCACTCCGGAGTAGAGACTCGTTCATACGCTGGTAACCTCGGGTAGAACACATGGCTGTCTCACTAGTCATAAGATGTGTTGGACGCGAAAAGCTGTTCAACGGCGTCTTAGAACGCCTAACGAGCCAAACAACCAACCCTTCCGAAATACTGGTTGTCATGGACTGCGACAGCAAAGAAGAGATCGATTACGTGCGAAGGCAGTTGAAAGGCTACCCGACCGCTCGACTCCTACCCTTCAGGCACGCTGAGTTTTCCCATCCTTACTCTGCCAACCTCGGAGTAGCCTCCTCCCGAGAGAGCCTAGTGTGTATCACAAACGGACACTCGTTTCCCACGTCGAGGCACTGGCTAGAAGCAGGATTGAAACACTTCGCCGACGAAAACGTCGCAGGTGTGAGCGGTTTTTTCCTGCCCTCAGCCAAAGGCATCGTGGCTCGCCTTTTCTACATGGTTGAAGGACCCTTGAAGACGATCACGTGGATCTCTACGATCAACTGCATAATCAGAAAGGCAGTGTGGCAAGAATATCCCTTCGACGAGGGCTTGCTCACGCTGATTCCCGAGACGCGAAAGTACGGCGGGGAAGACTACGACTGGAGTTTGGAGATGCGGGCAAGAGGGTACACGGTAGTCCTAGACCCTGAGTTCAGTGTTATTCACGTTCATGAGAAGAATATGGGCGCTGAAATCTGCAGGAACGTGAGTAACTACTTTGTATACAGGAAGTTGCGGGAGAAGGTCAAGCGGCTGCAGAGACCGCGGCACGCCGTCTTTTCAGGGCTACCCAAAGATGGTCAGACACGGGTCTAACCAACCGTTCGCTGTCCCCATTTCTTCGCACTATGACCCTCTTCTCATGAGAGGACAGCAACTCACCTATGACCGCCGCGCCGATTCCATTCGTTTGCAGCACCTTCAGAACCGTGTCTGCCACGTCTCGCTCAACAGCGATAAGCAGACTTCCTGAAGCGATCAACTGCAACGGATCTATATTGAACGCCTCACATATTCTCAACGTTTCATGGGCAATCGCTATCTTCTCTTCATAGACCTTAAACCCCAGCTGAGAAGCATCGGCTAACTCGTGAATGCCCCCCGCGACGCCCCCTTCTGTAGGGTCATGCATCGCCGTCACGTGTCCTGTCTGGAACGCTAAGAGGGCTTCTTCAACTACGCTTATTTGCTTGAAGAAACCCACGGCTCTGCTCAGCGTTAGCTTTCCCAGTCTCCCAGAAAGCCACGCCCCTCTGTCTGCAGCAAGTATCGCCGTGCCCTCCATTCCCGCAGACTTGGTGAGCACGAGGAGGTTGCCCGGTCTGGCTCCTCTTGCCGTCACGTAGCGCCCTTTCTCCGTGATGCCTATACAGTTGCCGACGACTATAGGAAAGGGCAGGTTAGGCGTGGCTTCCGAGTGTCCGCCTATAACCGCTAGGCCCAACTTCTTTGCGCCCTGGTCTATTTGTTTGCAGATCTCCTCTACAGTTTTTTCAGTTACCTTCTCGGGCAGTAGAAGGCAGGAAGAGAAGAAGGCTGGCTGTACGCCGAAGGTTGCCACGTCGTTCGCGCTTATGTTAACCGCCAGCCACCCGATCCTCTCCAAGGCGCCTGTGATAGGGTCTGTGGAGGTGACGATGAGCTTATCTCCGACTTCGACGACTGCGCCGTCCACTCCGTGCGACGGTCCAACGATGACTTCTCTGCGTCCTGCGCCCAAGTATTTGAACACTACTTCTTCGAGCACTTTTCGCGGGACTTTCCCAGCTGGGAGCTTCACGCTGTGCAACTCCGTCATTTTACTAATCGGCGGCTGCTTAAAAGCTAGTTTCTGAGGATTTCAGGGAGTCTTCGCCTCAAAACGAGGGCGACGGGTATTCCTATGAGACCCCCAATTACCATTTGGGCTATGTTCGTTGGAATCTCTAAAATTGCCAGTTCGAATCCCCACAGGTAGACTTCGGCTATGAAGTAGCCGACAACCATCTCGGTGCCAGCCACAGCCACTGCCAGCACGTCTCTGAAGGGGCTTTTTCTGTTCGTGATCAGGCCTGCCAGGACGCCCTCTACCCCCTTAATTAACAGAGTCGGGACTGCGAAAACCGGGAAGCCTATAAGGTCTGACAGCGCCGAGCCTACTCCTCCAGCTACACCGCCCACTATGGGTCCGAAAACTAATGCGCTGATGAAGATCATAACATCTCCGACGTTGAAGTATCCTCCCATCGGGTTGGGAATCCGTATGACCAGAGTCGCCACGCAGACCAAGGCGGTCATTACTGCCCACAACGATATTTGAACTAGAGTTTTTTGTTGGGCGCCGGGTTTCATACGCCTTAATGAGAATTGAAGACCTATATAAGAATGCTTAGCGCATGCCAAACATGCTATTCTTCTCTCTTCTCTGGCTCGTGGACCAGTGTGAGCGTCAGTATGAAGGCAGGGACGATGAGGATTATTGCGAGATAGAAAGGCGTTTGCGGCGAAACGTGCTCGTACATGAACCCGCCGACTAAGCTGGCGATTGCCATGAGTATGAAGTTCATGAAGTTTGTGAAGCCGTTCACCTTCCCCCGCTGCTCGCTCGGCGTCAAATCGGCTTGCAGTGCCCCGTAGGCCGCGTTCATCATCACCTGCCCCACTCCTATGAGCACAAGGGAGACGAAAAGCCTCGTGGGGTCTCCGTTAACGAAGAGCCACATCGATAACCCAAAAAGCACGTACGCAGCCAGCAGAGGAAGCTTCCTGTTCAGCTTATCCACCAGCTTTCCTGCAGGTATGGATAGCACAATCATCGTGACAAATAGGGCTGTCAGTATGATGGGCCAGAAAGCTTTGTCTACACCAAGTTCTTCCACAGCGTACACGACCAGAAAGAGCTGCGTCGTGGCAAACCCGAATATCATGACAGCGAAAGAAAGAAACAGGTAAAACATTGACTTGGATAGTTTGCCCCAAACGGCGAAGCTCTCTTTCAAGGCTGTCGGGTAGCTTTGGAGAAGTTCACCCAGGTTGGGTTTCTGAGCGTTCACCACTGTCTCCTTCAGCCGAAGCAGTCGCAGTATAGCTGCGGCCAAGAATAGGGCTATGACGATGCCGTAGCCTAGTCTCATGCCGTCGACCAAGCCGAAGTTGGTGTATAGTAAGCCTGCGACGAGAGGTCCCGGCGTGGTTGAGGCGCTAGTTATCATCATGATTATGCCAAATCCCATACCCCTCCTCTCCGAGGGCACCGAGTCGGCAATCATGGCCATGAGGGCCGGCTGGTAGGTTGAGTTGCACAGGTTCATCAGCACCGCGCCTATTAGGATGAAGTGCCATGAAGGAGCTATGGCGTAGAAGATGAAGGAGAGCGCTACCCCGAAAGTCATCGTAGATATTAGCCATTTTCTGCCAAACTTGTCCGCCAGATACCCTCCTGGAAACTGCATGGAGGCTAGGGCGAGGAATGAAAAGAGACCGATCATCCCGAGAATGGTCTCTGTGGCCCCCAACTGCAGGACGTAGAGGGCGTAGTAGGTTCCTGGCAACTCACCGGCAAAGTCTATCAGAATCCAACTTATCACAAGGACGGCGTAGTTGCCTTTAATGAACGAGAATTCTTGCCGTAGCCTGCTGATAAGTGTCATCTTCTTTTCTCATACATCCCTTTTCTTTGGGCATTGCAGTTATTGCTTCTGGGTAAAAGTGGTCAATCCTGTGGTCACAACGGACCTGATGGTAGTTTACTTACTTTCTGAGGGGGCTTCGCAGTCGTTACTCCTCGCTCGGTTTCCAAGCTTTCTGTGTACTGTACTTCGCCGTGGACGTGGCAGTCTGACTCCAGCCGTATTCTCTCTCCATACAGGTTCCTGGCTCTAGCGTTTCTCTCCATATGTATCGTTCTGGCGTAAACGTCTTCCACTTTTGCGTCTCTGCTTATGAACGCCTCGTCGGCTTCTATTGGACCTTTCACTTCACCCCGTTTTCCAATCGACACTTGCGACGCGTGTACTCCTTCTTCAGTTTCTATGGAGCCTCCGACAGAGACCTTCTCTTCGGCGGTTGCTCTTCTCGCGTGAAGTTTGCCGCCGACGTCGATCGTCTGGGCAGTGAGTTCTTCTTTAACCTCGATTTTCCCTCCTACGTCCAGTTCTCCAGCCAGCTTCATGTTGCCGCTGACTTGCAGAATTCCGCCGACGTCAATGTCCGTTCCTTCTGCTGAGCCGTCTATGGAGATTACTCCGCCCACGTCGATGTTTCCAAACTTCAGGTCTCCTTCCACCTTGACGGTGCCTCCCACGTCTATGTCGCCGCCGCTGCTTTTTCCAGCCAGCTTCACCGTTCCTCCGACGTCTATCTTCTCGAATTCCAGCGAGTCTGTCGAGATGAAGCTGCCTCCCACTTCGACTCTGCCTATTTTGCCGCCGCTGACGAGCACCGTTCCGCCCACATCGATATCCTCGGCGTGCATTTTGGCTTCAACCTTCACCGAGCCTCCCACATCTACGGTTTCGGCTTTCACGTCGCCTCCCGCTTTGAAGGTGCCTCCTACATCTATTTTCCTAGCTGCGGTGGTGCCCTCCACGTCTACGCTGCCTCCGACATCGGCTTCCTCAGACTCGAAGTTCTTCCCCACTCTCAAGCTTCGGTCTACGCTGACGCGTTTTGCTTTCATATTTCCCGAGACAGTTAAGCTCCCGTCTTCTATCCTGACTCGGTTCCTGATGTCCAAGTCTCCCTTAACGTCGATGTCGTCTTCTCCGTCCATGTTCTCGGCTGAGAGGGTGGTTTCGAACGTGCAGTCGCCTTCAGTGTAGACGGTGCCTGAAACCGTGACTTTCGGCGGGACTCCTGTGCCTCTGATGACGGCGTGTTCTCCCACTTCCAGGTTGCCCTCAACCTTGTCCAACGTCACGGTGCTTCTCTGAGGTACCACGTTTCCTGACATGCTTTTCAGTTCTCCTACTTTGCTCTGTTTAGATATGTTTGCCAATACGCAACGGCTTGCGCCTTCACGTCCACATCTCTACACTCATTATTCTCCTTTTCTACTTCTTTCTTCAACACGCTTATCATTTCACTTCACCTTGATACAAGCCACGGCGGTGGAGGGTATAAAAGGCGACGCACACTCTGCAAACACGTCTGGTAGTCACAAATTGTGACTAGTAGAGGAATCC
>CAYNAW010000046.1:0-9978 GCA_964395545.1 uncultured Candidatus Bathyarchaeia archaeon | reverse complement strand
CTAGTTCAATTGGACGACAAGAAGAGGTGTGATTCCGTTATGAAGAAAGCATATCTCGCCTTAGTGTGCGTGATGCTTGCTCCCATGTTCCTCGTGGGCGTGAGCTCCAGCGCCACCTACGACCCATGGTCCGACTTGGACGCGGACGGCGACAGCGACATCTTCGACATCGTCAAAGTCGCGGAGCCTATGCCACCACTGGCGACCCGGGCAAGAACGTCACCGTCACCAACTGGCCCGCAAGCCTCAACGTGACCGTTAACGGCTACGCAACTGCGTCAGACACGTATGAAAACACAGTCGCGTCAGGAGCCTTTTGGGACGTAACCATTGAGACCCGAGGATACCGCACGATCACGGTCGGAATCGACACTTTGGTGAACGTCAATGTGTGGGTGTACTGGAGGATCGGAAGTGATACCGGAGTTGACTACCTGCTTGAGAGTTACACGACGTCAGAGCGGGTGCTGAAGACGTATGATGTGGCAGGGCAGAGCATGAAGATCACGATCTTCAACAGCAGCCCAGCGGCTGAGACTGTATGGGTCGACTACTACTTGACGGCCTAACGACCTGTACGCCATAGTCAGCGTCTTGCGATAGCGTCTTACCGAGAGGACTCGTGGCCGAAGCGTCCGCACCGGCACTAGCGGCCCTTCACGTAGCTGTCGAACGTTCGCCAGTCCACGCTGCTCTCGCTGGACCCGTTGTGCAGTCGCTTCGCGTATTTGGGCAGGCTGTCGCAGTGCTCGCAGCAATGTATCAGTTCAGTGGCTTCGTCCACCGCCCGGTACTCCGCTATGCAGCTGCCTCGGAATATGATGTCTTGGAGGCCGTAGCGCCCATGCGGTTGGTCCCAATCCCACGCAGGCATAGCACGCATGACGTTGGTGTCGTCGCGCGGCAGCCGCTTGCCCATGGCGTCCACAGTTGAATCGGCGTAGGCGTTCCTGCACATGTCTCACAACGCGTCGAAAACCCTTAAAGCATGGGGGATGCTGCATATACGTGGGGGATGATGTGGCCGTCCCAGACCGACACTTAGGATGAGGACCTCATGACGGGCAGACCCCAGAAACCCTCTGAAACGGAAGCGGGGAAGAAGAGCCAGAGGCGAGAGACGTTTTGTCCACGATGCGGTTCCACGGAGATACGGTGGGCCAGTGGACTGCCCCAGCTGTGGTCAATCTGGGACTGCAGACAATGCGGGTACCGAGGAGCCTTCATCGTTGAAGATGGCAAGCTGGCGGAGAAGTTACGGGAAAGATTTTCGACGAAAACCGTTAAAGAGGAATAGAAGCATATAGAGAAGCTCTGCAAGAGCAATATGCCAGAAGGAAACAAAACAATGGTTTCACTCAGAGCCCTCGCTCCATCATTGACTCGAATCACCACCGCAGCTGCAGTGGGTGCTGCCCTCCACATTGGACAGGGCAACCCTGACATCGTCGACCAACGGGCCGTCGACTTCTCGCGGGCGGTCTTGGCCCAAATGGAAGTTGACGGCGAAGTGATTTGCTGCGAAGGACCTAAAGACAACGCGCCAGCTTTCAGCCGGCGAGAAAAAGTGGGAACGGGAGTCGGCCCACCAGTTGAATTCGTCGTAGACCCAGTTGACGGCACCACCGCTACGTCGAAAGGAAGAAAAGACGCCATCTCTGCCCTCGCATGCGCGCCGAAGGGATGCTTCCAAGTCCTTCCAGACGACGGCTATTACTTCAAAATGGCAACCGACTACCACTCAAAAGGCAAGATTTCACTCGACATGTCCATCGAAGAAATCGTGCAAACAGTCGCCCAACAGAAAAAGATGCGCCTGGAAAACTTTACAGTCATCTTGCTCGAACGAGAACGACATCGAGATATCTTGCAGCGACTGAGAAAACTGGGAGTCAGAATCATCCTGATCCAAGACGGAGACATCGCCGCGTCCGTGGTCACATGCATCCCGAACAGCGGCGTCGACCTACTCCTCGGCGCCGGCGCAGGCCCTGAAGCCACCATCGGCGCAACAGCAGTCAAATGCCTCGGCGGAACGATGCTGGTCAAAGTCTGGAAAGACAAAACGGACGACTCGAAAAGGCTGAAGAGACTGGAAACTGACGGAGTAGACACTGAAAAGGCTTACAAAGAAGCAGAACTAGCCAAGGGCAACGAGCTGGTCTTCGCCGCGTCCGGCGTCACCAAAGGCGAGCTTCTCGACGGCGTGCGCTTCATCCCCAACGGAGCCATAGTCAGCTCACTGAGTATGAGGCTGCCGAGCGGAACCTACGTGAAATCGGAGTCAATGCTGCACTTCAAAGGGCACCCAGTATACGAACAGATAACCTAAGAAATCGATGATGAGCAAAAAAAAGAAGAGATGGTTAGGAGAGCTCCAGTACGCCGATTTCCTCGAGCGTCGACAAGTTGTTCATCTTCACCATGGTTTCCGAAACGGTGTAGAGCACGTTTCCAATGTACAGTATCCGCTGCACTTCCTGACCGTACTCGTAGCCAGTGCTGCTCTCTCGATGGGTCACGTTGCCCTTCAAGACGAAACCGTTCTCCAACGTGATGTCGAAGATGTATGCGCCCTGCCAGTAGCTCCATTCGTACGTGTATGTAGAGTTGTTGACGTTCTTGAGGCTGTTCACGGTGACGGGTATGGCCAGCAGCTGCTTGGTCTGGTCGAAGAGGAAGGCTTTGTGGTCCCGCAAGACCGTCGAGTCCGAATATTCTCCTGGCACCGTATAATTGGCTGTTTCCGTCGGTGTAGACACGTCGGTGACATCGAACAGCGCCATCTTAACGTTGCTGTCTATCTTGCCGATGCCGATTATGTGGTTTTCGTCGTAGGGGTGGAGGTAACTTGAGAACCCTGGAATCTTCAAGTAGCCCAAGACCTCGGGGTCAGTGGGAGAGCTGAGATCGATGACGAAGAACGGGTCGACCTGCTGGAACGTTACGAGGTAGCATCTGTCGCCCATGAATCTGGCAGAGTAAATCCTCTCGGTCAACGCAAGGTCTTCCAGCTTGCCCACGATGTCAAGGGTCATGTTGAGAACATAGATGTTGTTCCCTGAATTCGCCGTGTTCCAAGGGTCGACCGTCGTGGCTATTCTGAAGAAGCCCTCGTGCTCGTCCATGGAGAACTGGTTCAGCACGCTGCCGGGAACTCCTCCGCTTGCTTTGTTCTCGATGCTGCTGCCGTCCACTTGAACCCGGTGGATCAATGTCTTCTCCGTGCCCGAAGCGCTATCCACATCTCCAAAGGCGATGTAGATGTTGTTCGGTGAAACGTAGATGCTTCTCGTAGTGCCTAGCAGTATCGTTTCATAGGTAGGCGGCTCGGCGTCGTCAACCACGTTCACGGCGAAGATCGAGGTGAATGTGAAGCCATAGTCGGTCACGACGGAATAGTATATCTCCGTAGCGGGAATAGTCACGGTTTCGTAGTCAGTGTGCAGCACGGGCAGCTTGACTTCGGTTCCGTTGAGCAACGTTGGCTCGTTCACAATCGTGTACACGTAGTTGCCTATCATCCGGGAGCTGTAGTAGTAACCGTCGACAGTGACGTTTCTGGCCGACGTGGGGTCCGCCTTGTCAGAGACATCATAGACTTTGATGAAGGTGGTTGGCTTTGCGAAGGAATAAGGCTCGATGACTCCAGGTTTGATCACGTCGGCTAACAACCTCACTTCGCTCGTATCAGAGCCGAAGACTACCAGCCTGTCTCCGTTGACGAATATTCCGTGGATCGTCGCGTTCAGCTTAATCCTCGACAGGATTTCTGCCTCTTCAGGCGGGTAAGCTTTGATGATGAAGACGGTCTGGTAGGTGACGACGTACAGGTATTCTCCGTCTGATTTCACGATGTCCGCTTCGTCTACACCTGCAACCTGAACGTTTGTGGTCGAGTAGCCGACGCCAGGGTCACCGCTGGAGGCCGCGACCCGGGTCTCTGCTACTGAGAAGAGAACGTTGCTGTCTGTGAAGTAGTAGTGGGGTTGGGTGGACCTGGTGCCCACAAAGTCAACAAGTTCGTCGTAGGAGGAAAACCTCGACAGCGGCTCTCCAGAAACCGTAAAGTAGGGCATTATTCGAGTCAGGTTGATTAAGGCTCCGCATAACAGCATCCCTCCGATGAATGCAATCAGGCCGACAGCGATGATTTTTCGGTTGCTGACAATCGTGCTTAGGTTTAGGCTCAGTATTCGCATTTGGATCACAATAGAGACAAGGGCCAGCATGGCTCTTAATGCTATGTTTTAGAACGTCTGTTCAAATCTTTTGAACAGCCTTTCTCAAGCTTCGGTATTGAGTGTAGGCCTCGAAGAAAAATGCGAGCATGCTGAATGCGGAGATTAAGAGGATGACGTAGTCTCTGGTATCCCATCGAAAAGGTCGCAAAAATAGGTACGCTGCGAGGACGCCGGCGATGAGGGCGCCGTAGAAGACGAGCCGGGGGATGAGTTTGCCCCGTAGGAGAACGAAGCTTCGGAGGGATTCGATTTGTTCCTTCTCTTTTACGACGTATTTTCCGTCAGGGGTCTGATGGAGGAGGTTAAGGGCTAGAAGTTTGTTAACATGGTACTGCGCGAGGCTGGGGCTGGATAATTCTAAGGTTCTCCAAATGTCCCTGACTCCTACTGGGTCTTTGGCGGTCAGGATGTAGAGGTAGACGTCCCACGTAGTGCCTGAAATCTGCTTGTCCGACTCTTCCACTTTGATAGCCTGGACCTCCATGCTGAAATCCTGTCACATAGATAATCAATCGAGGGTGCTAATTATGATTGTCGATAGCAGCATTCTTAATACTACAGTTTAGAACGGCTGTTCCAACTGGTTGAACGCCGAGGTCGGCGAGAAGACGCACAACGCTTTTTAACCAATAGCTGTCCAACTACCTCTTTGACCATGAAAGGACTCTTTGTAGTAGGCGCAATCTGGGTCATGATCTTCGCCGTGGCTCTCGTTCTCGTTCATGACCAACTGCTAGTGAGAGAGCCTGATGGCACGTCGAATGGAATCGACGGTCCAGACTCGAATGGTCTTCCGCGCTCAGGCTTTGTGGAACTGCACGTCGATGGACACGTCATAAGCGATTTTTGGACGCGAGGGACCAGCGACCTGCCTGTACTGTGCGTGGAGTTGAGCTACTGTGTTGAGAATATGGGGAACGCCACCGCAGACGTTGTGAACGTTGAAGTCACATTGGACACCGTCTACCAGTTGTCCACGACAGTGCATGACCTGTCGCCTGGTCATCCGTTCACAGATTTCTTCACAGTCCACGTGGACTACGACCAAACCCGGACTATCGTGGTGCAAGCTTCATACGGCAGCGTTCTTGGCTCTTGGAGCCACTCCGTCGACGCCGAGCTGCCCCGCACCTTCGCGATGGGCACGTCTAAGCTTTTCGTGACGCCTAACGAACAGAGTGTGCAATCAACCTACCGAAACATAGTCAGCGGCTTCGTCCCCGTGCACTGGATTGCAATTCGAGACTGGGTTGGACGCAACATCGAATACGTTGAGGACACGGAATCGCACGAGATGACAGAGTTCTGGCAACTCAGCGCAGAAACGTTGACGACCCAGATGGGCGACTGCGAGGATTCTGCGATTCTGCTCTGTTCGCTGCTTCGGGCCGACGGGTGGAGTTCAGACGAGGTCTACGTCGTTTTGGGGCGCAACGAGGAGGGACACTACCATGCTTGGGTAAAGGTGAAAATTCCCTTCGTAGGATGGTATAACATTGATCCCCAGCTTGACGGGTGGAACACATTGCTGGGCGATTATGTTGCGCTGCGTGGCTTCACGGCAGTCTACAACTTTAACGACGTGGAACTCAAAGAAGTCTAGCAGACACTTACACCATGGAGTCAAGTCTGTGGATGGTACTTGCTCCATCGCTGCACCGTTCGGCGCACACAGTGAACCTGATCAGTTACGGTTCATGGTGGGGCTGCCCGGATTTGAACCGGGGTCACGAGCGCCCGAGGCTCATAGCCTAGACCAAGCTAGCCGACAGCCCCATGCTCCTGGTCCAGACCCCCCACGCGAGGAGTTGGGCCTCATTCTGAAGACGTATTCGCGCATCCAGCATTTAAGCGAAGCGAGTTAGCGGGCCATCATCCAGCGGCTGCGTCGAATTGCGCGGGACGCCCAGCTCACCCATCCTAGAGAAGTCGAGACATTCATCTACGGACTCCGGCTGATTAACAACTACAAGAACAAGCTGTTTAGCGCCTACCAACATCTCTGCACGGCGAGCGGTATTCCGTACCAGAAGCCCAAGAAACTCCAGGTGAAGCCCTACTGTTCCATGTGCCTCGCGAGGAGGACATAGATAAGGTGATTGCGTGTTGTGGGTGGGTGTACGCTGCCGTGCAGATGCGCGCGCAAGACCTTACGTAAATGCAGTTGTTCTGTTCACAAACAGCAACGTTGACTCAAAATGTCTACGGACCCAAAACTCGGTTGGTCTGCGTTCGGCGTCGGGCTCTTTCTAATCATAAGATCCGCTATAACAGAAGCTCGGTCTAACAACCAGTGACGAACTAGGTGCATGCGCGCGCGTATGGGAAAAGTCGCCAAGTTTGCAGTTGAACGGTAGCCACGAAGCGTAGAAAACGAGCTAACTCTCGTGCCGCCGCATGCGCGCGCAATGTGCTAAGCCGTCGCCGTACTCCCATCATTATCCTCAGTCCTTTGCAGCCACTGCGCCCGTCAGCGAAGACGCGTGACTTCACGGAAGAATGCCCACTTTTTGAGACGAAGACCTATTTGGTAGCTGTTAAAGGAAGTGGGATCACCACGTACCTCAGCGTCGTCCAATCCGCCTAGGTGACGGACATAGATGCGGTGAGTGCGCCCCGCATCAGGCAAAATCCTTCAGTTCAAAAGCCATGAACATACGCTCGTTGGGGATACGTTTCCCCGTGAGCTGCACGGCTTCAAAAACCGTTAAAGCCTGAGGGAAAACCCGCCTGTAATGAACATCCATGAAAATCCGAGCCAAACTCCCGTGTAAAACGTTGACTATTCGCTTTCTAAATATCCTTCGTCCACACTGAAGCGTGGCCACATCACCTGCCCGCGCGTTCTTCCATGGACCTCGAATAGCCCTCAACTCGATGTCTTTCTTCCCAAACCTATACTGCTCAAAGTCGCCTTGCTTCACCATAAATAGCGGCCCAACTCTAAACGCTGGCCTCTTCAACGCCTTCAACACCATTCAACCCGCGCTAAGCAGTGACTGGGCACTCCACGTTAATATCCAAGCTTTCTTCTTCAACATCATATCCGGAATCGACATCATAGCCTTCGCGTGCGAGGCTAAGCCAGCAGCACGCATCACAGAACCACGTGCCCCCATAACAGTCAAGGGATCCATAACGGATCACCGAGCAACAGCTGTGGTGAAAAACGCTTGCTTGCGCACTCCGTAGTCAAAAGAAAACTGAGAACATACTCGCGAAGACGGTCAACGAAGTCCGAAGACTGTTGAAAGCGGGCTTCACGAGAGGGTTGAGAAACACGGGCTCGACTTCTTCAGGGATATAACCAAAAGGGGAGAAACGGTGGTGGGGATAGCTTTTTAGGGTGTCCATCAACTCTATCTATCCTAATCTCCCAAAGCAAAGGTGCCATGAACATTGACCGCCAAAAATCACAAAACACCCAACGAACTTGCCAAGGAACAGGAACGCTGGGAAACCACTACGGTTCCAGACTGGATGAGACGACATCCAGAACGTAGGAAGGAATTCAGAAACATCTCCGAAATCCCCATCAAACGTCTGTACACTCCACAGGACACCGCCAGCCTCGACTACATGCACGACCTAGGCTTTCCAGGAGAGTACCCCTTCACGCGCGGCGTCCATGCCACGATGTACCGTGGACGCTTGTGGACTATGCGACAGTTCAGCGGCTTCGGCACAGCGGAGGAAACGAACAAGCGCTTCAAATACCTCCTCAAAGAAGGCGAGACCGGACTCAGCATCGCCTTCGACTACCCCACCATCATGGGCTACGACTCCGACCACCCCGTGGCCAGGGGCGAAGTGGGAAGATGCGGCGTCGCCGTTGCTTCGCTCAGAGACTTCGAAACCCTGTTCGACGGCATTCCACTCGACAAGGTCACCACGAGCATGACCATTAACGGACCTGCAGCCATGCTGTTGGCAATGTACGTCGCCATAGGCGACAAGCAGGGTGTTCCCCACTCGAAGCTCGGAGGCACGACGCAAAACGACCTTCTGAAAGAGTTCTTCGCCCAGAAGCTGTGCATATTCCCGCCCAAGCCCTCCGTGAAACTCGTGACGGACATCGTGGAGTACTGCACGCGGCATCTGCCCAACTGGAACCCCATAAGCATCAGCGGCTACCACATCCGTGAGGCAGGCTCCAACGCGGTCCAAGAGCTCGCGTTCACCATCTACGACGGCATCGCCTACGTCGAGGCCGCAATCGAGAGAGGCCTGAAGGTAGACGAATTTGCCCCGCGACTGAGCTTCTTCTTCGCCAGCCACAACGACTTCTTCGAAGAAATCGCCAAGTTCCGAGCGGCTCGGCGGCTGTGGGCGAGGCTCATGAAGGAACGGTTCCACGCCAAGAAAACGCGGTCGATGTGGATGCGCATGCACGTCCAGACTTCCGGCTGCACTCTCACGGCTGCGCAGCCCCACAACAACATCATCCGCGTCACGCTACAGTCGCTCGCAGCGATCCTCGGCGGCACTCAGAGCCTCCACACGAACAGCTACGACGAGGCACTATGCCTGCCCAGCGAAGAAGCGGTCCGCGTAGCCCTGCGGATCCAACACATAATCGCCCACGAAAGCGGCGCACCCAACACCGTGGACCCGGTGGGCGGAGGCTACTACGTCGAGACACTGACGAACCAGATGGAGGAAAAAGCGATGGATTACATTGAGAAAGTGGACGCGATGGGCGGAGTCTACGAAGCCATCGAACGCGGTTTCTTCCAAAAAGAGATCGCCGACAGCGCATACAAGTACCAGCGAGAAATCGACAGCAAGGAACGGATACTCGTCGGGGTAAACGACTACTGGATAGAAGAGCCCGAATGCCCCATTGAACTTCTGCGCATCGACCCGGAAGTCGAAGAACGACAAGTTTCAGGACTTCAGAAGCTTCGGCGAGAGCGCAACGACAAAAAAGCGAAGCAAGTCTTGGGCAAGCTGCACGATGAGGCGGACAGGAACCGGAACCTGATGCCGACGATAGTGGAAGCGGTAAAGGCTTATGCCACGCTGGGAGAGATTACCGATGTCCTCAAAAAGGTGTATGGAGAATACAAGGAGTTAATCGTGGTTTAGGACGGGATCATAAATTGCCAGAGAAAAAAATCCGAGTGCTCATCGCGAAGCCGGGCTTAGACAGCCATGACCGCGGCGCCAAGGTTGTGGCAAGGGCGTTGCGAGACGCGGGGATGGAAGTCATCTACACTGGACTGCGGCAGACTCCTGAGCAGATTGTGGAGACGGTCCTGCAGGAAGACGTTGACGTCTTGGGCTTGAGCATCCTCTCAGGAGCGCATATGACGCTCTTCCCGAAGATAATCGAGTTGATGAAGAAGAAACGACTGGGCGACGTGCTCATCTTCGCCGGCGGCATAATACCCGAAGAAGACGTCTCCCCCCTCAAGAAGCTGGGAGTCAAAGAGTTTTTCGGGCCTGGAACGCCCACCGAAACCATAGTCAGCTTCGTTAAGAAGAGCGTAGAGAAAAGCCGTTGATAAGGTTGAACTCCGCCTCGCAACTCGTAGACGCTGTGCTCAGGGGAGAACGCCGGGCTGTAGCCAGAGCAATAACCCTCGTCGAGAACGGCTCCAAAGACGCGGCCCAAATAGTCTCACGACTGTTTCCCAACACGGGGCAGGCTATGATCCTCGGCGTCACTGGGCCAGGAGGAGCGGGAAAGAGCACTCTCGTCGAGAAGCTTGTAAAAGAACTGCGGCGCCGG
>CAYNAW010000045.1:0-10358 GCA_964395545.1 uncultured Candidatus Bathyarchaeia archaeon | reverse complement strand
CCTTAGCTTGCCAGTTCATGCACGCCCACAGAAAGAGAGAGGGATTACCAGCTTTCGCCGTAATTGCCGGCGGCTCTGACCAGGTCGAAGATGTCGATGTCGCCGTCGCTATCCATATCGCAGTCTGGGTCGAATGCGGGGTCAGGCAGCTTCGTCCCGTAGACGCTAGCGATGCGGACGATGTCGAAGATGTCCACGTCACGGTCACCGTCCACGTCGCCACGATAGGTAGTGCACCCCCACGATTCTTGCCAATGGTCCATGATCACGTTCACGTCCGACGCGTCGACCACTCCGCCGTCAGGAGCAACGTCGGCTCCCGGGAACCAGTTGGCATCGGGCACGCCGGTCCCTTGACTTCCCAATGCTTCTTCCACGAGGCCCAGGTCGGAGACATCGACGCGGTAGCAGCCGTGGCGGGGTGCACGGTTGATGTCTATTCTTCGCGCCTCGTCGAGTCCTCCTGAGTACCAGACGAAGTCGACCTCCCCCAGCGGGGGCGTCTCCATCCAATAGTAAGGGTTACGCTTCAGCGTGAGGTCACCTGATACAGGGGTGATATGGGTTACGTACCACGGGCCTCCCCCTTCGAGAATCTTCAATCCAATAGTGCCGTACAGGTTGCCAGGCGTGAAGCCGCGGGCGTCTCGGCGACGCGCACGGTGAACTCGTCGTCGTCGCTGGCGCCGAAGAGGGTGCGTTCGATGTTGATGTACACCATCGTGTTGCGGATGTCCTTGTGTCCTAGGAACTGCTGCACGTAGTATATGTCTTTTGTCTGGTGGTACAGCGTCGTGGCCTTCCAGTGCCGGAAGGTGTGACAGCTTTTTTATAGGAGTCAGGGGTTTTGGGGTTTGGCTGCCAGTCGTCGTCGGGCTTTGATGAAGGTGGTTTTCATGGAGTTGATCGGGCCGTCGCCGAATATTGTGAGGCTGGTTCGGGGTAGTGCTTGGAGCTGGTCCGCGAGTTGTTGGCTGAGGTTCCACATTCTGGGAGGCTGTTCTTTTCGGGTTGGTTGAGGGTTATTGTTCGTCTTTCAACGTCGAGGGCGGTCCAGAGGACGCGTTTGGCTTCGCCTGATCGCATGGCCGTTTCCTTGAGTAGTTGAAGGAAGGTTGAGGCCTTCTTCGGCGTGCCGGAGATTAGGCAGTCGAGTCCTTCTTCCGTTGGGATGAACGGTATCTTTCTCACTGTTTTGCAGCGTGGTTTTTCCCAAGTCTGTCCGTTGACTTTGAGGAACAAGGTGTAGGCGTTGATGACGTTGCGGCGTCGGTGTTGGCTCCACTTCTGCTCTTTGGCCAGTGCTTCTTTCACTGATTCTGCGTCTAAGAGGTTTGCGTTTCTCTGTATGAGTGCTCTCAGGCCAGATGAGTAGCCTCGAATGGTTTCTTTGTAGTATCCTTGCTTTTCCATTCACCAAGCGAACTCTACGAGTTTTCCCTTGACGTTTCTGGTTTGTGCCGTGCCCTCCTGCTGGGCTTTCTCAAGTCGGGTTATACTGTCGGCCAAATTTTTCGCCTCGAGGCGCTGTATTTGGCAAGGCAAAAGTATAAGGGCTGACGAATTTAAAGCCGAGGATGATGCTCTTGGAACCTGGTCAGGCCTGTCCGAGTGGCGTTGGGAAAATCGGTAACCGCAGGCTCTGCACAGGTAACGTTGTACGTCGCCACGCGATGTTCCGCGGACTCCCTCCTTCCAGGTTTTGCGGCTCCCGCATTGGGGGCACTTGACGACGTACATCACTCGCTACTCCGCGGCCCTCAGACTTCGCCACTTGGCTTAGACGTCAAGCAGGTCGGCTCCGCGAGAGAGACCGAGACGGGGTAGGGGGGGCCTCCCCCCTAGGGGGCCTCGTGCGACGTGCATCTAGGCAGCGTAAGTTCAACGTGAGACCCCGCGTCATATACCTGTGCGGTCTCGGGCGATGGCTCCGCGTGCGTCAGGTGGCGTCCTCTCGTTGTTTTTCGAACGCGCTGGCACAGCTTTCGCAGACGGGGATCGAGGTCTTCCGGTTGGTTTCCGCCTGCCAACGTGTCACGCGCCGGTAGCCGCAGATGCCGCACTCTTGTTCCGCGAGGGGCACGTTACTTCGCTTTTGACCGTCATGGATGAGCCCTTCTTCGACCTGTCGCTGCAACGTGAAGACTAAGAAAGGAGGAGGGTACGGGGGATTTCGCCTGCGCTTTTTTCTCTAACCTGTCACATGGACATTTTTCCCTAATATAGGCGGTCTAGTTGCGCGCGCAAGTCTTATCTTACCGTGATGCAACTTGACAACTTATGGCACGTCCGAACGGCAGAACTGCTGGTGTCCTCTTTTTGGTGGCTAGTGCCCAGCTCATCTTGGGCCTTATGGTTGCAGAAGCTTTGTATTCTGGCTATAGTGTTGCCGACAACTACATCAGCGACCTTGGTGTTGGGCCTTCCTCAGTAGTCTTCAACTCTTCCGCGTTCCTCTTCGGGGTGCTATCCATCGTCGGGGCATACTTCCTACCGCGCACTGTTGATTTTAGGGTTCTAACCGTCCCACTCATCCTAATGGCTATAGGCGCGATGGGCGTTGGAGTCTTCACGAGCGCCTTTACCACGATCCATGGCGCCGTGTCTTTGATGGCTTTTGGGTTCGGCGGCCTATCGGCCATAGCTTCGTTCAAAGTATCGAGGTCGCCTCTGTCCATGATCAGTGTGATTTTGGGGGCGATGACACTTGGAGCGTTGGCGCTCTTTGCAGGCGGTTTGGTGACAACAGGGGCCCTGACTAGCAGTGAACCGCCAGCCAGCGAGTTCTTCTTGGGTATAGGTCCGGGCGGGATGGAACGCATGATCGTATATCCCGCGCTCATTTGGCTCACCTTATTCAGCGGGCACCTAATCGCACTCTCAGAAGAACGAGAAACCCCGAAATGAGCGCGTCCATACAAGAAGAGGGAAAGGGCGGGTGATAGCTCTACTGTACGTCTGTCTAAGCTGTCACCACGAATGGATGATTTAGGGGCGGAGGCATTATGCTAATCTTTCAGCGTTAAGGTTGCCCTTTCTCCTGAACGGTCGTAGATAGCTACGTTATTCTCTCCTAGGAAGGGGTATGCAACTATCATCATTACTCTGCCGAAGTAGTGGTTCAAATCTTCCACTGAGGGCGTGGCGTTGCCCGATGGATGGGAGTGAACGCTTCCAACGAGCGAAAAATCCATCGGAAGCATGTAGGTGGGGAAGCCTGAAAACCCTTCCCCGTGGGTTGCCAGCGGAGGGATGATTATGTCGGTGATTTCCAATCTGTTTTTCTTGGCTTTTCCCCGTAGGAGCAGGATAGTCTCACGGGGATACGCAACTCTGGCGTTCTGTAGAATTATATCGAGCAATTGTCTGCCGATAACCACTTCAGTGCTCATCGAGGGTCTGCAGACAGAAGGGAGGCGGTTCCATATTTATATTCGCTGCTTCAATATTCAGATAGCTGAACGATGATGACTCATTGGCGTCTGCTTAGCCTCGAAACGCATAATGCATTCTTTAACATGGCTGTTGACGAGGCAATTGCACAGGCGAGGATAGAAGGCAAGGCGCCTAACACTGTGAGGCTTTACCGGTGGCTTCCCTCCGCTGTTTCAGTCGGGCGCTTTCAAAATATCTACAACGAAGTTGACTTGGAAGCTTGCCGAATCCACGGCGTAGACGTGGTCAGACGCACATCTGGGGGCGGCTCTGTTTACCATGACTCGGAAGGCGAGATTACCTACTGCGTCATAGTGAAGAGGGAAGACTTGACTGAGGACGTCGCGGAGGCGTACAGACGAGTATGCAAGGGACTAATTGAAGCCGCACGTCTTCTCGGGGTAAATGCCGAATTCAATGAGGGCAACATTAAGCAGTGCCCCAACGTAACCGTTAACGCGCGAAAGCTTTCTGGCAGCGCTCAAGCACACAAGAGAGGCGTGGTTCTGCAACACGGCACTCTATTGTTGGAAGCTGACCTGCAGAAGATGTTCACTTTTCTCAAGGTTCCCTGGGCAGACGCCTGCGTAGATGTGGTGAGCATCGCTGGAAAGAAGATAACGTCTCTAGCAGAGGAACTGGGTAGGTCTGTCCAAGTTGAAGAAGCTTCAGAAGCCATGATTAGAGGGTTCGAGAAAGCCTTCGGCACGACACTAGTCGAGGGAGAGTTGTCAGACTACGAGCAACGGCTTGTAGAGACTCTAGAAAAGGAGAAATTCTCGACTCAAAAATGGAACCTTGAGGGCAGAACGCTCAAGTCTTGAACCAGTCAGTCAACTTAACTTCCTTCTCCAACCTTATGTTCATCGGCTCAAAAGTCTGTTCGAGCGCAGTCCTCAGGTTGCGAACGTAATCCTCCACGTTCAGCTCTGCCAAGCTCTTCACGTGGCTTACCGGTTTCACGGTAAACGTCTTGCCCTTGTAGTTGAAGGGCTTCACCTTCACGAAGTGGACAACGTCTCTACGGCTGAGCTTTTCACCAGCGTCTGCGAGTTGCAGGGCACATTGGTAGGGCTGAGGCATGAGATTCGTCGTGGCAAGCCGCTCGTTCGGGTCATAGTACAGCTGCACCGAGTAGACGAGATCTTCGAGACGCACTTGACGGTTCCGTAGCCTCTTCATGGCATCGTACACAACTGCGACAATCTTCTCCTTGGCAGACGCGTATTCTTTCATGTCTCTCACGTTGCTGAGCACCGTGACACAGTCGCGAAAGACCTGCTGGATGAACGTAGGGGCGTTCGACTTTATCGCCGTCAATCCTTTCAAATCGGGCGTTCCATCCGCAGTTATGCCAAAGTATGCCTTCTTTGCCTTGGGCAAGACACACAGAGTGTATTGCTTGTCCACTATCAAGTCGAGGTTCAGCCGTTTCTTCACGGTATCGATGAGGGTCTGTACTTGTTGTGACGAAGGGTTGTCGAGGAAGACGGAGTCGGTGTCGCCATAGGTCGGGTGCATCCCGTTCTCTTTCGCAATCTCCCACGTAGTCTGTAGTGCCCATCGACCGTAACCGGTTATGGACTCTGCGAGGGGTGGGCAGGCGACACCGTGAATTCGAACGGTTACACCGTAACTGGAGACGCTTACGAGCTTAAGCAGTCTCGAGGCAGCCTTCGCCAGGCGACTCTCGTCTTCGGGGATGGAGATGTTGTTAGAGAGGGGTTTGAACCAACGGATTCTAAGGTCCTTTAACGCACCTATCAGGAGGGAGTAGAAGCCCTTCCGCCTCGTGCAAACGTGATGCCCAATCTCCGAGACCTTGTTCTCTCGGCATTCCTCATGCGAGCAGTCCACTGTTTCATAGGAGAGGTTGTAGCTGTCGATGCAGCTGGGGTACAGGCTTTCGAAGTCACAGACCACCGTGTTGAAGTACACTCCTGCCTCAGGCTCAAGTGTTAACGCGCCCGGAACGGCGTGGGTCTCTTGTCCCCTCCGCAATTCTCTAGACGTGGGGATAAGGACGTTGTTACTGCGCAGGTACGTGTAGATCATGGATTTGATCCAGTCGCTTACCCTTCTACTGTAGGCTTCAGGGACCGGGATGTTAGCCACGCGAGCGAGCAGGAAGGCGAGGTAGGTCTCCTCCTCGGGGTCCTTCTCTCGCGTTTTGTCTCCCAGCAAATCCTTCGGGATCTTTGGGATTGGTTGGTGGCAGAGGTTGAACCATTCGCTAATCTGAGCGTGCTTAAGCGAGGTTGTCTTCTCCTGAGTGAAGGCGGTATCAAAGCTCTTTTTCAACTCCGGAGAGATATCCTTGACCGCGATGTATTTGTTGCCCCGTTGAGTGTGGGGAGCGCCGAATATCATGGCGTTATCATACACGTAGCTTCGGCCATAGTCGACTTCGATCTCCCATACGGTGTCGAACTGCTTCGCGAGTTTCTTCAGTAAGGCGGGATTCCGAGCTTTGACTTTCGCAAGCTGCACGGTTTCTTCTGTGAACAAGTTCTTTCTCTTCACGAGCTCCACTTGTGCCTCAAAGCTTGCCACCGCCTCTTCCTTGGCTCTTGATAGTGGATACGATGTAAGAAAGTAGGGTTGATAGTCGTTTACACGGGCCATTCTGAGCTTCTCGCTGGAAGAATCATAGAACTCGAGCTTTATCTCGCAGCTAGTCTCCGCAAAGCTGACATTCCAGAGGAACAGCAACTCGCTTCTCTGTATGATTGTAGAGACGCTGAGTAAAAACTCTTATGAAAAGCTTAATGTGCATATATGCGCGCGTGGGCACACAAGTCTTTTAAGCAAATAATCTGAGAATTGCGTAACGGAGAAGCTTTCGATGAAGAAAAAGCTCATGGACATCCTCGCGTGCCCAATCGACAAGTACTATCCGCTCGAGCTCCACGTTTTCGAGGAGAAAGAGGAAATCGTGGAAGGACTGATTATCTGCCCAAAGTGCTCACGCTGGTACCCCATCCGTGACGAGATCCCTGAGATGCTGCCCGACGAGCTCCGTGACTCGAAGGATGAGTTGCCATTTTTGGAGAAGTGGCAGAATCGGGTCCCAAAGGCAACACTCGCCGAGGGAAAACCCTTCAACCTCGGAGCGAAGGCTGGAAAGAAGCGCACGAGCTAAACAGTATCCAACTTCGGCTTTACTGTGCTCCCTCTTCTGGAGGATTCGAGAGCTGCCTCGGCGATTATGAGCGCTTTTAAGCCGTCGGCGCCCGTGACTTCAGGCTCCTTGTCCTTCAGTATGCTGTTCGCAAAGTGCTGCAGCTCCAGTTTCAGAGGTTCCTTCCACTCGTATCGAGGCTTCAACGTCTTAGTCAAGCTTTCTATGGAGATCTCCTGCGTGAGGTAATTGAGGGATAGGATAGAGTCACTTCCGGTGAGCGTCAGGCTCCTTATCTTGTCGGGGGTAAGCCAGTTTGCTTCTATAAACGCTGCTTTTCCACGCTTGAAGGTGAGCATTATCTGTGCGTAATCTTCATACTTGGTGTGCTTGAGGTTTCCAGCAATGGCGTAAACTGTCTTCGGGTCTTCTTCGAAGATCTTGCGCATAATATCTATCTCATGGATAGCGTAATCCTTCACTACCCCCACGTCGCCGACTCTTTCAGGCCACTGGGAGACACGCTTAGCGGTGGCTGACACGAGTTCACCGATGTTTCCCTTCCTCAAGATGTCTTTGGCTCGCTGGACGCTTGGGTTGAACCTCTCTATGAACCCCACCATTAGTCGTCTGTCTCTCTGCTTGGCAAAGTCGACGACCCTCCTCGCTTCCCTAATGGTGCTAGCTATCGGCTTCTCGACAAGTACGTGCTTTTCATTCCTCAATGCTCTCATGGCCTCAACCGCGTGGGCCGTCGTCCAAGTGCAGATGCTGACAGCTTCGACGTCGTCTCGCTTCAACAGCTTTCGACTGTCGCCGTAGGCTTCGACGCCATACTGCCCAGCCATAGTCTTTGCTCGTTCCAAGTCTCTGTCGCAGACCGCTATGAGCTGGGTTTCTGGGAGTTCGCTGAACACTCTCACGTGGTTTTTGCCCCAGAAGCCAACGCCGATCACTGCCACTCCAAGCTTACTCACTTTGTCCACACTCCTCGTCCTAGTCCTCTATACACGAACCCGTAGCGTTCCGCCTTCGACGGGTCTATCACGTGGCTGACATCCACAATCGCTGGTGCCTTCTTCGCCAAGAACCCGACTTTTTTCAGGTTTAGCTTGCCAAACTTCGAATGCCCAGCCAAGACGACCACACAGTCCGTCTTCTCCACGACCTTCGACAGTTTTTCCGCCTCAAACCCCAAATCTCTCAGCTCCTTAACAGAGAAGTAGGGGTCGTAGACCTGCACCGCCCTCACCTTTTTCTTCAGAAGGGCGATTGTGTTTTTCGTCAGAACTCCCGGAGGCTCTTTCGCGTCTGGGCTTCGAGAAACTCCCAGAACCGAGATCTTCGATCTTCTAACAGTCTTGCCGCAGGCTTTCAGAGCTGCTTTCACTAGTTGAAGCGTGTTATCCGCGACCTCATCATTGATTCGCTCGGCCAAAGTCGTCAGGCGGAGGCTCGAGTTCACGTTATCAGCTTCTTCCCTGAGCAGGTAGAGATCCCGACGGGTCGAGCCGTTTGTCATACCAGGCAACGGCAGGCGAAACACTTCGCTCTTGCTGGCGGCCTTTAAGACTTCTAAGAAGTCTATCTTGAGCATTTCGCACAGGGAGGCAAGCTCATTTGATAAAGCTTGGAGTGTCTCGTAGTTCACGTCTTGAAATAGGTTCACAGCCTCAGCAGTCTTAATGTCACTGACCTCCACGACGTCTGCATTGGGTATCCTACGTAGCACGAGACTTGCCGCTCTGAGGCTTGGTTGATTGATCGCGCCCACCATTCTGAACGCTGGGTTTTCCTGCCGAGTTACTCGAAGAGGGCTGTAGGCTAGACCGAAGTCTATGCCTGCTTTCAGTCCAGAGGTTTTCTCCAAAACTTCACGCATGGAACTCTCAACGGTTCCCGGTCCTGTGGGGCTAGAGAATATTATCAGAGTGCCTTGCCTCAATCCCATGCCGATCTCTCTGCAGGCTTTCTCCAGCAGCGAGTAGTCAGGTTTCTTTCTTTCGTCGATCAGGGTTTGAACTGTGATGATGATTACGTTGCTTTCGGACGCGGCTTTCCTAACGTCTGAAGAGGCGGAGAAACTTCCCTCCTTCACGTGCTTTTCCAGGGTTCTATAAGTTGACGCGCCTTTCATGGAAGAGATACGCCCTTTTCTGAGTAGTTCGAGAGCATGCGGGTCGGTGTGTACGCCCATTACCTTGAATCCAGCGTCTGCAAAGAGACAGGCATGAATCGCGCCTATCCTGCCGCACTCTATGACGCTGACTGTGTAGTTTCTGCACTTTTCGGGACTCTCTATGTCTGGTTCACCGATTTTCATCATATTCGACACTTTTCCACCTCTCGGACGTTGAGGCTAGGGTCTAGATGGGAAGTACTCATGTTCAAGGGCTTATCATTGTTCGAAGCTTCGCCTTATATTCTTTAACCAGCACGGAGGCTCTCTTTTTCGTCTCAGCTTCGGCATAGAAGCGATATATCGGCTCGGTTCCGCTGGGTCTTAGTAGTATCGAGCTCTTGTCTGGGAACCATAGTTTCACGCCGTCGACGGTTTCGGGTTTAAGATGCTTCACTTCTTCGACGAGTTTCTTTAACACCGATTCTTTACGTTCATTAGGACATTCTATTTTGTCTTTTTCAAGATAGTATCGGGGTAGCTCGTCTAGCAGCTTGGAAAGCTTTCTACCCTTCTTAGCCATGAGGTCGAGGATGAGGGCAGTTGTCATCGCAGCGTCGCGAACTGGCTGATGTGGTCCATAGAATACTCCTCCGTTTTCTTCACCGCCCAGCTTCGCCTTCAGTCTCTTCATTGTGAAGGAAACAATGGTGCTGCCCACTTCAGTCCAGACTAGCTTTCCCCCATATTCCTCTGCAACATCTCTGACCACTCTCGAGGAACTGACAGGTGTGACCACAGTCTCTCCCCTATTATTCTGCAGGAAGTCCTTCTCCACGAGAGCGAAGGTGCGGTCTCCCCACTGCACTTCTCCTTTATCGTCGACGAAGATGGCTCGGTCTGCGTCGCCGTCGAAGGCCACTCCGAAGTCGGCTTTCACTGCCTTAACAGTGGTCATCAGGTCTTGAAGATTCTCGGGATGCGGTTCAGGAGGCCTGTTCGGGAAGGTCCCGTCGATGTTTGCGTTAATGGCGGTGACCCGGCAGCCCAATTCCCTCAGCAAGTACGGAGCCGCCAAGCCGCCCACCCCATTGGCGGCGTCGACGACCACGTGGAAGCGCTTTTTGCGGATAGCCTCCACATTCACATGTTTCTTCACGGTCTTTTTGTACTCGTCTAAAACGCTAGGAAGCTTGTGAATCAGCCCAACCTTATCCCACTCAACGTGGCGTGCTCTGTTCTCGAAGAATGTCGTTTCTATTTCTATTTCCTGCTGCCTCGGAATCTCCACCCCGTCCTTTGCCATGACTTTTATTCCGTTGTATTGTGGGGGATTGTGGCTGGCGGTAATCATGACTCCGCCGTCCATACGATGGTTCTTGACTGCGAGTTGGATGCATGGAGTAGGTGCCATCCCAGCGTCGTAGACATTGCAGCCGGTGGAAACCATCCCACTCGTGACTGCGTTTGCGAGCATGATGTTGCTTACTCTTCCATCATATCCGAGGAGGATATTGCCTTGTTTGAAGAAGGTGCCGATGGCTTCTCCGATTTTCAGGGCGAATTCCGGCGTTAACTCCTCGTTGACCACTCCGCGGATGCCGTTGGTTCCGAACAGTCGTGTCGAATCTTTCATTCTCATCCCTTTTAATCAGTCACATCACAGTACCGGGTGCGTTCATG
>CAYNAW010000044.1:0-10672 GCA_964395545.1 uncultured Candidatus Bathyarchaeia archaeon | reverse complement strand
AAGGGACGTGGAAAGAGTTCATGGACTTCATTTCCAAGTACAGAGTCATGGGGCTTGCTGTCGCTTTCATCATGGGTGTATACCTCGGCGCACTTGTACAGGCGCTCGTCACAGGTCTCGTAATGCCCATCATCGGTCTCGCGATACCCGGCCTTGGAAACCTAGCTACTTACAAGATACCCGTCCCAGCGACAGATCTGGACAGCCAAGGCAACCCAATAGATCCGACCTACGTTGGCCAGCTATTCGGAGTAGGAGGATTCATAGCTGCACTGATAACCTTCATCATCGTAGCCCTTGTAGTCTTTCTGCTGGTGAAGATCACCAAACGATGGGGAATAGAGTAACAACTCTCCCTTTTTTTGGGTTTCCCACAGCACGTTTGCCTATCTTCTTTATTGGCGCTGAGTTTTCCTACAGGCTTTTGGTCAGGTACTTTACGACCGAATCAAAGATCGCCTTCCCATCACCATAGACCGGTGGAGTTACACCTCTCGTCCAACCTTGCAGTTGCCACCCGTAGTAGGCTCGCTCAGGGTGGGGCATCAGGCCGAACACCGTTCCTGACGGGTCACAAATTCCAGCGATGTCGAAGAAAGAACCATTAGGATTCGACGGAAACTCCGCCTCAGCATACTCTCCATAATCATTGCAGTACCTGAAGACGAGCTGATCATTCTCAACGAGCCTCTCAAGATGCTCTCTCTCCTTCTCTTTCGCGAACATGAACCGCCCCTCAGAGTGAGCCACTGGAACGCAGACTATAGAGCCATGTGCAATATTTCTTGTAAAGACACATTTGCCACGGCTTTCATGGCGAAGATAGACCCAGCGGCAGTTATATCCAGAGGGCACGTTAGTCGCTAGAGCAGCCTCGGGAAACTGACTGGCGCCATCAAATCCTGGAAGCAAGCCGGCCTCGACGAGGACTTGAAAACCGTTGCATATTCCCAGAATCGGACGCCCCTTATCAACGAAAACATTCAACTCTTTTCCAAGCTTCGCCATCAGCCGCTTCGCCCATATCGCGCCCCCACGAACATAGTCTCCATGGGAAAAACCACCTGGAATGACAAGCGCGTCATAATCGAGGAGACTCTGCTGCTTGACGAGGTGGTTGAAGTGAACAACATTTGCCCGCATTCCCGACTCTCTGAAAGCCCTCGCGGTCTCAGCGTCGCAATTAGTGCCTCCAACGCGGAGGATGCAAACACGAATTTCATCTCGCCTCATGCTCCTGCCTCCAAGCCACGCTTCCAAGCGGTCAGAAGCTCATCCAGTTCCACGTCTGCAACCACTTGGTCGGTTAACCCGTAAACGCGGAAACGTGGATCACGGGCTACCTTGCCCACCTGTGCTTTAGGCACTCTGCTCGTTATGGATTCGAATGCGTCGGCTTTGTCTATGGGCACCTCTACGAGGAATCGGCTGGTGGACTCGGAAAAGAGCACGAAATCGTCTCTGTTTATGTCCTTGGCTCCAGGAACATGGTTCAGCTTAAGTTCGATACCATAGCCCCCGCTGAAAGCCATCTCCGCGGCCGCCACACCTAGACCGCCTTCTGACAGGTCATGACACGCGCGGACGCATTCTTCGTCAATCGCCTTAACCAGCGCCTCCATCACATGCCTTGCCTGGGGAAACCTCACTCTCGGCACGGACCTTCCCACGAAACTCTTAAGCCCATAATATTCTGAGCCTCCCAACTCTGCAAAAGTTGAGCCGACGATGTAGACCAGATTTCCGGGCGCCTTCAAGTCCAGTGACACGGTCTTTCGAATGTCGGGCACGATACCAACGGCAGTTATCAGAAGTGTAGGAGTGACCGGACCTAGAGGTGACTCGTTGTAGAGGCTATCCTTGCCCGAGATGAAGGGCACTCCGAAAGCGGTCGCCGTGTCGTAGCATGCTTCGCAGGCTTTGACGAGGCTTCCCATCCTGTCTGGTTTCTCGGGGCTACCCCAGACGAAGTTGTCGAGCAGGGCGATTCTTCTTCCACCTACGGCCGTGTTGTTTCTCATTGCTTCGTCGATGGCTGAGGCTGCCATCCAGTAGGAGTCGACTCTGCCGTAGCTGGGGTTCATGCCGCACGATATGGTTACGCCCTTCCAGCTGTGGTCTAACGGTTTAAGAACTGCAGCGTCGGTGGGTCCTCCAAAGATGCCGTGGAGGGGCTTGAGGACCGTGTTTCCCTTGACTTCGTGGTCGTAGGTGCGCACCACGTGTTCGCGGCTGGCGATGTTTGGCGCAGACAGCAGCTTAAGAAGGTAAGGTTGCAGGTCGCGAGGCTCCGGGATCATAGGCTCTTTGAAGGCGGGCTCTTGCCACGTTGCAGTCCTTTCCGTGGTGAGTGGGGTGAAGAGAAAGTCTATTGCTAAACGTGCTACCTCGTAGCCTTCGCAGTGTATGCTCAAGGTGCCATCGTCGGTGAGTTCTCCGATGGGCGTGGCTTCAACATCCTCTGCCTCGAAGACTTTCACCGTTTTCTCGAGGTTTTTTCTGGGCACGAGAAGTAGCATCCGTTCTTGTGATTCGGAGACGTAGATTTCCCAGGGCGCCAAGCCTTCGTATTTTAGGGGAACTTTATCGAGTTGGACGTGGGCGCCGCAGCTGAACCTGTGTGCCATCTCTCCCACAGCGCTCGACAGCCCTCCCCCTCCGAGGTCAGTTATTGCCGAGGCTAGTTTCCTGTCTCGCGTCTCGACTATGCCGCGTTTGAGTTTCTCCTCGGTCACGGGATCGGCGATTTGGACGGCTGGGCGAGAGACTTCCTCGGATTTTTCTGTGAGTTCGGCGGAGGCGAAGGTCACGCCGTGTATGCCGTCTCTTCCTGTCCTGCCTCCGACCAGAAGTAACGTGTCGCCGGGCTTGGCGTTTTTGATAAACTTGTCTTTTGGGAGTAGGCCTATGCAGCCGCAGTAGACGACGACGTTGCCCGTGTAGCTTTCGTCGAAGAATATGCCCCCGTTGACGGTGGGGATGCCCATGTTGTTGCCGTAGCATCCTATGCCGGCTACGACGCCGTTGAACACGTATTTCGGATGTTTGATGCCAGACGGCAGCCTATTATAGTCCAAATTCAGTGGTCCGAAGCCCAAGACGTCGGTGCAGGCGATGGGGTCTGCCCAGACGCCGAGTATGTCCCGGATGACTCCGCCGACGCCTGTGGCGGCGCCGCCGAAGGGTTCGATGGCTGACGGGTGATTGTGGGTCTCGACCTTTGCGGCGATGGCATAGTCTTCCTCGAACTCGACGATGCCTGCGTTGTCTTCGAAGACCGAGATGCACCAGTTGGGTTTGAGTTGGTTTGTTGTTTTGGCTATGTAGGTTTTGAAGAGGCTTCTGATTCTGCCTTCGGGTGTGGTGATGTCGCCCTTGAAGGTCTTGTGGTAGCAGTGCTCTGACCATGTTTGTCCGATCGTTTGGAGCTCCACGTCTGTCGGGTTTCTGCCTTGCTGAGCGAAGCACTTCTGCACGGTCTTCATTTCTTCAAGGCTTAAGCCCACGCCTAGTTCTCGGCTGATGGTCACCAATTGCTTATCGTCCGCGTCTAGAACGTTTATTTCGTAGAGCTCGAACGGCGCCTTGCGGCGAGTGAAGGCAGCGGTGGTCATTCGGCTTCTTCGACCTTGATGGTGTAATTATCTTTCGTGGGGTTGGCCAACAGTTTTCTGCACATCTCGTCCACGTGTGCCTCTGCTTCCTTCTTCGAGGCGGCCTCCAAGATGACGGTGTACGTCTTGCTTACCCCCACAGTCTTGACTGGGTACGTGAGTTCTCTTAAGGAGCGTGCAGCGGTTTCTCCTTCTGGGTCCGAGTGCCCCGGCTTGAGGCTTACTTCCACTCTGGCTCTGTAGAGCATGGGTTGTGATTAAAAAGTTAAAAATTTAAGCCTTATGCACAGCTAAATTTAAATGAAAGTATAAAAAACTACCAGAGCACGATTCTCTTCTTCTTATAACGGGCCACTATCCGCTTAGTCGAGGTTGCCTCGCCGATAACCTCGGCCCCACCTCTGCCCTTTTCCAAAGTGTCCAACACGTCGTCTCTTTCGCGGCGGTCAACTACTATTGCGAAGCCCCATCCCATATTGAACGTCCTCAACATCTCGTCATCCGAGACACCGCCCGAGTCTTGTATAAGCCTGAAGATCGGTTGGGGTGTGAAGTTGTTGAACTCGAAGCCCACTGCCTTCGAGAACATCATGAGTCTGCTAAATTTTTGGTAGGCGTCTCCAGTTATGTGGACTGCACCTTTGACTTGGTGTCTCCGGGCGACTCTCAGCAACGGTTTTACGTAGATTCTCGTGGGCTCCAAAGCTTCGAGGATGAGTTCTCTATCCAGCCCATCCGGAATATCATGGGCGTCAAACTTGCCCCCCCACGTCTTGAATAAGGCTTTTCGTGCTAGCGTTATGCCGTTACTGTGGACGCCTGAGCTTCGAAGTCCTATCACATCGTCTCCGGGTTTTATGTCGTTGCCCCGTATGATGTCGTCTTCGTCGGCTTCGCCTATGCAGGAGACCACCATGTCGAAGCCCTTGCCCTGCTCCACGCCTCTTATCACTTCGGACACGTCTCCGATCTCGCCTCCCGCCACGACGCACCGGCTCTCCGCTGCGCCTTTCACCACGCCCTTCAACCACCCTTTCACCAAGCGCGGGTCTGACACGTGTGCGTGGATGTTGTCGGCTACGGCGAGGGGCTTAGCCCCCGAACGTATGACATCGTTTACTGCCATCGCAACGCCGTCTACGCCGATCGTGTCGTACTTTTCTGCCAACTGGGCCAAGAGCACTTTAGTTCCGACTCCTTCTATGGCGAGGTCGAGGTAACGGTCTCCGAAGGCGAAAACGTTGCCGTACGGAAGCCGCAGCATTCGAGGGCTGAACCTGTAGGTCTGCTCCAGCATCCGCAGCGCGGTCTTAGCTTTAGACCTCAGCTCTCTATCCACGCCTGACTCGGCGTAAGTCAGCCGTTTCTTCATGGTGCCATCCGCCTTGATTATGCGGGCTCAGTGTTAAAAGCTTTAAAGACCCCGGTTTTTCTATCTGGTGGCAGGACGGATGCACCGCATGAGAATCTTGGCCACTACGGATTTCCACGGAAATATTGAAGCAATCCGTAAGGCTGCACAAAAAGCGAGGCTGCTGAAAGCAGACTTGATAGTCTCATGCGGGGACATCACCCACTTCGGCACTTTTCAAACGGCAAAACAGCTCCTCACGCTCCTAGCCGAGGCACAGACGCCCATCCTCTTCGTGCCGGGCAACTGCGACCCACCCACGCTGGCAGACGAGAAGACTGACGCTGTCGAGTCCATTCACGGCAAGTGCAGGCAAGTCGGCAACATCAACTTCCTCGGAGTAGGAGGCTCGTCGCCCAGCCCCTTCGACACGCCCTTCGAACTCCAGGAAACCCAGATAGCCATTATCCTCGAGCGGGCACACCAGGAGTGCCCAGCAAAGGGCAGCACGGTGCTCGTCTCCCATTCTCCCCCGCGGGGCACGAAAGTTGATGTCGCATTCACGGGCGACCACGTGGGAAGCTACAGCGTAAGAGAATTCATCGAGAAGACACGTCCTGATCTGTGCATTTGCGGGCATATCCATGAAGCTAGAGGCGTGGACAAGGTAAACTCAACCTTAACAGTTAACCCTGGACCAGCTCGGCATGGAAACTGCGCGCTCATCACCATGAACACGGACACGAACGTGCAATTCGACACCCTATAACAGCACAGCTGACAATGGCTCGCAGCTAACGGCACGGTCTAGAAAACGCCCAAAGAAAACACACATTCGCCCGAACCCAGACGGCAAAGTTGATATTTCACCCCGACTCCCATACTACGCAATCTCCTTAACATGAAGCAAGTGACAGACCGATGATAGCTCAACCACTTAGAAAACCAATACTTCGCTGGACAACCCGCAAGAACCTTCTGACCATTCTCACGTTCGCAGCCGTCACTCTCATGACCCAATACCTCGCCATCGTCCTGACCAACGTAGCAGCCACACCCGACCCCACTGCCATCACGATACCGGCTACAAACATCCCCATCAGCCTCATCTACCACATCATACCAGCCACAGCCATACTCACCCTCACCGCAAGCTTCATTCACCTCACCACGCACACAACCACCCTCCCGCCAAAAACTCCGCCAAAGAAACCCCCACCACAGCCAACACGCCAGAAACCCACACGACTGAAAGCCCTGCGGCAGCTTGCCAGAAAACTCCAGCGAGGAACGCGACGAGTGAAACAACGCATCCTCACTGCCCGACCAGTCGCCGGCCTCCGACGGCGAATAAGCCCCGCGAAACCCATCATAAGAGCCGCCGTCACGGTTGCAGCGACTTTCCTGATCCTGGCAATACTAGTGACCGTGGCTGCCTACCCAAAACTCGTCCCAACAATCACACTCAACCTATACAAGGAGAATACAGCTTTCTACGACTTCGTCCTCACCACCATCCAAGCCTCCCAAGACATAGCCAACGCCATACCCCCCCTAGGTGGGCTAGCAGCTGCGATAAACGACGCACTCATTTCAGCCTCCCCAGCCTTCCACAACAGTCTCGAAGGTGTTGCCTCCTCAATAACAAGCGGACTCGTCCCGCTCAGCCCATTCGAAAAGTACCTCGTCATCCAAAACTCAGCAATCTGGATAACAGCCATGGCCATCCTCCTCTACAGTTGGTACGCCAGAACCCGACGCTACAGACGGTAAACCAGGATGCCCGACAGACCACGGTTCGGACCCGCAGGAATCCCATACAACTTCAAGCAGCTGAAGGCACCCACGAGCGAACTCCCAAGTTTTCTCAGAGACGAAGGCTTAGACGCGCTCGAATACGAAGCTGTACGATGGGGACAGAAACCCCAAATCAACCACGAAGAAGCCAACAAGCTGGGCGCCAACGCCGCAAAACACGACGTGTGGCTAACGATGCACAGTTCATACTACATCAACCTCCTCAGCAGCCCTGAAACCGTTGAAGCAAGCAAGAAACGCCTCTTAGCCACCGCTCAGGCAGCGAAATGGATGCAAGCACACACTATAGCCTTTCACCCAGGCTACTACACCCGAAAACAATCACACACGAAAGACCTGCAAGACTGCAAAAAAGCACTTGGCAAAGTCGTGGAAATCATGCGGCAGACAGGCGTCGAAGCCAACCTAGGACCCGAAACCTCGGGCAAACTCTCCCAACTCGGAAGCCTAGAGGAAATCGTAACTATATGCGAAAGCGTAGAACAAACGCAGCCCGTTATCGACTGGGCACATCTCCACGCGAGACAGAGAGGCAGCCTGAGAACCGCCGATGACTTTCAAAAAGTCGTCGAGACAGTCGAGAAGCGCCTTGGAACAGAAGCCGCCAAGAACCTCCACTGCCACTTCTCACATATAGAATACACTTTCAGGGGAGAAAGACGACACCACCCTTTAGAGGCGCTAGGCTATGGACCGAAATTCGAACCACTCGCAGAAATCATCGTCGACCAAGGCTTGACCCCCGTCATCATCAGCGAAACCCCTTTCACCGACGAAGACGCCAAAAAAATGCGCGACGTCATCTACCGTAGGATGGCTGACAAGCTCGCGGTTCTACGATAAGTTTTTCTGTAAAGCCCCGCTGCAATGAATTGGTGCACTCGATTGGTCCGACTAAAAGGGTTTAAAGAGCTCACCCAGGTCGACGATGCCACGCGGAAGTTTTTTCAAGCCCTCAACCCCCAAAGACTTGCTTCCGCGTTCATCCCGTTGAAGGAAGCGGTTGGACGAATCACGGCGGAAGACATCGCGGCACCCAGAGACCTCCCGCCTTTCAACCGCTCAGCCGTCGATGGGTATGCACTGAGAGCAAAAGACACGTGCGAAGCCACCCAATTCAGGCCCAGAAGCCTCAAGCTCGTTCAGAAGAGAACAGTTGCAGTCGGCGAAACCAAGGCTGTTTGGACTGGCCACCCAATTCCACGAGGCGCCGACTCGGTGGTGATGTTGGAATACGCGAAGAAGAAAGATGGAGAAATCGAGGTTCACACTTCCCTGATTCCCGGCGCCAACGTGTCCTTGAAGGGAGAAGACGCGAAGAAAGGCCAAATAGCAGTCAAGGCGGGAACGAAACTGAGCCCTTTCCAGCTCGGCCTGTTAGCGTCACTGGGCATCGGCAAGGTCAAAGTCGTGAGGAAACCGAAGATTGCGGTACTTGCCACCGGAGACGAGTTGGCAAGCCTTAGCGAACCGTTGAAGCCGGACAGAATCATCGAGGCAAACAGCATAGTCTTGTCAGGCATGTGTTCTGAAGCGGGTGCCGAAGCCGTCAGCTTGGGCATAGCGAAAGACGATGAACATGAGATTGAGGCAAAAGTCCGCCGGGGCTTAGAAAGGGCAGACCTCGTGGTCACGACAGGCGGGACGAGTGTAGGCGCCTTCGACCTTGTGCCAAAAGCCGTCGAGAACTTACAGCCCCGCAGCGTTATCGTCCACGGAGTTGCCATGCGTCCAGGCATGCCCACTGCTCTTGCTGTTGTGCATGGAAAACCCGTGTTGATCCTGTCTGGGAACCCAGTCGCCGCGGCTGTGGGCTTTGAGATGTTTGCACGTCCTCTCATCAAGAGGTTGCTGGGGGTACGCGAGGGAGAAAGAGTTAAGCTGAAGGCGCGGCTGACGCGAAACGTTGCAGGAGTCTTGGGACGCCGTGTCTTTTTGAGAGTGAAAGTGGTTGAGAAGGATGGCGGGTTGTTCGCTGAGCCCGTCAGTGTCAAAGGGTCGGGTGTAATCTCGACTCTGACGAAGGCTAACGGCTACGCCATTATACCCGAAGACAGGGAAGGCTTGAGAAAGGACGAGGTGGTCACCGTTCACCTTTTAGAATGAAGGTTAGAGGTGTAAGCATGTTTAGGAAACTGTTGAGTTTGGAGGAGGCAAAGAGCAGGATTGCAGAAGCGTTTTCTCCCAAGCCGCGGGGCCCTGAAGAAGTGCCGCTTCTGGAGGCTGCAGGACGTGTGCTGGCCGAAGATGTGGTTTCTCCCATTGACGTTCCGCCTTTCAATCGCTCAACGGTGGACGGCTATGCAGTCAAAGCTGCAGACACGTTCGGCGCTGAGGAAAACAAGCCAGTAGCCTTGAAGATTGTTGGAAGCGTAGCTGTTGGAGCAGTCTCCAACGTAACGGTGAAAAGGGGCGAGACGGTCGAGATTGTCACGGGAGCACCCCTGCCCTGTGGCGCTGACGGGGTGGTTATGATGGAGGACGCCTCAGAGAAAGCTGGGAAGATACTCATCTACAAGGCGGTTGGGAGGGGCGAAAACGTGATGCCAAAGGGGTCAGATATTCACAAGAATGAGGTCGTGTTGAAACGGGGTGACATCGTGGCCTCGCGGGAGTTAGGAGTCTTAGCCGCCTTAGGGTTCGCGGAGGCACGGGTGGTCAAGCGTCCGAGGGTTGCGATAGTCTCCACAGGCGCGGAGATAGTTGAGCCGGGCCAGCCGTTACCTGCGGGGAAGGTTTATGACATTAACACCTACACGTTGACGGCTGCTACTCTAGAGTGCGGGGGACAGCCCCTCGGGTTTGGAATCGTCAAAGACGACGATGTGGAATTGCTGAAGGCGACGCTGAAGAAAGCCTTGAGGAAAGCCGAGATCGTCCTGACTTCTGGCGGGGTCTCAGTGGGGCCCAAAGACGTGCTCCCGCAAGTGCTTAGCGAACTTGGGAAGCCCGGCGTATTAGTTCACGGCGTGACCATTAAGCCTGGGAAGCCCGTTGCGGTAGCCATAGTAGGCGGTAAGCCCGTTTTTTCTCTTCCAGGTCACCCTACCTCGTCGCTTCTGATGTTCCATCTGCTGGTGCGCCCCCTTGTGCTCACAATGGCTGGGAGGAGGGAAGAGCCGGCACCCATGACCGTTAAGGCCTCATCAAAGGAGAAGCTGTTCTCGGCACGGGGGCGGCGCACTTTCGTGATGGTTACCCTCACTCGCGACTCTGCGGGACACCTGTTGGCTTCGCAAGTTCCCAAGGGCGAGTCGGGCGCCATAACCACACTGGCGAAGGCTGACGGCTACGTGGAGTTGAAGGAGACACAGCAGTTCGTGGACGAAGGCGAAGAGGTAACAGTTGTCTTGTTCAAAGCGCCGGTCGACTAAGAGCTACCTGAGGTTCTCGCGCTTTGCAGCGACGTACACCGTGGCTACCCACGTGAGTATCAGATACGCCACCCACGCGGCGATAGCGAGGATGTCCGAGCCGCCTCCGTAGCTACTCACCACCATGCTAAGCATGATGGCACCGTAGGTTGTGACGATGAAGAATAAGCCTATCACAAACCAGAGCGACCAACGGTTCAGCCGAATCAGCCCGAAGGCAGCCAGCAAGCTGAGGATTGCCACCAAGCCTACGTGAAAAAGACGTGCCTCATACATTCCGAGGACGATGATGTTTGCGGCTGCTGCCACTAGGTAGAAAAGGGCAAAAATGAACATGCCCTTGGACTCTATCTTAAGCCTCGATATCAAACCCACAGTGACAACTCCTGTTTTGACTATCGCTATACACAGTTAAGTAATAAATCTGTTGCGCCCCTGGGGGGAGATGTCGCCCGCACACCCCCCCTTTTTCTTGTTCCGATACGAGAGGTGGTCCTGGTGACGCCGAAGCCGGA
>CAYNAW010000043.1:0-10798 GCA_964395545.1 uncultured Candidatus Bathyarchaeia archaeon | reverse complement strand
GGGGCCAGGGTACGAGCTACGCTGTCACCCCAAATCCGTAGAAGGGAAGCGCGGGGGGCGAGCAAAGACTCTTCATAAACCATTTACGGCTCTTGCTTACAGCCCACCTACCAGTAAGCCGTAGATCAATCCAGAAAAGACAGCAGCGAGGAAGGCTAAAACCGCATACGTGATCACAATCTTCCATCCCACAATCCTGGAGGCTGAGAGAACATTAGGCACATCATAAGGCTGCCCCATCAACCACGCCAACGTTGCTCCGGGTCCCATTCCCAAATTAACCAGCGCCTTACCCATTGCTACCTCTATCAATGTTGGTGTATAAAGGGGACCAGCCAATGCTGCAGCATACACGACACCCATTGCGCCGGTCAAATAGGTCTCCACTAGCTCCGAAGGAAAGAACGCCTGAAAATAACTCACAGCAACAAGCCCCAAAACAAAAACGGGAACAATCCGTTTTGCGAGATACCCGCCAAACTTCAACGCGCTCCAGAGACGCTCATCCAACGGCTGCTCAACAAGTTCCACAGCTGCAGCATGCGCCTGAATTGTTTGGCTCTTCGTATCAAACTTCTTTCCCCACGGCGTTTTGGAAACCAAAAATCCGATAACGACCGCGCTTATTCCAGCCGCGACAATGTCTGCAAGCGCGATTTGCCAGCCAAGAACCTGAATAGTCACTATGTCTGATAGGAGATTATTGGCAGGAGCCACCAGGAGAAAAGTCAAGGCTGGACCAATCCCGCCCCCAGCGAAAATTAGACCCGAAAAGAGTGGCACCATAGTGCAGGAGCACACACAGAAAAGAGGCGCGACCATCGTGGCGATTACGTACGCGATGGGTTTTCCGCTGCTCATGTACTTGAGCATGAAACTCTTGGGGATAAACTCTGCGAACAAGCCAGAGATCGTAAACGCAAAGCCGAGGCATACCCACCCGTGCTGCGCATAATCCCAAATGTACACTAGGGGTATCTGCCAGAGCGGCAGGCCTTGCAGGTCTTCGGCTGTGGAAGTCGGCGTGAGACTGTAAGCCATCACGACTGCCCTGATCAACATGACTACAAAGAAAAGGATGAAAGCAAGCATCAAAGCTACTTTAAGGACTTGTTTCTTGTCCAATGGGTTTCTCCTCACAGTTCTTTGCGAAGCAGTCTTTCGATGACGCCTGTGTCCGGTTCTTTACCCATGAGTTTCAATACGCCGTTTATGGCGATTGCCGGTGGCACCACGACTCCGTATTTTGCTATTGTTTCCTTTGCAGCCGCGGTTCGCGTAACAATTTCAACTTTCACGTTTTCAGATTCTATCTTTGCAGCTGCTTTTTGGGCGTTTTCTTTGGTCTTCTTGCATCGAGCGCATGGCGGATCTACCCCGATGACTTCAACGTTGATTTCTTTCATCTGCGGCACTCCCAAGTAGTTACAAAATGGAAACATATTTATACTTTCTGTTACAGATTGTAACCATAGGACTGGCAATGGACAGACTGGACCGAAAAATAATATCTATTCTACAAAATGACGGACGAGCATCCCTTTCTGAAATAGGCAAAAAAGTGGGGATCTCCCATGTGGGTGTGAGAAAAAGACTGCAAAATCTCTGCGAAAAATTGGTCAAGGTTTCTGTGGGGTTTCACGCAGAGGCACTCGGCCTCCGTCTTGCCATCGTGAACGCTGAGGTGGAAACGCCTGAACGTCTCCGAGAGCTTGTAAAGATGTTTTCCAAGTGTCCAAGAATCGTGTTTCTAACCACAACAACGGGGGCTTACAATTTGATGACTATAATGGTGGCGGAAGATGCTGACACGTTAAATGCCATAGTCGAAGTGTGTTCTGCAAGAGCCCAACGGGGTATCAGACGCTCCGAAGCCACGATAGCTGAAGCGCCAGCAGTCCCAAAGTATCTGCCGATCATGATTGACGCAACTAAAGAAGATGACGATGCACCTTGCGGAATAAACTGCGGGAAGTGCGCACGTTATCGGGAGAAGAAGTGTCTAGGCTGCCCAGCAACGAAATACTACCGAGGTCCCCTTTAACTAAAGAGACTTGTGACCAAAACATGACAGTCTAAACCGATATTCCGTTCTACCCAAACTCGTCATGCTCGTTGATCAAGTGAGAGATTTAAGCGAGACAACTGTGTGCGCGTGTGCAACGGCAAGTTTTTTGCTGGCTCCTTGAAACAGTTGACTTGAAGGAGGTGATGTGTTGAAGTCGCAAATGTGGGATTTAACTAGAATGACCGAGTTCTCCAAGACTCGAAGGGTTAAGAAAGACGTCTGCACAACAAAGATGTTCAACATCGTGCTTGTCTGTCTTGAAACTGGACAGGAGATTCCTCCTCGCCCAGAGCCTTATGACATTTGCTTCTATGTGATAGAGGGACAAGGCACTTTCACGGTGGGCGACAAACAGATGAAATTGAACGCTGGTTCAATGATCTTCGCTCCTGCCAATGTCGCACGCGGAATAAGAAGCAGCGAACAGCTAAGCATTCTTGGAATACAAGAGGCACATTGACAACTAAGATAATCCGATTCCAAAATGACACCATAGATGAGCAAGAGATAAGGGGACGAATAGAGAGGCTCCTGATACTTTCTATGCTAACCATGTTTCAACACAATTCGGAACACGCTGAAAACATAGCAGCCCTTTTTGCTCACGAGCATCAGGCAAGTTCGTTGACGAGTCTCTTCACCCTCTCTTCTATCTCATCTCTGATTTCTCTAATTTTTTCAAGAGGCTTGTCCTTCGGGTCTTCGAGTTCCCAATCTACAACCTTCTTGAGTAGCGGTGCTGGACAAAATCCTTGAGCGCCGCACCCCATCACTATGACCATGTCTGCTTCTTGAACCATCTTTGTGTCAAGGCGTTGTGGCTTGTTTTTCGATACGTCGATTCCTTTCTCTCGCATAGCCTGAACAACCACCGGATTAACCTCATTGGATGGCATGGTGCCGGCGCTTCTAGCCTCGATTTTACCTTTGCCATAGTGTTCTGCGAATGCTTCTGCCATCTGGCTTCTACCGGCATTTTCGACACAAACAAAAAGAACTTTCTTCATGATTCCTCTTCCTCGAGTCCCCGCATGCGTTTCTTCTTGTAGGCTACTTGTTCTTTCTTTTCCTTGAGCTCATTTCTACTTGTGGCTAAAACGTTTTTCGTCTTTATTGTTTTGTGCAGGTAGGAAAGCGGTGGAAAGCCTATGGCGTGCACCGGACACGTGTTTGCGCAGGTTACGCATCCCACTTTGCATTCTGACGGCGCGATTACTATTGGCTTGCTCCTTTCATAGTCGAAAGCGTAGACGTTGGCGCCGCAGCCGAGTACACATAGTCCACACCCTATGCATAGCTCATGTTCAACCGTAGGATGCCATACGATTTGTTCCCGTGGAACTCCGTGCCAAACGCCTTTGGGCGAATTTTCAACATCAGGCATGTTCATTCACCTTTCTTAGAATCAAATCCTTGAGCTCTTGTTCGTCGAAATTGGCAGGGAGTTTTACCTGCCCATCTACTACTACGTGAATGCCCTGTATTCCATATTTATTTGCTTCTGGTGACTTTGTGGATTTCATCTGAACTTCCACGAAATCCTTAACCTCCGAAGCTGCGCGCCCCACTCTTTCTAGGATTGGAGCAAAGCTGCACACACAGGAGCCCAGAGGCACAAATACTTCAATTTTCACCTTGCTTTTCTTCAATTTACCAACCTGCCAAAGTATAGACTATCATAACCGCGCCGACTACAAGAAAGGCCACTCCAAAGATTCTTGCCAGCCATTCACCAGCCATAGCGGTTTTCTCACTGGCAAGCTTCCGAGCCGTCGCCAACAAGCCACTTAGGAAGATGACTGGCAATGAATGCCCCAAGCCAAAGGTCAGTAGCAATAGACCCCCGTGGACTGGGGTTGATGCGCTGAACATCGTTAGCAATATGGCGGGTAAAACTAGTGACAATGAACATGGTCCGAGAGCTAGAGAGATGACAGCTCCAAAGAGAAAGGAACCCAACGCATAGTTATATTTGGAGAACTGCGTCAAAGCGTTCAGCCGCAGAGCGTTAGCTTTTTCCGTAAAGGATTGGCTGAAGTGAGCAGTAGCATCGATTTTCTTGAAGAGGCCTAAGTTGTTCATTCCAAACAATATGAGGAGAATGCCAGCGACGCCGAAGAAAAGGCGGTAGCTTGCGGGGTCTATGGCGATTAGAGAAGACACGATGTATCCGAGGAAGAAGAAAACAAGGCACATGGCTAATGCAAAGCTGCAGCCGATTATGAAGCCTCTTCGTATGCTCTTGCTGACACCTACGGCGTATGTTAGGTAGACTGAGATTAAGGCGATGGAACATGGTGAGAGGAAGGTTACAATACCTAGAATGAACAGCCCAAGGAATTCTTCAAGCATTATGGTTATGCTCCCACGAGTTGGTTTATTTTTGAAGAGAACGTTTCAGCGGTTATTGCCTCGTTATACACTTTGTTTACGTTGAATGTCTTGTCAATAAGAAGGATTGTCCCGTCTTTGATACTATATGATTTGTAAGCCTCTACGATGTCCATTTTTCCGTCGGCGTAATCATTTCCCAACACCCACGTGATACCATAGGTTAGTCGGATTGTTGCTATGCCGCTGTTGGGACAAGTTGCGACCGCAACTGTGACCATAGTCACAGGGTTATCACTGCAGTGATCTCCGCAGGCCAGCCTTAGCTGCTTCAGCTGGTTGTCATTTATGGGGTATATCTGTCCGCTGCAACCTACTGCCATAAAATGGACTGCAATCACTCGTCCAGTGAACTGGTTTAGGGAGAATTTGGTGCCGTTTATGTCGCTGAATGAGAAGTTGGGTGCTAATCCTGGAGGGGGAGCATTGTTGCTTGTATCGCCACCGATTGCTGGAGGAAGTTGGATGTAGTATTGCCAAGCAGAGTATGAAACAAGTATGAGGGCAACAAGGGATAGTCCAACGATTATTTTGCCTTTAGGCCATTTTCTCGCCTTTATTTTGGCCTCCGATTGTCTTTGATATGCCTCCTGAGCTCTCTGTTGTTTCACCTGTTTCTCGCGTTGTCGTTCCTTCCAGCTCTTCTTTTTCTTTTTGGGCAATCTTTTCCACCAGGTTAGAGCTTTTTGGGTTTGAACGGGTGGCAATGTCCTTCTTCAATGGTCTTCGTCAGATCGATTAGCATGTCCTGCGCTTCTGCAAGCAAATCATCGTTCTTTTCATCCGTGCCTTGCAATCTTCGTATATGTGACTCGATGTCCGACTTTAATGCTAGTAGGTCCACATCGCTTTCTGCACGTTTGGCATCATGGTATTTCTTGCGAAGTGTATCGAGATGCGCTTCCATAGTTCATCCCATCTCCTTCCGAGGCTCTTGCTGGCTGTATAAGGTATAGACACCCTTCTCTCGAGCCCGAATCATGGCTTTCTCTGAGAGCGCCTTCAAGCCATGAACAATATGCTCGAGCATCACCATCGGAATGCCCATGAACATGTGGTTAAGGGGCACATCTGTTGCCTCACGCGTTCCATAGCAGCCAGGGCTTATGTTCACTTCCTTCGTCATGTATGGGACAACAGTCACGTCAACACAGCAGCATTGAAAGATTGACGAGCTGAAGTTCAGTCGTCCTCCCGTTCTGAACGTCCTTGCTAAGCAAAGCCACATGATCTGTTCGGGAAATCCTTCGACAACAACGAGGTCAGGTTGTAGGGTGAAATCCTCAAGAGGTCCTGCAACGATTGCGGAAATTGAGCCGGGCTTCAACCTCGGCATCGTAGCCATAGTGTTTGCAGCCGCGTCCTTCGTCTGGTACAAGCCTAGGAAGTGAAGCATTTCGCCGCCGGAGATTTTTCCAGGCAAAGGACCGAAGCCAAACGCTGCGTAGGCTGCTGGGCAAGCAAGCTTCTCAGGAGTCAGGAGGAGTGTTTCACCGTGGCGAGCGCGCATCAAGAATTGGCAGTACCTAGACTTTTTGTCGATCAACCTAATGCGCGACGCAGTGTTTTCAGATGGTTTGAGCAATTTGACACCTATAGGCGGGTCTTCCAATTGGAGGATTGACCTCATCTCTTTGGCGGCTTCCGAAGTGTTCGTCTAAATCATCTCCTTCTTTCCAAGCTTTTCCTTCTCTGCTTCGACTTTTCGCTTGAGTACGTCAAAGTATTTTCCTGCATCCAGAAGGTTCTCGCGGTCGCTCTCAAGATCGTTGAGCTGCAGAACCGCGAACCAACCCCCGCCATACGGGTCTTGGTTCACTAGTTCGGGTCTTTCTGACAGTTTTTCGTTAACTTCGATTATCACGCCGCTCACAGGTGAAATCAAGTCAAGAATGGTCTTTGATGACTCGAACGAGGCCACTTCATCCAACTGGTCAATTTTCATGCCCACGTCTTTGCATTCAACGAAGATTATGTCAGTCGCCATGCTTTGGAGAAAATCCGTAATTCCTACTCGAGCCTTATCGCCCTCGATTCTCACCCAGCAGTCATTTTCGTTGTATAGCAAGTCTTTGGGCACCCGAAAAGTCCATTTGAGGACCTTGAGCTCGAAAAAATCCCGATTCGCCACTCATGCACTCCCCAGAATCTTGTCGATCAGGAGAGCCGTTTCTTCAGCAATTTTTGCTGCCAGCTTCTCACCCTCAACACCGATGTCTGCAGCGGCTTTTGGTTTCAGCCCAAATTTCTGGGCACTCTGAGGAACCAAGATTCTGCCCTTTATTCGTCCGCCGCTTTTTGCGACTATCCTTGTAGCGCAGCGTTCAGAACACCCATCCACCGTAATCACTGGATACTTCTTAATCAATTCCTGATGAGGAGTGACGCCAGCGACAAGAGGGGGAATGCAAACTAATGCCGCAGAATCCGGTTTCAAATTTCCAACTACCTTGAAAGCAGAAGCACGAGCCACTGAGCCCAGCGGCTTGTCCATTCCGGCGCACGCAACAACTACGACTCTTCTTTCTTCACTCATCTCTGGCTACCTTCCCCCCTTCTCTTCCTAAGACCTTATCCACCTCGGCCGCGATTTCCTCAGCCACTTTGAGGGCGAGTCCCTTTTCCTCAGCGCTGAGTTTGTCCCTTGATTTCGCCTTCAATCGGGGATACTTCTTCATGATTTCTGAGACAACAATCGTTGCAACTGGTTTACCGCTGTACTTCCTTGTTCCAACTTCAGCGCATCTTCGGTCGCACCCATCGACTGCGATGGTTGGAAACACTCTGGCGAAGGCTCTTTCATCCTCGCTTCCGGCCAGAAACAGAGGAAGGCATATTGTCACAGTGTCATCTGGCCTCAGTTTCTCCAGGACGATTCGAGTGGCAATGCGAGAAATCGTGCCCTCGGGCAAGTCCTCGCCACTGCATGATACGATTCCGACCTTGTCCTTCACGATAGTCATGGTTATCACCTGCAGTTTATTTCGTCGATCTTCTCAGCGATTTTCTGGGCTAAAATGCTGGCAAGCTCTAACCCGTTGGAACCTAGTTCAGTGACGGCCTCGGGCTTCAGGCGCTTGTTTTCGCGCAGCGTGTCAGTAACCATGAACCTGGCTGCTAGCTTGCCTTTCGATGCTTCTATGTTCTTTCGTGCACATTGAGCTGGACATCCGTCTATCGATATGCAGGGATTGTTTCGTACAAGTCCTAAAATGGTCTCATCGCCGACAGTCAGCAAAGGCAGGCATACGGTGGTGGCTTCATTCGGTCGCAATTTCTCGATTACTTCGTACATAGCCGTCCTTCCCACTGTTCCCAAGGCTTTTCCGATTCCGCTGCATGGGATCACGAACACTTTTCCATCGTCTGACATGCGTGTCCCTTCAGTAACCTCTCAGTTTCTTGATCGAAGCCAAAACTTCTTTCTTCTCTGGAAAACGCAACGCGTCAGGCGCGCAGACTTTTTTGCAGGCCCGGCAGAAAACTACGCAGTTATTCGGGTTCTCAACCACCAATTTCTGTGGTTGCCCAGTCACGGCGTATACTCTGTGAGGACAAAACTTCAAGCATTGCGGCTCGCCGTCACAGAGATTGCACTTTTCGTAGTCGATGTGTGGGTGCCAAGATATTTCGCTTCGGGGGACTCCCATGTAGGTTTCTTCAGACATCTTTCCCCGTCTCCCTTAGAGCAGTCCTAACCACGTTCAAGGCTTCCTCGAGTTTCATGTTCCTCACGTCTAATGGAATTAGGTCTCTGTTGATGTCCAAACCTGCCTTCTCGAAAGCGTCTCTAAAAAGCTTCTTCTGCATCACAGGAGCGCAGCCAGCAACGATGTACCGTCTTCCTTTCTGGAGAAAGTCGGCCAAAAATCGTTCGCCATCTTCGTCGCATAGCATGGGATGAACAAAGCCGTACTCCACAGGATATTCGGTACGGATGATGTTGATGAAGTCCCATATGTCCAACTGTGCGAAGCCGGGGCATTTTCCGGTGCAGACGCAGAAGATGAAGCCGATTTTGTCATCTTCCAACGCTATTTCCTCCTTTTGGCTTCACAGTCAAAGCAGTATTCCCTTTCAAAGTTAGCCCAAAACACTTTCCTGCAACCAGCGCACGTTATTTTTGTCAGGGATGATTCCTTGGCTGGCTGGGCAGCACGCAATATGTCTCTGAGCCTCTGAGTGCATGCGCATTCTTTCTGAGGTGACTCGTCTCTAGCCATACGGATTAGCCTCCTAATCTGAGTTGTTTGGTTATTGAATGTCTAAATCGATATATTTAAAAATATCGAATTGTAACTCCACCGTGTCCGACAGACCCTATAAATCAAAATATTTAAATCTGTTTCGGAGACCTATATTAGATACGAAGTTCAAAGTGTGAAGGATGCCGTTAACCAAGCAAAGCAAGAAAACTGACAAGAGGCTTGAGAGACTTATCTGTTCAGGGCTTCGCCCGTCAGAAAACCTGGAGGAGTATGCAAGCGAATTGACGAAACTTACCGGAAGGTTGGCAGACTCGGGTATGCTTCGGAAGAAGAGCCGCCTGCTTAAAGCCCTCGCCAATGAAACAAGGCTGAAAGTGTTAATGCTTCTCAGCGTCAGAGAGATGTGTGTCTGCGAGCTCACAATTGCATTGGGCTTGACTCAACCGACGGCGTCTCACCACTTGAACATACTGCAAAACGCGGGGCTTGTAGAGGATAGAAAAGATGGAAAATGGGTATTCTACAGCGTTGCGAAACCAGAATTAACTAAGAGTCTCTTCCACTTCCTCGAGTTTCCCCATTTAAGGCCACAATAGATACCCCTTCTTCAGTACACACAAAAGACTACGGTCTTTACGAAGGCGAAAGGAAAAGATTTAAATTGATAGATTTAAATATTTGGATTCAAAACCCTCACAACGGGTGGAACGGCGAAAGATTTGAGCAATAAGTTGATGTGGAAGAAAATACTGGTCGGTGTCGACGGTTCAGAATATGCGGAAAGAGCCTTAAAGCAAGCAATAGAGATTGCAGAAAGGTTTTCCGCTGAAATGAGTGTCATAAACGTTTATAATGAGCCCTTCGGTCACGATTCAAGTCAGAGAGTTTTAGAAAGAGCGCGAGTTATCTCTCAGGATGGAGAAGTCAAATCTGAACTTGTCTCTGTTCTGAGTCCTGACACGGTGGGCGCCATACTCGAGACTGCGAAAAGAGACAAGGCAGACTTAATTGTGGTTGGAAGCAAGGGGACGGGAGCTATTCGTGCACACCTTCTAGGAAGCGTCACCAGCGGGTTAAGCCACGGCTCTCCTGTAAGTGTGCTTATCGTGCGATAGATATCAACAACCTAGAGGAATGCCTTTGACCTCTGACCAACCAGTCACTAGGGAAAAAGCGAAGCTCGGAATTTTCGAGAAATATCTCACTTTGTGGATTGTAGTATGCATCATCGTAGGAATTTTGCTGGGGAATTATGTGCCTCAATTGGTGTCTCTACTAGAATCCGTAACTATTGCAGAGTTGGGTTACATGCCACTTCCTATAGGCGTATTCTTGTTTCTGGTGATGTATCCCACTGTTGCGGCAATCAAGTTCAGTGATATAAAAAAGGCAGCAAAGGCTCCAAAGCCCATGATTCTCACGTTAATAGCCAACTGGGTCATAGCGCCTCCTATGATGGTTCTGTTAGCCAGCGTTTTTCTGAGCAACTATCCCGAATTCGCGCATGGAGTAATTCTGTTGGGAATAGCGCCTTGCACGGCTATGGTGCTTTTCTGGATTCATTTTGCCAAAGGGAACATCGCTCAAGGACTTATAATAACGGCGATCAACGCGGTGTCAATCGTCATTTTGTATGCACCCTCTGCAGCTTTCTGGTTAGGTGTGACCGGCATTAATGTGTTCGAAATCATCACAAACATAGCTTTGAGCGTGGCTCTTTTTGTCGGTCTCCCGATTGTCTTAGGTGTTGTCTTGAGGCGAGAGTTTATGAAAAGACGAGGTGAGGGGTGGTATAACAAGACATACCTTGGAGTAATGAATAAGTTGGCAATCATTGCTTTGCTTGGCACCCTGATAGTCATGTTTAGTTACGAAGGAAACACCATCTTGGCGCAACCTTGGATTGTGGGTCTAATTGCTATACCAGTATTCCTTCACGAAGCCATCATGCTGCCGATACTCCTTGGCATATGTTGGCTTGCTAACTGGAACTACGAAACGTCTGTCGTCAGCGCGATCATTGGTTCCAGCACCCACTTTGAGATAGCAATAACCGTTGCCATAACTTTGTTCGGAGTGGGTAGCGGTGCTGCTTTGGCAACTGTTGTCGGTCCGCTTATGGAGGTTCCTG